>NZ_JAGINT010000001.1:316064-632128 GCF_017876295.1 Kribbella aluminosa | reverse complement strand
TCTCAGGCTAAATAAGACACGGATTTGCCTATGCCTCGCCCTACCACCTTGCCCGCGGATCAGCTTACGCCTACCATCGCCGCGGTTGGACTACCCTCCTGCGTCACTCCTCAATGCACCTACTACCACCTCGGGCCACCAACCCCACCAATCCATCCGAAGACATCATGGTTTCATTGGCTTAGCATCAGCAGATTCGGTCGGGTCGTGTTAATGCCGGTACGGGAATATCAACCCGTTGTCCATCGACTACGCCTGTCGGCCTCGCCTTAGGTCCCGACTTACCCAGGGCAGATTAGCTTGACCCTGGAACCCTTGATCATTCGGCGGACGGGTTTCTCACCCGTCATTCGCTACTCATGCCTGCATTCTCACTCGTGCAGCATCCACAACTCCATCACTAGGCTGCTTCACACGCTGCACGACGCTCCCCTACCCACCCACACACCTGGATGTCCAAAGACACCGAGTACACATGTGAGTGCCACAGCTTCGGCGGATTGCTTGAGCCCCGCTACATTGTCGGCGCGGAATCACTTGACCAGTGAGCTATTACGCACTCTTTCAAGGGTGGCTGCTTCTAAGCCAACCTCCTGGTTGTCTGGGCAACTCCACATCCTTTTCCACTTAGCAATCGCTTAGGGGCCTTAGCTGGTGATCTGGGCTGTTTCCCTCTCGACTACGGAGCTTATCCCCCGCAGTCTCACTGCCGCGCTCTCACTTACCGGCATTCGGAGTTTGGCTGATTTCGGTAAGCCGGTAAGCCCCCTAGACCATCCAGTGCTCTACCTCCGGTAAGAAACACGCGACGCTGCACCTATATGCATTTCGGGGAGAACCAGCTATCACGGAGTTTGATTGGCCTTTCACCCCTATCCACAGGTCATCCCCCAGGTTTTCAACCCTGGTGGGTTCGGTCCTCCACGCGGTCTTACCCACGCTTCAACCTGCCCATGGATAGATCACTCCGCTTCGGGTCTAGAGCATGCGACTAAAGCGCCCTATTCAGACTCGCTTTCGCTACGGCTACCCCACACGGGTTAACCTCGCCACACACCACTAACTCGCAGGCTCATTCTTCAAAAGGCACGCCGTCACACCCCACAAGGGAATGCTCCGACGGATTGTAGGCAATCGGTTTCAGGTACTATTTCACTCCCCTCCCGGGGTACTTTTCATCTTTCCCTCACGGTACTAGTCCGCTATCGGTCACCAAGAAGTATTTAGGCTTAGCGGGTGGTCCCGCCAGATTCACACGGAATTTCAAGAGTCCCGTGCTACTTGGGAAAACACTCGAGAGTCGCTGTCTTACGCCTACAGGGCTATAACCCACTACGGCTCAACATTCCAGAAGATTCGACTTCAACAACGATTGATAACTCTCTGACACCACGGCATTAGTGTCTGAATGCTCCCACGACCCCACATGCGCAACGCACGCCGGCTATCACACGCACATGGTTTAGCCTCATCCGCTTTCGCTCGCCACTACTCACGGAATCACTATTGTTTTCTCTTCCTGCGGGTACTGAGATGTTTCACTTCCCCGCGTTCCCTCCAGAACCCTATGTGTTCAGGCACTGGTAACTGGCTTTAGAATGCCAGCTGGGTTTCCCCATTCGGACACCCCCGGATCACAGCTCGGTTGCCAACTCCCCGGGGCTTATCGCAGGCTCCAACGTCCTTCATCGGCTCTTGGTACCAAGACATCCACCGATTGCCCTTAGTAGCTTGTCACAAAAACTAAAAGCAAAATTACGCTACAAAGAGATGCTCGCGTCCACTATACAGTTCTCAAAATACGGGCAGGAACACCAACCCAAAACCACCACACACCGCAGAAACCCACCCCACCAGGGAAACAACACACCCAGAAGAATGAACCCCACCGCAGTCTGGTGAGAGCCGGCCCCAGCCACCCAACCAACCAGAAACACCCAGTTGGCCCGTGACCCTTGAAGAAACAGTCCCCGAACTCACACGAGTCCAGAGCCCGATCCCTCAGGACCCAACAGCGCGCCTCGGCCCATCCCTCACACCATCCCCACATTCCACGCCCACCCCAAAGGATCAGCAGTACTAGCAAGAACAACACAAGTTCCAGACCTAATGGTCAATGTTCCACAATCCGAAGCACCATCACCCCCAGAACATTCGCCTGAGAAAGTGATGACATGGACACCCACAACATGAGCGCCAAGTGCTCCTTAGAAAGGAGGTGATCCAGCCGCACCTTCCGGTACGGCTACCTTGTTACGACTTCGTCCTAATCGCCAGCCCCACCTTCGACGGCTCCCTCCACAAGGGTTAGGCCACCGGCTTCGGGTGTTGCCGACTTTCATGACGTGACGGGCGGTGTGTACAAGGCCCGGGAACGTATTCACCGCAGCGTTGCTGATCTGCGATTACTAGCGACTCCGACTTCATGGGGTCGAGTTGCAGACCCCAATCCGAACTGAGACCGGCTTTTTGGGATTCGCTCCACCTTACAGTTTCGCAGCCCTTTGTACCGGCCATTGTAGCATGCGTGAAGCCCTGGACATAAGGGGCATGATGACTTGACGTCATCCCCACCTTCCTCCGAGTTGACCCCGGCAGTCTCCTATGAGTCCCCACCACCCCGAAGGGCGTGCTGGCAACATAGGACGAGGGTTGCGCTCGTTGCGGGACTTAACCCAACATCTCACGACACGAGCTGACGACAGCCATGCACCACCTGTATAGGACCCTTACGGACCCCCCATCTCTGGAGGATTTCCCTATATGTCAAACCCAGGTAAGGTTCTTCGCGTTGCATCGAATTAATCCGCATGCTCCGCCGCTTGTGCGGGCCCCCGTCAATTCCTTTGAGTTTTAGCCTTGCGGCCGTACTCCCCAGGCGGGGCGCTTAATGCGTTAGCTGCGGCACGGAGGACGTGGAATGTCCCCCACACCTAGCGCCCAACGTTTACGGCGTGGACTACCAGGGTATCTAATCCTGTTCGCTACCCACGCTTTCGCTCCTCAGCGTCAGGTAAGGCCCAGAGAGCCGCCTTCGCCACCGGTGTTCTTCCTGATATCTGCGCATTCCACCGCTACACCAGGAGTTCCGCTCTCCCCTGCCTACCTCTAGTCTGCCCGTATCGGAAGCAGGCTCGGGGTTGAGCCCCGAGTTTTCACTCCCGACGTGACGAACCGCCTACGAGCCCTTTACGCCCAATAATTCCGGACAACGCTCGGACCCTACGTATTACCGCGGCTGCTGGCACGTAGTTGGCCGGTCCTTCTTCTGCAGGTACCGTCACTCTCGCTTCGTCCCTGCTGAAAGAGGTTTACAACCCGAAGGCCGTCATCCCTCACGCGGCGTTGCTGCGTCAGACTTTCGTCCATTGCGCAATATTCCCCACTGCTGCCTCCCGTAGGAGTCTGGGCCGTGTCTCAGTCCCAGTGTGGCCGGTCGCCCTCTCAGGCCGGCTACCCGTCGACGCCTTGGTAGGCCACTACCCCACCAACAAGCTGATAGGCCGCGAGCCCATCCCCAACCGCCAGAACTTTCAACCACAAACCATGAGGCCCATAGTATTATCCGGTATTAGACCCCGTTTCCGAGGCTTATCCCAAAGTTGAGGGTAGGTTGCTCACGTGTTACTCACCCGTTCGCCGCTCGTGTACCCCCGAAGGGGCCTTACCGCTCGACTTGCATGTGTTAAGCACGCCGCCAGCGTTCGTCCTGAGCCAGGATCAAACTCTCCGTTGAAAAATATAGACAAGCTGAGCCGAAGCCCAGAGAGTCAACAACATCGAATGATCCTTTGAACATCAGAAACAAATCAAACTGACTTGTCATCCGTTATATTTCAAAGGAATCCGCCACAGACATTGAATGCCTGTAGACGGGGTTAATGCATCTTTCGGCATTGACTTTCGGCACGCTGTTGAGTTCTCAAGAATCGGACGCACACCGCGCTTCTTACTTTCGTTCGAAGCTCCGGAGCAACTCGATTTACTTTACTGTTTCGCTTCCAGCCGGTCAAATCGGCCTTTTTCGATCCAGTCTCCCTGCGCGCCTCAGTGTCCGAAACCCACCGAGGCGTGTTTCGGCTTCCGAGACCTTCAAGGAGTTTGTTGGCGGGCCGGCCGCTTTCGCGTCCTGCGCTTCCGTCCAACAAGAAGAACATTACTGACCTTCATGGTGCGGATGCAAATCGGGGTCCTGGATCGCTGTCCGAGGCTCCCGGCACCCGTCCTCGCCGCCGGTGAACCGGCGTCGAGGGAAGCAGTGCTCGTCCCTCTGGTCACAACACTCACTGCGGCAACGCCAGGCGTCTCCGCGAGCGACACTTCCATCATGCCGCACCCGCACAAGTGGTTTTCGTGGTGGATGAGACGACGAGGTGGGAACCAGTTGGCCGGCTCCCACCTCGTCACGTGCAGCACCGCCCAGCAGACGCCTCTCGGCGAGTGGCCGCTCGGAGCGGCTTAGGTTGAGGCCCGGGGTCATGAACCGGACGGCATCAGGTGTAACCGCACGTCCCCGGGACCTATTCCCGGACGCGCTCGAACTCGGCACCGCCCTGCACGAGCACCAGGCGGCCGACAGGTGCCCCCAGCTCGCCCAGCCGCCCGGCCGTCGGCAGGTCGGGCTGCTCCAGCTCTTCGGGGTACCCGGCCCACCCTCGCGAGGAACCGATGGCGGCGCATGCGCGCAGTACGACACACATGCCGGATTCACCCGCTGGGCATCACTACGGCGCCCTGCCCCGTATCGCGGTACGCCATCAGGTGACAGCGGAAGCCTGCGTTGCCGCCGCTGTGGCCGTAACGCGTGCCCGATTCGTCGAGGAAGACGTCGAGTCCGAGGCGGTTCAGGCCGCCGATCCGCTCGGAGGCGGCGATCTGTGGAGTCAGCATCTGCCTCGCGAGCTCGGCCGGGAGCAGCGCGCCTTCTGCACCGGCGTACGCGCGTTCCACCCCGATCGCGAACTTCGCGAGATCCGTTGGCGTGGTCCACCGTTCATCGGACGGCCGAGATTGCTGTGTCCCGGCGGCCGCGTTTCCGTGCAGGCTCGGTGGAAGCGGTTGTGCGTAGTCGCTGTCGGACATGCCGAGCGGCTGCAGCACCGACTCCTGTATGAGGTCACGAAGCGCGTGCCTAGATCCTGTCCCGCGACGTCGGCATCGCCCCTCCCGAAGCGGCCTCGGACAGGAGTCAGAGCTCGCGGAACTCGTAGTACGGCTTGATGTGTTTGTTGACGTAGGCACCGATGCTGGGCGCGGCCAGCAGGGCGGCGTACGTCGGCTGGGGAACGTCGAAGTACTGGTAGATGTAGCCGTTCAGGTACTCGAGCTCCAGCGTTCCGTCGAACCATCCGACCGATCGCAGGCTCGACGAGTTCACCGGGCGTCGCCTCATCCGCCGGCTCCTTCCGCGCTCGCGTCGGCCTCCAGTGTGCCGTGCCGGCGGGGTCGGGTGGCACGCCGCCAGACGCGCCACCCGAGGGAATCAGCCGCGGCGCGGACGTTGCAGCGTGAAGGACTCGAACTCCTGCAGGTCGCCGCCAGGTCCGAGTACGTCGTAGTACTTGACCTGCATCGTCGTCGAGCCGCCGGGGTGGCCGGGGTCCACGGTGAAGGCGGCGAAGCCGTACGGGTGGGCGGCGTTGCGGCTGGCCGACCACGGTGCCGGCTCGGTCACGTACACCGGTGGGCGTTTTCCGGTCGTCGGGTCGGGGGCCCCGACGGACGTGATCACCCGGCACCTGGGCGGGTTGAACAGCACGCCGTTGGAGCCGACCGACGTACCGCCGCCGCCGATCACCATGTGCACGGTGCCCTTCGACGTGTCGACGAGGTCGGTACGGGTCGCGGTGGGGATCGGCGTCAGCGTCGGGTTCGGCTGCTGGCCGCGGATCGGGTGCGAGCGCTCGTAGTGGTGCTCGTGCCCGCACACCACGAGGTCGACGCCGTACTCGTCGAACAGCGGCACCCACTCCTGCCGGATGCCGAGGTCCGCGCCGTTCGCCTGGTCCGCGCTGCTCACCACGACCTGATGCATGCAGACGACGATCCAGTCGATGTCCGGGTTCGCGCGGGTCGCCTTCAGCTCCTTCTCCAGCCACGCCTTCTGCGCGCCGCCGGAGTACCCGCGGACATAGCTGTTGCCGCCGTCCTGGTAGCAGACGTCGTCGTTCGCCAGGCTGATCACCCGCACCGATCCGACGGTGAACGCGTACCAGAGACCGCGCGTCACGTCCGTCTGCCCGGGCTGCCGCGGCAGGGCGAAGTACGTCTGGTACGCCGCGTACCCGATCGGCCCGTTGCCGAGTTCGTTCTCGTGGTTGCCGGCCGACGGCATCCACGGGCGGTTCCGCGCGCTGCGGGTGTTGTTCTCCCAGAAGTCGTTCCAGGTGCGGACCCGGTCCTCGGACAGGTTCGCGTAGCAGAGGTCCCCGTTGAACAGGTGGAACAGCGGGCGGACCCGCTCCACTCCCGCCGTCACGTCACCCGCGGCCGGTGAGCCGAGGTTGTCGTTGACGTACGGCGGGTTCGGGATCGTCACGCCCGCCGGCGGCACGTACCGCTTGCCCAGCGTCGGCGTGCCCTGGTCCCCGAAGCTCGTGAACGTGAACGCCGCCCGGCCCTTCGGCGCCGTTCGGAAAGTTCCGAAAACGGTTTCCGCGCCGTCGTGAACGGCCGCGTAGACGTACTCACCGGCCGGGTGCAGCCGACTGATCCGCGCGTGCTGCACGTACACGACCTGCCCGGACTTGGCGTCGGTGTAGCTCGTACCGGTCGCGGTCACGGTCCGCTCGAACTCTCCGTCCGGCGTACCGAGCAGGACGCGCGCGCGGCGGACCGGCTGGCGAGTGTGCCAGGAGACGACGACCTCCGTCGCCGCGTCCGCGCCGAACTGCAGATGCAGCCCGCCGACCCGGGGAGTGGTTACCGGATCCGCGACCGGCGCCGACTGCAGAACTGGAGCGGCCGACTGCTGGACCGCAGTGGCATGGGCGGAGCCGGCGCTGGCGAGCAGCGACCCGCCCGTGACAACCGTTGCAGACGCGAGAAACCCACGCCGTGAGAAGTGCGACTCGAACAGCTCTTCGTCATCGATCACCACCCCACGCTGGGCGCCGGAGGTGACGCCCAGGCCAATTCGCTACCGCCTGCCGCCGAACTCCCAGGGATGTACTTCGGCATCCTCCGCCTGGACCAACGCCCGCGCAGCGTCCACCGACGGAGCCTCCAGCAGCGCCGCCCGCCCGACGTGGACCTCGCCGTCGAGCAGGTCGCCGTACACGATCAGGTGGTCCGACGTGAGCGGCCGCGCGTCGTCCTTGGTCAGCACGAGGTACCGGTTGTACCCGTCGACCGCGGTCGCGAACTCCCACATGGTCCGGCCCGTTCGGTTCTCGAAGCGGTACACCTCGACGGTCTCGAACGCCCCGCCGAGGTAGTACGGCTCGTCGTACACGAAGGTCTGCAACGCCTCCGCGGACGGCAGGTCGACGATGTGCAGGCTGCCGGTCGAGTCCTCCCGGTCCTCGGTGAGGGTCGGGCCGCGGGCGATCAACTCCGCGGCGTACCCGTCCATGAAGGTCCAGTGGTCCTCGGTCAGCCGGCCCTTGACGTCGGCGCCGGCCCGGTCGCGGCCATAGACGAGGTACTGCGTCACGACAGGTGGAGCCGCAGGATCGTGTCGTAGTCGACGACCTCGACACCCGCGGCCGGCGTGACGGTCTCCTGCGACGGGACGATCAGGAGCTGCCGCGGGTCGGTGACCTCGACGTCGTACTTCGACTTCACCTGGGCCTGGTTGTCCGCGGACGTGAAGTACTCGGCGTACTTCGCCAGCTCGGCCGCGCCGTCCTGCACCGGCGTACGGAACACCCGGCGCCGCTTCTTACCGTTGGCAGTGTCAACGATCGGGAGCTCGAGCCGCCCGACGACGTGGCTACCGTCCGCGCGCTCCAGGATGAAGTCCGGGTGCAGGTCGCCGAGCGCGGGCTCGCGGACCAGTTTCGTCGCGCCGAACACCGACAGGAGGATCTCCTCGTGCTTGCCGAGGAACTCGTCGACGGTGCTGTCCTGCAAACCGTGCGCGAGGTACGTGCTCTCGAACGCGTCGGCCTTCAGCACGGCGGGATCGACCGGGAGGCTGAGCGTACCGATCGGGTCGAGGTGCGGGCGGGCGTTCGAGTACGTCTGCAGGAAATCGAGGTACTTGTCAGCCGGCTCCGAACGGTGGATCGCGATCGCGAAGTTCACCCAGTGCACCCGCAGCGAGTCACCCGCGGTGTGCACGAGCAGCGTCCGGTCGAACGTCGAGTAGTTGCCCGGCTCGAACCGCAGCAGCTCGTCCCCCGGGCCGACGTACACCTCGCCGAGCACGTTCGCGGCGGTCGGGAACCGGTCGTCCAGCGCCTGCCGCCCGGCCGTGGTCGCGATCGTCGCGTCCTTGAACAGGTTCTCCCCGGGCAGCGCCATCACCGCGTCGCCGTCACCGACCCCGAAGTACTCCTCGACGCTCGCGAGCTTCTGCCGCCGGACCTCGAGCGTCCGGTACTCCCGGCTCAGCCCGACCAGCTCGAGGATGTTCCAGTCCGGGGTCTCGGTCAGCACCATCATCCGCGGGAACAGCATCGGCCCCGGCAGCTCCGTCCGGTGGCTGACCGGCAGATGCCCGGCGACCCCCTTCAGGTGCTCCCCCCAGAACTGACCGTTCACCTTCACGAACTCGGTGGGTTTCATCCTCGCCCTTTCCCGACGATCCGACACAGCCTCGACGATCCGACACAGCCTCGTCGCTCCGACACAGGACCGCAACTCGCGCCGTACCTCCCCTATTCCCCGGTTGACCGGCGCCGGTCAACCGTACGATGTCCCACACCATGCCGCCGGGACTGACAGCTGCCGTGCACCCGGCCTACGTACGCACGTCTTCCACAACCGTGCGCTCCCGTCCCTCTCCGTTCCCGGCTCAACGCCCTACGGAGCGGCGTACTGAGGATCCGTTTGGCGGAGAGTCGGCTGCGGGTGCTCAACGTCCATCCGATGGCGAACACGGACGGGGTCTGGTCCACGGACAACCGCTTCTATCGGCCTCAGCTCGATCAGCTGAGATCGCTCACGCGGACTGTCAGGGGCGATGAATCTCCGGCCGTGGTGTGCGGAGACTTCAACGTGTCCCGGGAGAGCACGCTGTACGACGAGTTCCGCCGAGGCTCGGGCCTCCGGGACGCGTTCGGCGGCAGCTGTCCACCGACCTTCCACGCGGAGTACCTTCCACCGCGCAGGACCGCGCACTGCATCGACTTCATCTTCGTCACCGAGCCCGCCGAGGTCGGCAGCACCACCCTGCTCTTCACCGGCAAGCGAGCGATGCCCAGCGGCCCCGGGCATGTCTCGGACCACCTCGGTCTGCAGGCTCAGTTGAGCTTCCGCAGCTAGCTGATCAGGGATGACCAGGACCAGGTTGCCGCTCCGCGGCGACGCCGTACGTCGGCACCAGGCCGCCAGCCGGACCGCGCTCGGGGTCGGTGGCCGGCTGCTCCAACGAGTCCAGCGCCTCGAGGACGTGTTGCAGGTACTTGTCGCGGTACGCCCGCCGTTTCCCGGCGTCCGCCGTACCAGCATGTCGGCGAGCGGTCCCGCATCGGGAATCACGTCGCCGCACAGCTCCCGTGGTCCGGGCATGCGCTGATGGTGCAGACGCTCGCCCCGGACCGCGTTTTCCGCAAGTCCGGGGCGAGGCTTGGACTACTGGCGGCCGACCGTGATGGAGGCCGAGGTGGTGATCGGGGCGAGCGACGCGTCGTCGGTGTAGGCGCGCATCGAGTCGTTCGTCACCGAGACCGTCACGTTGCCCGGACGGATCGCGGTCAGCGTTCGCGTCACCGGATCCAGGACCGCGACCTTTCCGGTACGCCGGGCCTGGTCGACCGTGCCGCCGATCGCGAGGTTCGACGAGCCGGTCCAGTGCACCGACATCGGGAACCGCAGCGGCACGACGCGGGTACCGGCGCCGACGCCTTCCGGTTGCACGATGCTGCCGTCGAGCTGGACGGCCTTTCCGGCGGACAACGTTTTCGGAAAGTCGAGCGTGACCGATTCCGCGAACGCCCGTACGTCGGCCTCGAGCCACTGCTGGCCGGCGTTGCGCCGGGCGTCGACCGACCAGTCGACCCAGCCGGTGAAGCCGCCGCGGTCCGGCGTACCGTACGGGTCCTTTCCGGACGACGGGAGCACCGCGTACGGGACGCCCTCGACCCGGTGCACGTTCGCGACCTGGGCGTGCGAGCCGACCATCGCGGCGCCCTTGTCGGTGCTGTTCCGGAAGTTCGTCAACAGCTTCTCGATCAGCGCGACCTCGTCCCGGTCGCCGAGCTGGCTCGACTTGGTCTCCTCAGGGTCGTCGACCGGGTGATGCGCGAACACCATCACGTTGTGGATCGAGCGGTCCTTCGCGGCGCCGTCGAGGGCCCGCTCGAGCATCGGCAGCTGATCCCAGGCTGACGTACGCAGGGTGCCGAGCGCACTCGCCAGCAGGATGAACCGGGTGCCCTTGTGGTCGAACGTCCGGTACGGCCGGCCGAACTCGTTGGTGAAGTTGGTCAGGTCCGACTGGGTGTTGTTCAGGCCGTACGACTCGTGGTTGCCCGGAACGTAGTAGCACGGGACCGTGCTGCCCTTCGGCGTACTGCTCGGCGCCGGCTCCTTCCCGACCGGGATCAGGTCACAGCCTGCGTCGGTCAGCACCTTGCGTGCGAGCGACAGGTCCTGCGGCAGACCGCGGTCGGTGATGTCGCCGTTCAGTACGACGAGGTCCGGGCGGGTCTTACGAATCCGCGCGAGGGCGGCCGTCGCGACCTGCGACAGCGCCGGGTTGTCGGCGGTGAACTGCACGTCGGACAGGGTCGCGAACTTGAACGTGCCGGTGTTCAGCGTTCCGTCGGCCGAGACGAGCGGATCGGCGACCAGGTCCGGCTGTTTCGGCAGGTCGATCGAGGTCGGTACGTCGGCCTCGAACCGGTCGAGGACGAACGTACCCGCCTTCTGCTGCGCGACCGCGGTGTTGATGCCCTGGTACGACGAGATCGACACCGGGTACACCGTGTTCGCGGGCAGCGTCCAGGTGACGTTCTGGTAGTCCCGGGACGCCTTCAGCCCGGTCCCGTACAGGCCGAGCGACTTGCCGTTGCCGTCGTACAGGCCGACGTAGTCGAGACCGCTCGGTACGTCGATGCTCGACTTGATCCGCAGGCGGAGACGGAGCGGCTGGCCCGGGACCTGGATCCGGTTCGCGGCGCCGTTCGCCGAGATCCCGACGTTCCGCATCGCGGGGAAGTCGATGCGCAGCCCGTCCGGGTCGACCGAGCGCGTCGTGGCCGCGGTGCTGTTGTTGTTCCAGCGGGCGAGAACGTCGTCGTCGAAGTCGTACACGACCTTCGTCTCGACGCCGACCGTGATCGGCAGCTTCACCGTCCGGCCGGCGGCCGAGATCGTGAGGATCGTGCCGGCGTTGGCCAGCGGGACGATCTTGAGCTTTCCGTCCGCGGCCTGGACGTCGACGACGGCGTGGTCGTAGTCGAGCTTCAGGTCGCGCGGGTCGATCGGGGCGGTGTAGCCCTGCGGATCGCGACCGGTGATGCCGACGGTCACGGCGTTCGCTGCCGTCGCGTCAGGGATCGACAAGCGTTCGGTCGACGGCTCCAGGCTCTTCAGCGGCCCGAGTACGTCGACGCGCTGCGTGGTGTGCACGTTTTCCGAATGTGCGGAAACCGTTATCGGTCGGTTTCCGGCGGCCGGCGCGGTCACGATGCCGTCCCTGAGGTTTCCGCCCTTCGCCTTCCAGACAAGGCGTTTCGGGTCGACCGGGGTCAGATGGTTGTCGACCGCCTTGACCGTAAGCGCGCGGTGCATGCCCGGGAAGACCTTGAGACCACCGTCCGCTGCCGCCTGTCCGGTCGCGGGCTTGATCATCAACTGGTGCACCTTGCCGTCGCCCTTGCTGACGAAGACGCCGACGCCGTTCGGGTCGTTGCGCTCCTGACCGTCCGACGGGTTGTTGCGTACCGTCGTACCGGCTTCGCCGAGACCGCGCGCGACCATCGTCGTCGAGCCGCCGCCGTCCAGGTTGACGGCGGTCTGGATACCGCGGTCCGCGAGGTCCTGCGCCTCGCGGTCGATACCCAAGCCGCCCTTACCGGTACCGCCCGGGCCGTCCCAGGTCGCGAGCACGAGGGTCCGGCCGCCGTCCTTGAACCCGAGCGCGGTCCGCGGCGCGATCGACTTGTCGAGCCCCGGTACCGCCTTGCCGTCCTTGACGATCGTCCCACCCTGACCGAGCGCGAACTTCATCGACTTCGCCAGGTCGTTCGCGAGCTCGTAGTGCAAAGTGACGGCGTCTCCCGGTTGCAGGGCCCGGAGCGCCGTCGCGGCTGCGTCGCGCCCGACCAGGTAGAACCCGTCCGCCGGGATCGCGCCCGCACCCGCGGCGGTGGGGTTCACCGAGACGACCTTGCCCTGCTGTACGAGTACCTCGGCGACGTCGGCGTTCGCGAAACCGCGGGCGCGGCTGTACTCGCCCCAGATCGGGGTGTACGCCACCAGCCCGTTCGCGGGTACGCCGCCGCCGTTGGCCGCGTTGATCGTCAGCACCTTGTGGTCCGTACCGGCGAACGTCGCGGTCGAATCCACTGCCAGGTCGACGAGCTGAGCGATGCCGTCCATGCTCACGCCGACGTGCTGGCGTCCGGACGCATCGGCCGACTTCAGCAACTGGCCGTTCTGCACCTCACCGCCCAGCGAGGCGTTGCTGTTCCCGATGTCGAAGAACTCGCCGTTGACGCCCGCCACCGCGCCGGCCTTGTTCGCCGCGGTGCTGAGCGGCCCACCCGACGCGACCGGGCCCGACGTCAGCAGGTCGGTGCTCACCGCCTTGTCGGCCAGATCGATGGTCAGGTACTGCGCGTCCACCCAGCCGCGCTGATCCACTCTCTTCACATGGTTGAGCGAGATCCCCGGCCCAACCGACTCGTTCGTATCAACCAACGCGAGCCCGGCAACCGGATGGTCATCGGCGTACCCCACAGCCGGCAACGACCACAGGACACCGGCGGCCGCCACGACCGCGATCCCCGCCGTCAAGCGATGAGCCTTCATCGTCGACCCGTACTTTCTGGACGATCCCAGGCCGGGCACCCACCCCCCAGCCGCACCGCATCGAGAGGCGGCGCAACCACCGACCGTTCCCTGACCCGACAACATCGAGGTAAACCGCTGACGACATACCACCATCAACCGGTAGACGTCTTACCGCACCACCGCACCACCGCACCACCGCACCACCGCACGGAGCAGCCGCCCCAGATGCGCTCAGCGACCGCCCGGCTCGTCCTGCACGTCGGGGCCGTCGGATTTCGGTGAGGGTCAGTCGTCGGGGTCGTCGCGCTGCGGACGGAACCGGTCAGCGAGTTGCCCCGGATCGGTCTCCCACCAGGGCCGCATCAACTCCGGCTCCTGCTCCCCCGCCGCGGCCCCGCTCGGCAACCACCCGATCGAGCCTCCGATCCACCGCCGCGGCCTCGGCCCGATCCGCCCGAATCCACGCCACCAGCTGCCCCGCCAGGAACGGCAACCCGACCATCTCCGCCAGCGTGAGCATCAACCCGCCCCCGAACCGCTGATCCTCGTGCGGCGCCGGCCCCCACCCATGCCGCACAGACAGGTAGTACGTCGCGGCCAGCGTCCCCGGACTCGTCATGATCAAGATCCCCGGCAACGCGTCCAACAGCCCGTCGAGGAACCCGATCGCCACCCGCACGGGCGGCGTACACCAGGCCGGCAACGACTCCCCACCAAGCATCGGCCAGAAGAACAGACACCCCGCAACCACCAGCTGCAACCGCAACAACTCATGCAGTACGCCGTTCTGCAGCACGGCGACGTAGTACGGCGTGAAATACACCAACGGCAGCAGGGCCGCCCCCACCAAAGAACTCACCGCCGGAAACGTCAGCACCCGCACGACTCGCCCCGCCCCAACCGAGGGAAAATTCCGGGCAATCAACTGCACCGGCCCGCCGAACGCCAGCAACACCGGCGTCAAAGCCAACAACAAGACGTTCTGCACCGCATATGGCCAGAACAACACCCGGTCATAAGTCCCCAAGACAGACATGGTCAACACGACCACGCTCCCCAGCCCGCCCCCAAAGAACACCAGGATCCGCCACACCGGCCACGGCTCACCCATCCGCCGTACCCGCCAAACCCCAGCCAAGTACGCCGCCCCCAACACCAGCACTCCCACAAGCACCGGCACGTCAAGCGTCCACGCGCCCAGCGCACGCCCGCCCGTCAACGGAGCCAACCCAGCACCCAAGCCCTCAACACCCACAACCCCAAGCTAGCCAGCCCCCCGCTGCCCCGAACGCCCACCCCACCATTCTCAGCCACCCCTCAGCCAACCAACCCAAACCCGAGCCGCCAATCCCGCCATCCGAAGCGAACAAGCCGCCAACCGAGCCGTCACGAAACGGGAGGCATTGACGCCGCGCACACCACGCAGTCACCGCACACCACGTAGTCACCGCGCGTCAGGCAGATCCCGACAGAGATCCCCGTTCCTCAAACTGACCGAGGAAGCAGGCGAGGGCAGTCAAGGAATTGACGAGCAGCATTTCACCATATGTAGATCAGTTATGAGATGCTCGTCTGCAGGGGGAAATATCATGGCAGCACACGTACTGGATGTAATTTTTACGGTGATGATCATATTTATCATCGTCGCGAGCCCGATCGCGTTCTACCGGAAGTTCATCAGCAAGAAGACTCGCACTGTCGGGTCACGCCCCTACGTCCGAGGACGCGACTGCCCTACCTGTGGAGGCTGGGGCGTCCTTCCGGACGGATCGACCTGCACCGACATCTGCGGCGGGCGCAGGACGCGCTGAGCATCCGTTGTCTCCGTGCCAGTCTCGGCTGGGTCGATGCCGCTCTGAACGAGACGCTTCCCCCGCGAGCCGCCCAGCGGTCGAACTTCCTCACGCGAAAATGGCCCGTAGCCTACGTTTCCGCAGGTCACGGGCCACTTTGTGCTTACTGTCCAGCCGGTGGCGGGTGCAGGGTTCGAACCTGCGTAGACATACGTCGACAGATTTACAGTCTGCTCCCTTTGGCCGCTCGGGCAACCCGCCAGGGTGCTGCCGGTTCGTGAACCGGCGTGGGAGACGATACAACAGGTAGTAGCCCAGACAGCAAATCGGAAAGGTAGTGCCATGGCTTCGGAGTCCTCCTTCGACATCGTGAACAAGGTGGATCACCAGGAGGTGGACAACGCCGTCAACCAGGCGGCGAAGGAGATCAGCCAGCGGTTCGACTTCAAGAACGTGGATGCCGGGATCAAGTGGTCCGGGGAGTCGGTCGAGATGCAGGCGAACACCGAGGAGCGGGTGAGCGCCGTCCTGGACGTGTTCAAGGACAAGCTGGTGAAGCGGCAGATCTCGCTGAAGGGGCTGGAGGCGGAGGACCCGAAACTGTCCGGGAAGATCTACAAGATCGTCGCGACGATCGACGCGGGTATCACGCAGGAGAACGCGAAGAAGATCTCGAAGCTGATCCGCGACGAGGGCCCGAAGGGTGTGAAGGCGCAGATCCAGGGCGACGAGCTGCGGGTGTCCAGCAAGAGCCGGGACGACCTGCAGGCGGTCCAGGCGCTGGTCAAGGGCCAGGACTACGACTTCGCCGTCCAGTTCGTGAACTACCGCTGATCGCTGCGCCCGGTAATCGGCTCGCTCGCGAGGCGGTTGCCGGGCATGCTGGCGGGTGTGGGTGACACGTTGCTGCGGAAGTGGTTGCTGGCGGACTTCGGGCTTGACGTGGTGCAGCTCACACCGGTGGCGTACGGCGCGGACGTGGCGGCGCAGGTGTGGCGGGCGACGACGGCCACCAATTCGTACGCCGTGAAGTGGAGCGGCGCGGGGACGAACACGGGCCACCAGGTCGCGGCGTTCCTGGCCGACAGCGGGTTGCCCGGCGTACCGGAGCTGATCCGGATGTCCGAGGGCGGGCTGTGGAGTGTGCACGCGAAGAAGCGGCTGACGGTGACGCCGTGGATCGACGGTACGCGGGCGGCGGAGACGGGGCTGACGGTCGAGCAGTGGTCGGAGTACGGCATACTGCTCCGCCGGGTGCACGACGCGGAACTACCGCCGCGGCTGCTGGACGCGCTGCCGAAGTACAGCCACATCGACGCGCGGATGCCCGCGGTGGTCGATGACGTACGCCGGCGGCTCGAAACGCCGGACGGGGAGGTCGCGGAGGAGCTCGCGGCGGTGTGGAAGCAGTACGACGACGTCCTCGCCGACCTGCTGACCAAGCGTCCACCCGCGCCGACCGGCCCGCGCGTGGTCTGCCACGGCGACCCGCATCTCGGCAACGTCCTCGTCGACAAGGATCTGCATCTGATCGACTGGGACGACGTGATCCACGCACCGCGCGAACAGGACCTGATGTTCATGCTCGGCGGCATGGGCGACGTGGGCCCGACCACAACCGCCCAGCGGGAAGCGTTCCTCGCCGGCTACGGCCCTCACGTCCTCGATGAGGAAGCCGTCCACTACTACCGCCACGTCCGCGCCTACGAAGACGTCATCGGCTGGTCCCACCAGGCCCTTACCGGCCCCGAAGAGCCCTACGCCCTCCAGGTGACCAAAGGCATCCTCACCACCGGCCTGGCCGCCCTGGCGGTCCAGTAGATGCTCACCGTCGAGGAGATCCAGCAACACTTCATCGAGGCCTGAACGTCGCTCTGCGCCGGCCGGGGATGCACGGCGGTGAGTTCGGGCTGAGCTATATGTTCGCTGAGGTCGTTCTAGGCGTGGCGGAGCCAGATGTTGGGTTCTGTGTAGAGGCCTGTGTCGGCTTCGCGGTTGATGGCGAGGGTGGCGAGGCCGGCGGGGATTGTGTAGGTGCCCGTCGCGGGGAAGGGCATGGTGGTCCAGGATTCCCAGTCGGCCACCGAGCCGGTCATGGTTTGGGAGGCGGGAGCGGGGGCCAGGAGGGTGGCGCCGAGGCGGACGTGGGTGCGGAGCCACGGGTCCAGCGGTAGGCCGTCCGGGCGGGTCCAGGTCATGAAGGTTTCGATCGGGGTGAGGGGGTAGCTCGACTTGAGGGTCGGGCGGACGGGGGCGATCACCTGCGGGAGGCCGCTCGACACTGCGTGGTCGCGGACGGCGGTGATGACGCGGGCGGAGTGGCCCTGGCCCTGTTCGTCGGAGCGTACGGCGGCTGCCATCAGGACGAAGGTGTTCGGTACGACGCCTTGTTCGTACGACGTCACCGAGCGCGCCAGCGCGTCCGTGAATCCGCCGGGCAGGTCCTCGACCGTGCCGTCCCACGCGAGTGGCACGCCCCAGCAGCCGGCGATCAGGCGGTCGCCGGAGACGAAGTAGAACTCCCACTCGGGGAAGTACGACAGCCTGCGCTCGCGGTACTTCTTCACCTCGGCGTCGTGGAAGATGAACTCCGGCCAGTCCTCGACGAACCGCTGCTCGGCCTCGGCGTCGTGCTGCGGGGCGTCGCCGGCCGGAATCAACTTGTACATGCCCGGAACGCTAGACCCCGGGCCCCGCCCCGGCCACCGTATTCCGTACCGCCCGCGGTGCCGCGCCCAGCTCCCGCCGGCAGGTCTTGTTGAAGGCCTGCAGGTCCGGGATCCCCACCGACGCGGCGATCGCCGGGATCGACAGGGTCGACGACACGAGTAGATGCCGCGCCCGCATCATCCGGCGCCGGCGCAGGTACCCGACCACCGTCGAGCCCGTCTCCTCCACGAACAACCGCGTCAGGTGGTTGTGCGAGACCCGGGCGATCCGGGCCAGCTCCGGTACGACGAGCGGCTGGGCGAGGTTCGCCTCGATGTGCGCGATCGCCGCCGCGACGGCCGGATGCCCCGCCTCGACGGGTGCCGGTGTCAGCTCGGCGATCCGCCATAAAGCGGTCCACACCTCCGCCGTCGTCCGCGCCGACCCGGACGGCGAGGACTCGATCGCCGACCGGAGCAGCCCGGACAGCAGCGGCGCCGCCTCTCCAGCGTCCTGTACGACGGGAACGTACGACGGCTCGCCCGCGGAAACCGGGCGGAAATGCGCGTACAGGTGCTCGGACCGCCCGCGGTAGTCGAACTGCACCTGCGTCCCGGCCGGCGTCAGGGAAACGTATCCCGGCGCGACGGAAAACGTTTCGCCCAGCAGCGTCAGCTCGGCCGAGTAGTTGAACAGATGCAGCTGCCAGAGGTCCGGCAACCGGAAGACGTCGCGCGGACCACGTGTTCCGTGGATTCCGGCGCCGGCGTTCACGACCTCCGGCGGTTGCGCCAGATGCAATTCGATCACGGTGAGAATTTACCACCAGTGGTGATCACAACCCACGCGGAACAACGACGGTCGATCGCAGAATGGAGGAGTAGTAACCACTACCCACCCATGGGAGTCTCCATGCCCCACCCGCATCGCAAACACCTGCTCACCTCGGTGCAGATGGCGCACTTCGTCGCCACCGGCGCCCTCCGGATGGACTCCGTCGTACCGGACGACATGAACCAGCAGGCGATCGAGGTCCTGAACAACGGCATTCCGGGCGTTCCGTACGGCACCCCGCTGTCGGAGGCGTTCGTGGACAGCGATTTCGTCCAGCGGCTGGTGCAACTGCCGGAGGTGGCGGGCGCGATCCACAGCCTGGTCGGTCCCGAGCCGACCGTCGACCACCACGCCGTGCACATCCGCCGGGCACACGAGGGCGAGGCGCAGAACCTGCACGGTGACGCGATCATCGACGTCCGGACGGACGCCTTCGACGTACAGCTGATGTACTACCCGCAGGACGTCACGCTCGAGATGGGCGGCACGCTCAGCGTCCCGGGCAGCCACCTGCGCCGCACGAACGAGTCCGACACCGGCCGGTACCAGAACCTGCTCGGCCAGACCCGGCTCGTCTGCCCGGCCGGTACCGTCCAGCTCCTGCACCACGGCATCTGGCACGGCGGCCGCAAGAACGACAGCAACCTCGACCGGTACATGTTCAAGATCCGGTTCAACCCGACGGTCCGTCAGGTGCGGCTCTGGAACACCGACGACCTGTACGACGAGGCGGTCGCGGCCGAGCTCGAGCAGGGCTTCCCGTGGTACGAGAACGCCACCGGCCGGCTGGAACGGTACAACCGGATCCTGATGTGGCGCGCGATCAGCGGCGACGACACCTACGACCCGAACTACTGGGTCACCCGCGTCACCAACCGCCCGCACCGCGTCGTCGCCGACCGGGTGAACAACCCACACGCAAAGAGGGAGATGGTATGACCGCCACGGCTGAAACCCCGCAGCGCACCGGCCTTCGCCAGCAGGTGCTGGTGCTGTACCTGGCCTCGTCCGCGCTGGACGCGCGCGTGGTCGGATGGTCGACGTACGACGGCACGGGCGAGACGCACCCGACGACGGGTGACAGCGACGTACCGCCGTACGAGACCGGGCTCGACGCGCTCAAGGACGGCTGGCGGTTGTTCCAGGCGTCCCAGCTGAACCCGCCGTACCCGGGTCACGAGTACGACGTGTCCTTCCTCAAGCACGAGTTCTTCTTCGAGAAGCTGGTCTAAACCGGCAGGATGCACACCGGCCGCGGCAGGCTGACCGGCTCTCCCTGAGCCGTCAGCCGGCCGTCGTCGATGCTGAACGTCGCGATCTGGTCGGACTGCTCGTTGGCGGCGTACAGCACCGAGCCGTCGTTGCTGAAGGCAAGGTGTCGCGGCCAGTTCCCGCCCGAGGAGATGGTCTGCACCAGCTCGACGCTCAGCCCGTCGGCGGCGATCGCGAAGACCGCGACGGTGTTGTCGCCGCGGTTCGACCCGTACAGGAAGCGGCCGTCGGCGGAGATCAGCAGCTCGGCCGGGTAGTTCTCGCCCGGCGAGTCGGCCGGCCGCGTCGACGCGGTCTGCACGGTCTGCAGCTTCCCGTCGGCGTAGCCGCACACGGTGAGCGTCGAGTCGAGCTCGTTGATCACGTACGCCGCACCCGCCGTCGGGTGGAACACCAGGTGCCGCGGGCCCGCACCCGGGTGGATGTGCAGCCGGTCGACCTCCTCCAGCCGGCCGTCCGCCGTGAGCGTCGACGAGTAGACGGTGTCCGATCCGAGGTCGACGTCGAACACGAAAGCGCCCGCCGGGTCGAACGCGATCTGATGCGCGTGCGGTCCTTCCTGGCGCTCGGCGTTCGGCCCGGACCCTTCCCGCTGCAGGTACTGCGTGGCCTCGCCGAGCGAGCCGTCCGCGGCGATCGGGTGGATCGCGACGGATCCCGAGGTGTAGTTGGCCGACAGCAGGTACCGCCCGGACGGGTCGATGCCGAGGTGGCACGGGTGCGCGCCGCCGGTCGGCTGCTGGTCGAGCAGCTCCAGCCCGCCGTCCGCGCCGATCGCGAACGCCGCGACCTTGCCGTCCTGCTCCTCGTTGGTCGCGTAGAGGAACCGCCCGTCCGCGGACCTGACCAGGAACGACGGGTCGGCGGTCGTCGCCACCGTCACGATCGCGTCCAGCGTGCCGAACGCGATCCCGTCCCCACCGCCGGCCTGACTGGTGTAGCTCCCGACATAGATCCGCTCAGAAGTCATGCCCCATACCCTGCCAGGTTGTGGGGCCTCACGGCATTCAATACAGTCAGGCGCTTTCCGGCACTCCTCTGTCCCAGACCGTAGAGATCACCTCACCTAACCTGGGCCCCATGGATACCGGGGCGTTTCTGCGACGGATCGGGGTCGACGGGTACGACGGGCCGCCGCGGCTGGAGGGGTTGACGCGGCTGCACGAGGCCTTCGTGGATCAGGTGCCGTACGAGACGGTGCAGTACCAGGTGACGCTCGGCGGCGCGCTCGATCCCGAGGAGGTGGCGAAGCGGATCGTCGCGCGGGAGACCGGCGGGTACTGCTTCCAGCTGAACGGCGTCTTCGCCTTGCTGCTGACCGAGCTCGGGTATCGGGTGCGGATGCATCGCGGCGGCGTGGAGACGGTCAACCGGCCCAGCGTCATCGACGGCAGCCATCTGGTGCTGACGGTGAGCGGGCTGGTCGAGGACCCGGAGCGGGTCTGGCTCGTGGACGCCGGCCTCGGAGACGGTCTCCGGCACCCGATGCCGCTCGCGACGGGCGAGTCCGAGCAGTATCCGTTCACGTTGCGGCTGCGCCCGTCCGCGAAGACCGACGGCTGGCGCCTCGACCACGACCCGCGCGCGAACCTGATCGGCATGGACTTCGAGGCGGCCCCCGTCCCTCTCGAAGCCTTCGCCGCGAAGCACGCCGAGCTGTCCGGACACCCGGAGTCGCGGTTCGTCCGGCTGGCGTCCGCGTTCCGCCGTACGCCGGAATCCGTTGTGGTACTGCGTTCCATCGGCTTGAGCGAAACGTTTTCCGACCGCGTCGACAACCGCCTGCTCGACGACCGCGCCGACTACTTCACCGCGCTCGCGGACGTCTTCCACCTGCCGCTCCCGCACTACACGGACGCCGACCGCGACGTACTGTGGCGCCGTGTCTGGGCGCAGTACGAGGAATTCCTGACGCGCGCTACCTCTTCGTGAGCATGACGACGACGGTGTCGCCCTCGGCATACGTCAGCGTGGCGATGTGAACTGGTCCGTCGCCGTCGCTCCAGCTGACCGCGGCGAGACCGCCGGCCACGCCGCCGACGCTGCCGTTGCCGCTGCGGCTGGACGAGGTACCGCTCTGGCTCAACGAGATGTACCCCTTCGAGTCGGTGAGCTTGAGCGTGCCCTTCGCCACCGTCGCGGTGAACTTGTCCCCCTTGAGGTTGATGACAGCATTCTTCCGGATCAGCACCTCACAGGTGCCGTCGGTGCAGGCCTTGTAGTTCTGGCCGTCCTTCGCGGTCGGACCTGCCTGGCTCGGGGTCGCGGCGACGCTGCTCGGCGCACCGGTCGGGCTCACGCTCGACGGAGATGGGCTCGGCTGGGACGGGCTCGGCTGGGACGGGCTCGGCCGTGAGCCGGCGTGGCCGGAGCTGCAACCGGCCGCAGCGGCCAGCAGGGTCAAGGCGATGAGTCCTCGGGCAAGCATGATCCGACGGTAGCCACCCACCGGGCCGCACCGCTCGATCTGACCGGAACCTGTCAGGTCGCGAGCGCGAACATGATGCTCGGCAGCACCGACAGGACCGCGGTGAGGGCGGCGCAAACCGTGAGCATCGCAACGGCCGGGGTCTCGATGTCGACCGAGAACGGGTCGTCGGCGGGGAGCCGGAAGAGTTCCGCGATCCAGCGCAGGTACACGGCCAGCCCGATCATCACGTTGATCGCCATCACGATCGCGAGCCAACCGAGGTGGGCATCGATCACCGCCTGGAACGCGGCGAACTTCGTGAACAGACCTGCGAGCCCCGGCGGCAGCCCCGCGAGCACCACCAGGAAGAGGATCAGCGCGGCCGCCAGCCCAGGCTCGGAGCGGACCATTCCGCGGTAGTCGGTGAGCAGACCGCCCGCGCGGTGCCGCTGCACCACGGCCACCGCCCCGAACGCGCCGAGCGTCACCACGACGTACGCCGCCAGGTACCCGACGACGGCTCGGGCGTCGCCGACGGCCAGCGGTGCGAGCAGGAAACCGACCTGCCCGATCGACGACCAGGCGAGCAGCCGGACCGCTTCGACCTGGCGCAGGGCCGCGAGGTTCCCGACGGTCATCGTCACCGCCGCGAGGATCGCGACCACGGTACGAAGCTCCGAGCCGGCCGGCGCGATCCCGGACGTCACGAGCACGAGCAGCCCGGCCACACCGGCCGACTTCGACACCACGGCGAGGAAGGTCGTGACCTCGACCGGGGCCCCGACGTACGTGTCCGGCAGCCACGCGTGGAACGGCACCGCCGCGATCTTGAACGCGAACCCGACGATCACGAACAGCCCGGCCGCGAACGCCACGCGGGCGAGGTTCGGGTCGAGTCCGCTCAGCCGGTTAGCGATCGTGGTCAGGTACAGCGAGCCGGTCACGCCGTACAGATAGGAGACGCCGAACAGCATCACCGCGGTCGACAGTACCGAGACCAGGAACGCCTTCAGCGCGCCCTCGGACCCTCGCCGGTCGCGGCGCAACCCGACCATCGCGAACGTCGGCAGCGACACCACCTCGAGCGCGATCACCAACGTCGCCAGATCCCGCGCGCCCGCCAGCACCGTCGCGCCGGTGAGCGCGCTCAGCAGCAGGAAGTGGTACTCCCCGATCGGCACGTCCTTGGCCAGCAGCCGGTACGTCGACAACCCGACGACGCCGAGCCCGCCGATCAGCAGCACCGCCCACAACCCTGCGGTCAACGGCTCGAAGACCAGGCTGCACTCGGCCGGCCCCTCGACCGCCGGACGGCAGAACGCGGGCTTGACGTCGGCCCGCTGCGCCCACACGAACACGAGCCCGAACAGGATCACCACGCTGGTCAGCAGGGTCACGACGGTATGCCGCAGCTCGGCCGGTGCACTCTTCCAGAAGCTGTCGACGAGCAGCACGGCGATCGCGCCGATCGCCAGCACCAGCGGTACGGCGACAGCCTGCCAGTCGGTCCACGTCAGGGTCATGGGGCCTCCCGTCCTGGACTGAGGAGCGGAGCGACGAGGGAAGGACGGGAGCTGCAGCCCCGTGACCCGCCGCGACGGAGTCGCGGCATCAGTGCCGTCATAGGGCGGCCATCCACTCGTTGAGGAGTGTGAACGGCCACAGGCCGAGGACCACGGTGAGTACGGCGAGCGGCGCGAAGGTCGCGAACTCGATCCGGCTCAGGTCGACCGCGAACGCGGTCGGCGGGTACTCGGCCGGATCGCCCTGGCAGAGGTTCCGGATCAGCCGGAGGAAGTACGCGGCGGTCAGCACCGCGCCGAGTCCGGCGATCACCATCAGCACCAGGAAGGTTGCCCGCGGCAACGCAGCGGCCGGGTGGTACGCGCCGAGCAGGACCAGCATCTCGCCCCAGAACCCGGCCAGCCCCGGCAGCCCGAGGGAGGCGAGGCACGCGTACGTGAGCAGGCCGCCGATCCGCGGCAGCCGGGCGTACAGCGCGCGGCCGATCGTCCGCAGGTCGCTGGTGTCGTACCGGTCCTTGATCGCCCCGGCCAGGAAGAACAGCAGCCCGGTGATGACGCCGTGCGCGATGTTCGCGTACAGCGCGCCGTTCAGGCCCTCCGGCGACATCGTCGCGACGCCGAGCCCGATGAAGCCCATGTGCCCGACGCTCGAGTACGCGATCAGCCGCTTCACGTCGGTCTGCGCCAGGCAGGCGAGCGATCCGGCGACGATCGCGACCACCGAGAAGCCGGCCAGGTACGGCGCGATCGTGGTCGTCGCCCCGGGCAGGATCGGCAGCAGGATCCGGATCATGCCGTAGCTGCCGAGCTTCAGCAGTACGCCGGCCAGCAGCACCGATCCGACCGTCGGCGCCTTCGCGTGCGCGTCCGGCAACCAGATGTGCAGCGGCCAGAGCGGCATCTTCACCGCGAGCCCGACGGCGATCAGCACCGCCGCGGCGAGCGGGACCCCGTGCCCACCACGGAGCGGATGCTCCCCGAGGAACGCCACGTCGAACGTCCCGGTCTGCCGGTGGATCAGCAGGAACCCGATCAGCATCAACGCCGAGCCGAGCACGGTCATCAGAACGAACGTGTTCGCCGCCCGGCGCCGCCCGGCCCGGTCGTGGTGGTCGCCCCAGACGTCGATCACGAGCCACATCGGGATCAGCACGATCTCGAAGAACACGAAGAACAGCACCAGGTCAGCGGCCGCGAACGTCCCGATCACCCCGGTCTCGATCACCAGCAGCAGCGCGATCAGCGACCGCATCCGGCCGATCCGCGGCGTGATCTTCAACGAGTACAGGCTGCAGAGGAACACCAGAAGAGCGGTGAGCGCGATGAGCGGCATCGAAACACCGTCGACGGCGAGGTGGAACCGCACATCCAGCTGCGGTATCCAGGACACGTCGGTCTGTGCGTACGGCAACAACTTGCCGGGCAAGTTCCGGGGTGGCTCTCGAAAGGCCACAAAGATTGACGTGCACGGACAATGCGGACGACGCATGTCCCACCAAAGGAACACCGAGCCGACCAGCACCAAACCCGACACAACCGACCCGACGATCGCCGAGACCCGCTCCCCCAGAACCGCAGGCAGCCCCCACAGCACCCCGGCGGTCACCGCCGGAACCGCCAGCAAGGCGATCAGCAACCACTGGCTCACGACCCGATCACCCCCGCCAGGATCGCGAGCGCGACCACTCCGACCACGGCCGCGGTCAGGTATGTCTGCACGTTCCCGGTCTGCAACTTCCGGAGCCCGGCCGACGCGAGCACGCCGGCCCGCCCGGTCGCCCGCACGTACGCCCCGATCACGTCCTGATCCCCACCGACCGTCAACCGGGCCAGCCATCGCACCGGCAGCACGACCAACCGCTGGTACGCCGGATCCACGCCGTACTCCCGCTCCAGCAGCACCGGCCGCGGGTCCGCGCCGCGACGCCACAGCGAGTACGCCGGGAGTGCCCCGAGCACCGCGAGCACGGTCGTGATCAGCGCGATCGGCCACTTGAGGTGAATGCCATCGGCGTACCCGAGCCCGACGGCACCGAGAGTCAGCAGGACCATCGGCGCCAGCATCAGCCAGGAGCCCTCGCGCAGCTTCCGGGCGTCCGGCTCGTCCAGGTCCGCCATCGCGTCGTCGTCCTCGAACGCACCGACCGCGCCGACGACGGCCGGCGTACGGAAGAAGACCCACAGCCACAGGCGCAGGCAGTAGAACGCGGTCATCATCGCGGTCAGGCACACCGACACGAGCACGATCCAGCCGACCGCCGAACCGCCCCGGGCAGTCTCCCAGGCCGCCTCGACCACGGAGTCCTTGGAGAAGAACCCGGCCAGCCCCGGTACGCCGGCCAGCGCGGCGAGGCCGATCGTCATCGTCACGAACGTCACCGGCAGCCGCTTCCGGAGTACGCCGCGGCGCGAGTACTTCCGGAGTACGACGAACGCCGCGCTGCCGACCTGATGCAGCAGGACGCCCGCGCAGAGGAACAGCAGGCCCTTGAAGGCCGCGTGCGTCAACAGGTGGAAGAGCGCCGCGTGCCGCCCGTCGCCGGTGCCGAGCGCGAGCCCGGAGAACATGATCGCCAGCTGGCTCACCGTCGACCAGGCGAGCACCCGCTTCACCTCGACCGCCGCCATCGCGCAGGACGCCGCGAACAGCATGGTCACACAGGCGATCACGGCCAGCACGGTGAGCGTGGTCTCGGCCTTGACGAACAGGTCGAACAGCCGGGCGATCAGGAAGACGCCCGCGGCAACCATCGTCGCCGCGTGGATCAGCGCGCTGACCGGACTCGGACCGGGCATCGCGTCCGGGAGCCAGGTCTGCAACGGGACCTGCGCCGACTTCCCGACGACGCCGACGAGCAGCAGCAGCGTGCCGATCGTCAGCGTGTGCGGCTGGATCGGGCCGCTGCCCAGCTCGGAGATCCGGAACGTGTGGTACCCGACGCCGAGCACGAAGATCCCGAACAGGAATCCGACATCGGCGAACCTCGTGATCAGGAACGCCTTCATCGCACCGGCGCGGGCATCCCGACGCTCCCAGTAGTGGCCGATCAGCAGGTACGAGCAGGCGCCCATCACCTCCCAGCCGATCAGCAGCAGGAACAGGTTGTCGGACACCACCACGGTCACCATCGCCGCGGTGAAGAGCGTGACGAGCGCCGTGTACGACGCGATCCGTTCGCGGACGTACCCGATCGAGTAGACCTGCACGCAGCCCGACACGACACCGACCACGGCGAGCATCAGCACGGTCAGGCCGTCGGTGCGGAACTCGTACGAGAACCAGAAGTCCTGGCCGATCATCGCGCCGCCGGCCGAGGTGTGCTGCGGCGTCACGCCGTGCAGCAGCGCCGCGGCCAGTACGACGAGGAGCGAGAAGCCGACGCCGACGACTCGCCAGGCGGTGCCGATCACGACGCCTCCTCGGGCTCGAGCAGGTCCCGGGCCGCGTCGGCGTCGACGTGCCCGTGGCCGCGGAACAGCAGCAGGACGATCGCCAGGCCCAGGCCGATCTCGGCCGCCGCCAGCGTGATCACGAACACTGAGAGCGTCTGGCCGGTCGCCTCGGTCACCCGCCAGGCGTCGAAGGCGACGAGGTTCAGGTTCACCGCGTTCAGCATCAGCTCGAACGACATCAGCAGCGTGATCACGTTCCGCCGGGCGAGCACGCCGTACACGCCGATGCAGAACAGCACCACTGCCAGCAGCAGCGGGAGGACCAACGGCATGTCAGTCCTCCTTCTTCTTCTGCTGGGAGAGGGCGATCGCGCCGATCAGCGCGGCGAGCAACAGGACGGACAGCACCTCGAACGGCAGCACCCAGTGCTCGAACACCTGGGTGCCGACGGCGGTCGCGGAGCCGTCGGCCACCGGCTTGACCTTCTCGTTGCCGAAGGCAAGCAGAATGCCGGTACCGAGGAGCACCGCGAGGACACCGGCCACCACGGCCGCGAACGGGCTCCGGCCGGTGGTCAGCTCCGGCAGCGGATTCGTCGGCGCCTTGGTGAGCATCAGCGCGAACAGCACCAGTACGACGATCGCGCCGACGTACACCAGGATCTGGACCAGCGCCACGAACTCCGCGTGCAACGCGCCGAAGCAGCCGGCCACCGCGCCGAGCGCGAGCACCAGCCAGAGCGCGGCGTGCACGATCCGGCGGGACGTGACGACCAGGACGGCGGCAGCGACCGCCACCAGGCCGGCGACGGCGAACAGAACCGTTGTCACGCGTCGTCCTCCGCCGGTCCCGGGTCGATGGGCTGCGGGGCCGGAACGGTCCACATCCAGTCGCGGAGCCGCTCCTTGTCGTGGGTGAGGTTGCGGATGTCGGTCTCGGCGTACTCGAACTCCGGCGACCAGAACAGCGCGTCGAACGGGCAGGCCTCGATGCAGATCCCGCAGTACATGCAGAGGCTGAAGTCGATCGCGAACCGGTCCAGCACGTTCCGGCTGCGCTCCCGGGCCTGCTCACCGACCGACGGCGCGGTCTCGGTGTGCGAGTCGATGTAGATGCACCAGCTCGGGCACTCGCGGGCGCACAGCATGCAGGAGGTGCAGTTCTCCTCCAGCAGCGCGATCACACCCCGGCTGCGCGGCGGCAACTCCGGCTGGACATCCGGATACTGCTCGGTGACGGACCGCCGGGCCAGCGTCCGCGCAGTGACCTTCAACCCCTCGACCAGCCCCTTACCAGGCAGCCCCACACTCCACCTCCCGTCGTTCCCCTGTTGGCAGACACTAGCCGGTTCCGAGCCGATCCGTTCGGCGATCAGACGCGGTGGACAGTGACATCGGCAGCATGTGCGGCAAGAGCAGTGATATCAGCTGTATCACCGGTGATCACCACACCGCTGGGCTCGGCGATCGCCACAACGATCGCATCGACCGCCGACCCCTTACCGGCATCAGTTCGAAGCTTGGCGGCACGGCGCGCGGCGGACTCGTCCAGAGTGACTCCGATATCGCAACTCTTGAGGAACCTGTTGGTCCGCACATCCTTCTGCGGATGGCCGGTGAGGCACTCGACCAGGACCGCCGACGGAACTATCGGCGGCCACAGGCCCTCGATGCCGAGAACCGCCAGGACCGCCTTGGCGCGGCTCGATCCCTCGACGAAGAAGCTGACTGCGCCACTGTCCAGGACAGCCTGTCGCATCACTCAGCTCGCCTTCTTGGCGTGGCCGCCATCTTCGTGCTGACCGTGTCCCTCGTCGGGCGGACGGAGTTTGGCCTTGATCCCAGCAACGAAGTCCTCGGCCCAGGCAAGGTCCTCCGGAGACGGCTCCCCGGTTTCGGCGATCAGCGCGGCAAGGTACTCGTCGGCCGCCTCAATCAGCTTCTGCCGGCGGATTTCGGCGCGGAGAGCCTGCTGCGCGACCTCTGAAGCACGCAGCTTGCGGCTCTTCACCTCTGCGTAGAGGTCGTCGGGGAGATAGATCTGAATGCGCGGCATGCGCCTAACTATACACACATCAGTGTCGCGCCCGTTCCTCCAGGAAGGCCTGTTCGGCCTGGTTGGTGGTGTGGGAGAGCGCCGTTTCGTACGCCGTCCGGGCTTCGGCGAGGCGTCCCAGGCGGGTGAGGAGGTCGGCGCGGATGGCGTGGAAGAGGTAGTAGGTGTCGAGGGACAGGTCGTCGACGAGGGCGAGCGCGGCAGCGGGGCCTTCCACCTCGGCCACGACGACGGCGCGGTTGAGTGCGACGACCGGGGTCGGGTCCAGCGCCAGCAGGTGGTCGTAGAGCTGCAGGATCTGCCGCCAGTCGGTTGCCTCGGCGGTCGCGGCGTCTGCGTGTACGGCGTTGATCGCCGCCTGCAGCTGATACGGACCAGGCTGATTCCGGCGGAGGCACCGCCGTACCAACGTGTGCCCTTCGGTGATCAGCACGTGGTCCCACAGTCCGGGGTCCTGGTCGCGGAGCCGGACGAGCGCGCCGTCGGGTGCGACCCGGGCCGGGCGGCGGGACTGCTGGAGGAGCATCAGCGCGAGCAGCCCGGCCGCTTCGGGTTCGTCCGGCATCAGGTCGACGAGCAGCCGGCCGAGGCGGATCGCTTCGGCGGCGAGTTCGTTGCGGACCAGGGTCTCGCCGGACGAGGCGGCGTACCCCTCGTTGAAGATCAGGTACACGACCGCCAGTACGCCGCGGACGCGCTCGGGCAGGTCCGCCTCGTACGGCACCCGGTACGGGATGCCCGCGGCCTTGATCTTCGCCTTCGCGCGGACCAGCCGCTGCGCCATCGTCGGCTCGGGCACCAGGAACGCGTGGGCGATCTCGGCCGTACTGAGCCCGCCGAGCATCCGGAGCGTGAGCGCGACCCGGACGTTCAGCGCGAGGGCCGGGTGGCAGCAGGTGAAGATCAGCCGCAGGCGGTCGTCGTGCACGGCGCCCTCCTCCAGCGTCTCGGCCTCGGCGTGCAGCAGCGCCGCCTGGGCGTGTTTGCCCGCCCGCGCCGACTCCCGGCGCAGGCGGTCGATCGCACGGTTCCGCGCGGTCGTGATGATCCAGCCGGCCGGACTCGGCGGTACTCCGGTCGCCGGCCACTTCTCCAGCGCCGCCGCGAACGCGTCCTGGACGGCGTCCTCGGCGATCTCCAGGTCCCCGAACACCCGGGTCAGCACGGCCACCGCGCGCCCGTGCTCGGCCCGGAATACCGCCGCGAAGTCGGAGGTCACGACTGCGAGGGCCGGACCTCGACCGGCAGGCGGAGCACCTTGGCGAGGCGCCGCCCCCAGTGCAGTGCGGCGTCGAGGTCCTCGACCCGGATGACGATGAAGCCGCCCAGGTGTTCCTTGCCCTCGGTGAACGGGCCGTCGGTCACCAGTACCTCGTCGCCCTGGACGCGCAGCACGGTGGCGGTCTCGGGCGGGTGCATGCCGGCGTCGAACACCCAGACCCCGGCTTCCCTCAGATCCGTGTTCAGGACCTCGAGGTCACGCATGATCGGGTCGAGGATCTCGGGCTCGGGGACCGGGCCGTCGGGCTGGTAGATGCTGAGCACGTATTGGTTCATCGTTCCTCCTTCTCGTGACCTACACGAACCGCCTCACCCTGGATCGACAGGCAGCACCACAGTAATTTCCAGACCGCCGCCGGCGCGCGGTACGGCGTCCACGGTGCCGCCGTGCGCCTCCGCCACCGAGCGGACGATCGACAGGCCGAGCCCGGCGCCCTTCCCGCCGACGAGCCGCTCGGCACCGAGGCGGTAGAACGGCTTGAACAAACTCTCCACCTCGTACGGCGGAATCTCGGGGCCGGTGTTCGACACGACCAGCTCGACCCGGCCGCCGACCGTCCGGCTCAAAACCCGGACCCACCGCGCCCCCCGGGCCGCAGCACCCCCGTCAGGCCCGGGCGTCACCGCAGCACCGCCGGACCCCCGCGTCGTCGCAGCACCGTCGGACCCCCGCGTCGTCGCAGCTCCGTCCGGCGTCCGCGTCGTCGCAGTCGCGGTTTCCTGGGCGCCTGCCACCTGGGCGGACGGTCGCTCGTCGGCTCTGACCTGGCGAGCTGTGTTGTGGCGGACGCCGTTCTCGACCAGGTTGTGCACCAGGCGCTCCAGCAGCAGCGCGTCGCCCTTCGTCGGTGCGTCGCCCGGGCCGCGGACCACCTCGACGCCGGCCGCGGCCGCCTCACTGGCAACCTGGCCCGCACGTGGGTGACGATGTCGCTCAGGTTCACCGGGTAGACGGCCGTCAGCTGCTTCTCCGAGTCCGCGAGGATCAGCAGCCCTTCGATCAGCTGCTCGTGCCGCGCGTTGATCGTCAGCAGGCTCTCGCCCAGTTCCTTCACGTCCGCGGACGCCGTACGCCGATGCATCGCGACCTCGACCAGCGCGCGGCCGAGGGTCAACGGCGTACGGAGTTCGTGGGACGCGTTGGCGACGAACCGGCGCTGGCCGTCGAACGAATGGTCCAGCCGCTCCACCATCGTGTCGAACGCGTCCGCCAGGTTCTTCACCTCGTCGTCGGGGCCGTTCAGCGCGATCCGTTCGTGCAGCATCAGCACCCGGGTGGCCGATCCGGATGTCACCAGTTGCCGGCACACCTCGTCGCCGTGCACCACCGGGATGTCGCGGTCCAGGACGAGTACGTCGTACCCGTTCACGGACAGCCGCTCGAGCGCGGCGCCGCCGTCACCGGCCACGTCGACGGCGTGCGAGTCGTCGCGCAACCACTCCGCGATCGCTGCCGCCAGCAACGGTTCGTCCTCGACCACCAGTACCCGCACGCACCCCATGGTGCCCGACGGCGCTGTTTCCCCCGTGTTTCCGCGCGGCCCGCGCCAACCTGCTCGACACCATCGGAGCGACGGTCCGCAGCGGAAAATGGCTCGATTCCGCAACCGGAAATTTCCGGCAACCGTTCTCGTCGCGGCCGCGGCGGGATCACCAAGGCCGGCCCGGACGGCGGGTCGGCGTCGCGAACATCATGGTGATCCCGGTCCTCGAACGCCGCGCTGAGATCGGCCTCCGACGTTCCCTCGGCGCCACCCGCGGCCAGATCCGTACCGGCCACCCTGGTGATCGGCGCCCTGGCAGGCCTGTCCCCCGCCGTCCGAGCCTCCCGCCTCTCCCCCACGGAAGCCCTCGCGACACCATGACGGTTGGGGAGGATTTCGTGCCGATCCGGGAGGAAAACCCTCCCCAACCCTCAGAACAGGACGACGCCTACGCCCGTTAGGGCGAGTTGCAGCAGGGCTACTGGCACCAGGCCCTGCCATGCCAGCTTCTGCAGCTGGTCGGCGCGCATCCGCGGGAACGAGACCCGCACCCAGATCACCACGACCGACACGAGCGCGACCTTCAGCAGAGTCCAGATCCACCCGATCGACTCCGGCCCCGGGCCGCTCCAGCCGCCGAGGAACAGCACCGTGGTGAGGCCCGCGAGTACGACGATCCCGGCGTACTCGGCGAGCAGGAACATCGCGAACCGGAGCCCGGTGTACTCCGTGTACGGCCCGAAGATCACCTCGGAGTCCGCGACCGGCATGTCGAACGGGGGCCGCTGCAGCTCGGCGAGCCCCGCGATGAAGAACACGACCATCCCGGGCAGCTGCCACAGCAACCACCACGGGTTCCACGCGTGGGCGATCCCGGTCAGGCTCAACGACCCGGCGGCGACCGCGACACTCGCCGCGGACAGTACGAACGGCAGCTCGTAACTCATCAGCTGCGCCGCCACCCGCAGCCCGCCGAGCAGGCTGTACTTGTTCCCGCTCCCCCAGCCCGCCATCAGCGAACCCAGTACGCCGATGCTCATCACCGCGAGTACGAAGAACAGCCCGGAGTCGAGGTCCGCGCCGACGACCCCCGGCGCCAGCGGGATCGCGGCGAGCGCGGCGAGGTACGGCAGGATCGCGACCACCGGCGCCCATTCGAAGACCCGCTTGTCCGCGGCGGTCGGGACCACGCTTTCCTTCTGGACGAACTTCACGCCGTCCGCGACCAGCTGCGCCCAGCCGTGGAACCCACCGGCGTACATCGGGCCGAGCCGTGACTGCATGTGCGCCATCACCTTGTGCTCGGCCTGCCCGACCAGCAAGGGCGCCACCAGGAAGGCGACCAGCACGCCCACCACCCGCACCACGAACTCCAGCATGGATGTCAGCCTAGTGCGTCCGGCTTGACCTCAACCATCGTTCAGGTCCAAGGGTGGGTGTCATGAGAACAATCCTTGTCACCGGAGCCACCGGCCGCGTCGGCCGGCACGTCGTCGACGGGCTGCGCGCCGCGGGCGTCACCGTTCGGGCCCTCGTCCGTACGCCGGAACGCGCCGCGCTCCCGCCCGACGTCGAGCTGATCCAGGGCGACATCACCGACCCCGCCGCCGTACGACGGGCCGCGGACGGCGCGGACGCGGCGTTCCTGCTCTGGCCGTCGTTCAGCGCCGACGGTGCGGCGGCCGTGGTCCCCGAACTCCCGCGGCGCGTCGTCTACCTGTCCTCGCTGAACGCGCCGTCCGGCGGGGTCTGGGCAGACGTCGAGCGGTTGCTGCAGGACAAGGACTGGACGTTCGTACGTCCGGGCGGGTTCGCCGTGAACGCGCAGGGCTGGGCCGACGAGTTCCGTACCGGCGACGTCGTCCGGGTCCCGTACCCCGAGGCCGGGCGGTCGCTGATCCACGAGCGCGACATCGCCGCGGTCGCCGTACTCGCGCTGCTCGGCGACCACCACATCGGACAGACCTACGACGTCACCGGCCCTGAAGTACTGACGCAGGCCGAGCAGATCCGCACCATCGCGCGGGAGATCGGCAAGCGGATGCGGGTCGAGGCGCTGTCCGCCGACGCCGCCCGGCAGGCGATGCTCGACCTCGGCGCCGACCCGGTCCTCGCCGACAGCTCGGTCACCTACTGGGCCTCGCTCGTCGACAACCCCGAACCGGTCACCACCACGGTCGCCGAACTGACCGGCCGGCCCGCGCGTACGTTCGCCGAATGGGCCGCGGACCACGCCGCCGAGTTCCGCGTCCCGACCACGTCCGAGGTCGCCCAGCAGTACACCGGCGCCCTCTCCACCGGCCGCCTCGCCGAAGCGCTGGCTCTCACCGCCCCCGACATGGTCCGCGTCGCCCCGCTCGAGACGAACGGCGAGGAGCTCGAGCTCAAAGGCACCGCCGCCATCCTCGAGAACGCCCACCGCCAGACTGCCGGCATCGAGTACGACGCCATCGACGTACTGGGCCCACTCGTGACGGACAACCACTTCGCGATCCGCTTCACCTTCCACCATCACAACACCCGCACCACCAAACTCTCCCTCTGCACAGTCACCTCCGGCCGCATCACCCGCGAGGAGGTCTTCTACTACACCCCGGCGACTTAGCCGAGGCTGTCGCGCCGTGGGGTCAGAGCGGGAGTTGGAGCCAGCCGCCGATGTCTTGGCGGCCGGATTTCAGGGCGGCGGTGCGGGCGGCGTGGTTGGCGGAGTGGATGGTGCCGATCAGGATGCGGGTGGGGTCGGGGAGGGCCTGGGCGAGGAGGGTGCTCAGGTGCCGGCCGTAGCCGTGGCCGCGGTAGCCGGGGGCTAGGACGAGTTCGCGGACGACGTACGCGGGGAGGCCGAGCGCGTCGTCGGGCTTGATGATCGCGGCTGCGTACCCGGCCCACTCGTCGTTCACGGTGACGTCGTACAGCAGGCCGTCGTCGGCGGATTCCTGCAGGTCGTCGAGGTCCTGGAGGGTCGCCTCCTCCGCGTGGTGCGGGTGTTCGGCGTCGACGGCGGCGTACGCGCGGCGGGCGTCGTCGTAGTGGTCGACGGTCTTCGCCCGGCGCAGCGCGAGGCCGGGCGGTACGTCGGACGGGTGCAGGTCGCCGATCGGTGCGGCCAGGAACCGGCGGTCAGGGGTGGTGCCGTCGACGCCGTCGCCGGCTGTCCAGAGGCGGACGTAGAGCGGGTTGTGGATGCCGTAGTACTCCTGCGCGGCGGCGGCGATCGCGGGGAGGTCGACTGGTTCCGGGGAGCGGGTCATCGGGGTGGCGTCGACGAACGGCCTTGCCAGGTTCAGGTTCTCGAAGCGCAGGCTGAACATCGCCCGCAGGTCGTTGCCTACGGCAACCCAGCGGTTGAGCATCGACTCGGCGGGTTTGCCCGGCGCGAGGCGCTGCGCGCGGGCGGCAGCGATGTCCAGGTCCTCGGCGAGCAGGATGTCCAGCGCGGCATGTTCCTCGGCGAGGATCGCCATCCGCCGCGCGTCGTCCACCCAGGCGCGAGTGAGCGGATGCTGCCGCTCCAGCGTGTACCGCGCCAGCTCCTCAGCCGACGGCATCACGACGGATCAGCCGAAGACTCGCCACCGCCCGCCGCCGGCGGGCCGGTCGGCGGGTCGGTCTGCGGCGCACCCGGCGGGCTGGTCTGCGGGGCAGCCGGCCCATCGGTCTGTGGGCCGGACTGCGGCGGACCCGGCGGGCTGGCTGGTGGGGCGGTGGCTGGTGGGGGCTGGTTGCGGGGGCGGCGTTCGGCGGGGGTGGCGGTTCGGCGGGGGCGGGCGGGGGTGGCGGCGGCTTCGGCGGGGGCCAGGGGGTCGGGGGTGGGGGAGCCCGGTGGGCGGGGGCCCCAGGTGCCGGGGTCGGGGACGCCGGGTGGGAGGGTGCGGCGGCGGCTCGGGGCGCCGGCGGGGGCGTGGTCGGACTCGCCAGGTTCCTTGGCGCCGGGCCACGGTTTGGCGACCCGGGAGGCGAGGACGAACTCCTTGCGCAGCGGGTGGCCCTCGAACTCCTCCGGGAGCAGCAGCGTGGTCAGGTTCGGATGCCCGTCGAAGGCGATCCCGAACATCTCGTGCGTCTCCCGCTCGTGCCAGTTCGCCCCGGCGTACACGTCGGTCAGCGTCGGCAGTACGGCGTTGTCCCGCGGCACCAGCGTCCGCACCAGCACGTGGTCCACGTTGGTCCCGCCCCAGAAGTCCGCGAGATGCGACACCACCCGGAACCCGTCCTTCAGCTCGTCGGCCGCGCTCAGGAAGTCGAAGAACGTGAACCCGACCGCGTCCCGCAGTACCTCGTGCGCCGCGACCCAGGACTCCGGCGGTACGTCGATCGCGACCGGGCCGAAGCTGCTCGCGGACGTCGCGGCGATCCCGGCGCCGGTCAGCGCCTCGACAGCGTCGGACGTCAAGGCTGCACCAGGCCCCGGGTGAGGGCGGCCGCCGACGGCTCCTCGTACCGGCTCGCGACCGTCTCGCCGGCGATCTTCTCCTGCAGTTTGAGGATGCCCTGCAGCAGCGCCTCCGGCCGCGGCGGGCAGCCGGGCACGTACACGTCCACCGGGATGATCTGGTCGACGCCCTTGGTCACGCAGTACGAGTCCCAGTACGGGCCGCCGGAGTTCGAGCAGGAGCCGAAGCTGATCACGTACTTCGGCTCCGGCATCTGGTCGTACAGCCGCTTGATGGCCGGCGCCATCTTGTCCGTGACCGTGCCGGACACCACCATCAGGTCGGCCTGTCGCGGGCCGGGCGCGAACGGGATCACGCCGAGCCGGATGAAGTCGTGGCGGCCCATCGACGCCGCGATGAACTCGATCGCGCAGCAGGCGAGGCCGAAGTTGAACACCCAGAGCGAGTACTTCCGGCCCCAGTTCAGCAGGTACCGGACGGGCTCCGGCGCGAGCCGCGTCAACGCACCCACGGCCGGCCGCACAGTCGGCATCCCCAGCTCGGTCTCGGCCATGGTGCTCAGCCTATAACTCGTTGACCGCCGCGGCGTCGCGTCCTACCGTCGTTTTGAACAGGACTGAACAGGTCCTTGAGGAGCCGAGATGAAAGTGTTGCATGCCACGCCTCCGGCGCAGCGGTCATGGGGCTGTGACTCCCGTCCTTCCCTCGTCGCTCCGGTCGCTGCGCTCCCTCCACTCCTCAGTCCAGGACGGGAGGCCCCATGACAGGTCAGGCCGAGGTGCAGCAGACCCGCGCACTCTCCGTCGAGAGCAACGGGCTGAACGTGATCGCGGACGCGGACCGGAAGGGCCGCCCGAGCCAGCTGTTCTGGCCGTGGTTCGGGGCCAATGTGTCGGTACTGGGACTGAGCTACGGCGCGTTCGCGCTCGGGTTCGGGATCTCGTTCTGGCAGGCGGTGATCGCCGGAGTGATCGGGGTGGTGTTCTCGTTCCTGCTCTGCGGGTGGATCGCTCTGGCCGGAAAACGTGGTTCGGCGCCGACCATGGTGCTCAGCCGGGCCGCGTTCGGAGTCCGCGGAAACAAGCTTCCGTCGCTGGTTTCCTGGTTGCTGACCGTCGGCTGGGAGACCGTACTGACGATCCTCGCGACGCTGGCGACCGCGACGGTGTTCGACCGGCTCGGCTGGGGCGGCGGCGCGCTGACCAAGGTGATCGCGCTGGTCGTGGTCGGCCTGCTGACGGTCGGGTGCGGCGTGCTCGGGTTCGACCTGATCATGCGGGCGCAGGCGGTCATCACGATCGTGACCGGCGTACTGACCGTCGTCTACGTGGTCCTGGTCGCCGATCAGATCCACTGGAAAACGGTTTCGGAAATTCCGCACGGGTCGGCGCAGGCGGTGATCGGCGCACTGGTCTTCCTGATGACCGGGTTCGGGCTCGGCTGGGTGAACGCGGCGGCGGACTACTCGCGGTACCTCCCGCGCCGGGCGTCGAGCCGGGGCGTGGTCGGTTGGACGACGTTCGGCGGCTCGGTCGCCCCCGTCGTACTGCTGGTGTTCGGGCTGCTGCTCGCCGGGTCGTCGAAGGACCTGAGTACGGCGATCGGGTCGGACCCGATCGGCGCGCTGGCGGCGACGTTGCCGACCTGGTTCCTGGTGCCGTTCGTGATCGTCGCGGTGCTCGGGCTGGTCGGCGGCGCGGTCCTCGACATCTACTCGTCCGGGCTCGCGCTGCTGTCGCTCGGACTGCCGGTGAAGCGGTACGTCGCGGCGTTCGTCGACGGCGCGGTGATGATCGCCGGCACGATCTACGTGGTGTTCTACGGCGGGAAGTTCCTCGGCCAGTTCCAGGGGTTCCTGATCACGCTCGGAGTACCGATCGCGGCCTGGTGCGGGATCATGCTGGCCGACATCGCCGGCCGCCGGCGCGACTACGCGGAGGACGAGCTGTACCGGCCGAGCGGGCGGTACGGCGATGTCCGTTGGCTGCCGGTCGGCACGATGATCGTTGCCACGGGCATCGGCTGGGGCCTGGTGACGAACACGCTGGCGTCCTGGCTGACCTGGCAGGGGTACCTGCTCGGCGCGTTCGGGCTCGGCGGCAAGGAGGGCGCGTGGGCGTTCGCGAACCTCGGCGTCCTGGCGGCGCTGGTGATCGGGTTCGTCGCGCAGTGGTTCGGCGGGCGGCCCGCCGTACGGCGTCAGGAGGCCTGAGACGTGCTGGCGCTGATCGATCTGCAGCGGATCTTCGCGGATCCTTCGTCGGGGTGGGCGACGCCGGACTTCCAGCGGGTGGTGGAGCCTGCGCGGGAGTTGGTCAAGCTGTTCTCGCCGGAGATGGTGTTCACGCGGTTCGTCGCGCCGGAGCAGCCTGCCGGGGCGTGGGTGGGGTACTACGAGGCGTTTCCGTTTGCCTTGCAGCCTGCCGATGCGGCGGATTACCAGTTGGTAGAGGAGTTCAAGGGTGCTCCAACTCTGGACAAGACGACGTTCGGTGCCTGGGGCCCCGAACTGGCGGCGCGGGCCGACGGGCGGCTGGTGCTGGCCGGGGTGGCTACCGACTGTTGCGTGATCAGTACGGCGCTGGCTGCGGTCGATGCCGGCGTACAGGTGCAGGTGGTGGAGGAGGCGTGTGCCGGGTCCACCGCGGAGAACCATGCGAAGGCGATCGACCTGATGCGGTTGTACGCGCCGATGCTGGAGATCGTCAGCGTGGAGCAGTTGCGATGATCCGGCTCAAGCACGAGCGGGTGGCGCGGGTGCTGGCGCGCGAGATCAAGTCCGGCATCGTACGGCCGGGTACACAGCTGCCCGGTGAGGTGGAGCTGGCGCGGCGGTTCGCCGTCAGCCGGAACACGGTTCGCGCGGCGCTCGCCGTACTCGCCGAGGACGAGCTGATCGCGACGCGGACCGGGAAGGGTTCGTACGTGCTGTTCGACGGGCGGCCGCTGGACGGGCGGCTCGGGTGGACGCATGCGCTTTCCGAACAGGGTGTCGAGACGCGGATGCGGACGGTCCGGATCGAGCTGGAGGAGGACCCGGTGCTGGCCGCGCGGCTCGGGCTCGGGTCGTCGTCGTTCGTGGTGATCGAACGCGTCCGGCAGCTGACGGACGGTACGGCGATCTCGCTCGAGCGGAGCCAGATCCCCGCGCTCGAGAAGCTTCGGGATCTGCCCGAACGCGGGCTGCACAACGGCTCGATCAGCGGCACGCTGAACCGCGCCGGCCTGTACCTCGACCACTGCGAACAACGCCTCCGCGGCCGTGTCCTCACCCCCGTCGAGGCGGGCCACCTGGGCCGCCCGCACAACACCTGGTTCCTGCACACCACCCGCACGAGCTGGACCGCCACCGACCAGTTCGCCGAACACGCCGACGAACTCCTCGACCCCACCCACTACGAACTCAACCTCACCTACAACAGCTGATCGGCGCCACAAGGGCTGTCCGAGGGGTCTAAGGGGGTAGTTGCCGGGGGCATAGGGAGTTGTGCTGATGTGGCGGGTCTCCTCAGAGACGCACTGTTTTCTCAGCAGCGAGAGCAGTCGGAGGAGATCATGTTCGTTTACTCGACCGCCGCGGTTCAGGCGGAGATGAAGTATCGCCAGGAGCGGATCCGTCGCGACTTCCAGCGCCCCCTGTGGTTCCGCAAGCGTGTTCCGCGGCCGCCTCAGCCCTGTGCGCCCGAATTGCGGGCCCGGCCCGCGATGTGACCGCACGTTCACCCCCAAGCCCCCTTCCCCCCAACGGCGCGGCCGGCTCTTCGGAGCCGGCCGCGCCACCGTCGTTTCAGGGGTTCTAGGACCCCCTAGGAGCACCTAGGAGTCCGTCCCGGCCGCGGATAGGGAGGAGTTCCGATGTGCGGGGTCACCTCAGACGAGCAGATTAAGGGTGTCGGCAAGGAGCCGGCACAGAACACCGGAGGAACACATGTTCAGCAACGCAGCCGTCAAGGCAGAGGTTGACTACCGCAGGGAGCGCCTCAGCCGGGACTTCCGCCAGCACCGGACCAACCGGGGCCGTCGGACCCTCAGCCACCTGCTCGGCCGGAAAGCCTGAAGGGAGGGACACCATGATCACAGTTCCACTGACCCCCGATTCGATGCGAGCGGAGGCGGCGTACCGCCTGGAGCGCGCCAAGCGTGACTACCGGGCGGCGAACCGCCGGGAGCGCACGGTGAAGGCCGCACAGCCCAAGCCGCGGCACGCCCTCCGTCCCCGTCCGGTCGCATGACCGCCGAGACCGCCGTCCCTGATCGAGAAACCCCGATCAGGGACGGCGTTTCCATACCTGTTTCCGGACCTGTTTCCGGACCTGTTTCCGGACCTGTTTCCGGTGCTGTTTCCGGACCTACTTCCGGGCCGGCTTCTGCGGCTGGGAGAACCCACGGAACGGGATGCCGTCGATTTGTGTCGGCGCCAGGGGCGAAGATGGACGACGTGCCCTGGAATTCGACACCTCTCGTCGGCCGCTCGTCCGAGATGGCCGCCCTGCTCAGCGCCGTGGACGACGCGAAGACGCGCCGCGCCGGTGCCGTGCTGCTGTCCGGCGACGCGGGCGTCGGCAAGACCCGGATGCTGGACGAGGTCGCCACCGGTGCACACGAGCGCGGTTTCGGCGTCCTCGTCGGGCACTGCACCGACTTCGGCGACGCCGGCCTGCCGTACCAGCCGTTCTCGGAGATCTTCGGCCGGCTGGCCGGCGACCGCCCGGACCTGGTCGACGGCGTGCTGACGAACTTCCCGGCGATCGGCCGCCTGCTGCCCGCGCACCGCCTGCTCGGCGCCCAGCCCGCGCCGCAGGAGGGCCAGCTGGACCGGGCCGCGCTGTTCGACGCGGTGCTCGGCGCGTTCACCGCCCTCGCCACGAGCGAGCCGCTACTGGTGATCATCGAGGACGCGCACTGGGCCGACGACTCGACCCGGGACCTGATCGGTTTCCTGATCACCCGGCTGACTTCGCAGCGCCTGGCCCTCGTGGTGTCGTACCGCAGCGACGACCTGCACCGCCGGCACCCGCTCCGCCGCCCGATCGCCGAGTGGTCGCGGAATCCACGGGTACGCCGGGTCAACCTGCCGCCGCTCGACGCCGACGAGGCCCGGACGCTGCTGCACTCGCTGCTGACCACCACGCTGCCCGCGGAGGAGGAGCGCCGGATCCTCGAGCGGGCCGGCGGCAACGCGTTCTTCACCGAGGAGCTGGCCGCCGCGGCCTCGATGGGCGACAACGACGGCGTGCCGCCGGATCTCGCCGACGTGCTGCTGGTCCGGCTCGACCCGCTGTCCGACCACGCCCGCCAGGTGGCCCGGGTGATCGCGGTCGCCGGGCGTCGCGTCCCGCACACGCTGCTCACCGCGGTCGCGAAGCTCCCGGACCGCGAGCTCGACGACGCCCTGCGGGAGCTGATCGACGCCCACATCATCGACGTACCGACCAGCGATCGGTACTACTTCCGCCACGCGCTGCTCGCCGAGGCCGTGTACGACGACCTGCTGCCGGGCGAGCGCGTCCGCGAGCACGCGGCGTACGTGCAGGCCCTGGAGAACCAGACCGTCGCGGGCACCGCCGCCGAGCTGGCCGGGCACGCCACCCGGTCGCACGATCTGGCGACGGCCTTCGAGGCACGGGTCCGGGCCGGGCAGGAGGCGCTGTCGGTCGCCGCGCCGCAGGAGGCGCTGAAGCACTACGAGATGGCGCTCGAGCTGTTCCCGAACGCGGCGCCGACGAGCACAGTCGACAAGACCTGGCTGATCGTCGACACCGCGACTGCCGCGACTCTGTCGTCACAGCACCTGCGCGGGCTCAAGCTGCTCCGGAAGGCGCTGGCCGAGCTGCCGCCCGACGCGCCGAATCGGCAGCGCGCCGAGTTGCTGCTGCCGCTGGCGGACATCGCACTGATCATCGACAAGGACAAGGAGTCCAACGAGGCTGTCTCGCAGGCGCTGAAACTGGTCGGCGACGAACCGTCCAGCGTCTTCAAGGCGCAGGTCGCTTCGCTGTACGCACGGGTCTCGGACGCGCTCGGCCGCCCGATGGAGGCAGAACGCTGGGCACACAAGGCGCTGGAGATCGCCCGCGAGGCCGGGCAGGAGTCCGCGGCCAGCGACGCCGGCATCACGCTGGCCCAGCTGCGGCGGCGGGCCGGCGATCCGGAGACCGCGGCGAAACAGCTCGAGGAGGCCGCCGTCCGGGCGCAGCTCACCGGCGACCCGGCCGCTGAGGTCCGGAGCCGGTTCCTGCTCGGCTCGACACGGTACGAGCAGGGCGATCTATTGAACGCGAAGTCGGCGCTGTCGTTCGCGACCAAGCGGGCCGGTGAGCTCGGGCGGCAATGGGCGGCGTACGGGTTCGACGCGCGGCGGATGCTGGCGCTGACCCAGTTCATGCTCGGCGAGTGGGACGACGCGTCGGCGACCGCGCGGACGGACGCGATGACGCCGTCGGCGGCCGGGGCGGCGCTGCGGGCGGTGGAGTTCTCGGTCCGCGGTGGGCGCGGCGACACCGCGGTCGCGGAGGAGTTCGAGATGTCCCGGAAGTGGTGGGACCTGGACATCATGCTGCCGATCATCGGGCTGCAGCCGGCCGTGGACGCGTACCGCGCGCTCGACAAGCCGGCCGTGGCGGAGAAGCTGATCGCGGACGTGACCACGCTGTGTGCGGACGTGTTCCAGACCGAGTGGTTCCTCGGGCGGATCCGGTTCGCGACGCTCGGGTTGCAGCTGCTGTGTCACCGCGCGGTCGGCGAGCCGTCGGCCGCCGCGGAGCTGGTCGAGCGCGGGGCGGAGCTGCTGTCACTCGGTCAGGCGACCTCGGAGAAGGGGCTGCCGCCTGGGCGGTTGATGGGTGTCGAAGGGCTCGCGTGGCTGGCCCGGCTGGAGTCGGAGTGGGACCGGCTGCGCTGGCTGGCGGGTGTGGACGCGCCGACGCCCGAGGAGCATGTGGCCGCGTGGCAACGGACGACGGACGCGTTCGGGTACGGGTATGTGTTCGAGCAGGCGTGGTCGCGGGTCCGGTTGTCGGCCGCGCTGCGTGCCGCGGGGCGGGTCGCCGAGGCCAACGAGCAGGCCACGCTGGCCGCCGAGGTCGGCCGGGAGTTGAGCGCGCGGCCGCTGGTGGAGGAGGCGGGTGGCGGCGATTCCCACGGCCCGAGTGCGCTGACGTCGCGGGAGACCGAAGTACTGCGGTTGCTCGCCGAGGGCCGGACGAACCGGCAGTTGGCGCGAGAGCTGTACATCAGCGAGAAGACCGTCAGCGTGCACGTCTCGAACATCCTCGCCAAGCTCGGCGTCCGCTCACGGACCGAAGCGGCAGCGGTAGCACGCCGCGACGGCCTCCTGGACGACGCCTAACCCGCCGCTGGCGGAGGCCTCAGCCGTCGCGGCGGAGGCCTCAGCCGTCGCGGCGGTGGCCTCAGCCGTGGCGGCGGTGGCCCGGGTCGTGAGGGATGTGCCGGGCCCGGGCGCGGGCCAGCTCATCGGCGTCCGGCTCGGCATCGTCGAGCCGGTCGACCTCAGGACGTTCGGGTTCGGTGATGTCGTCGAAGATCTTGCGGGCGCGCCGCATCCGCGCCGCGGCCAAGAGCATCAGCCCGACCGCGGCTACGCCGATCACTACCCACAGTTGCCACGACATAGCCTCACCACCACGTGCTCGCCCCGTTCCCCCGAGTAATCACCATAGCTCGCGACCCTGCGCTTGGCGACCACGTGTACGCATTCCGTTGAACAGAACGCTTGAATCTCACGCTCGTTGCCATGCGCAAGCACAAACGGTGATCAGGCAACAGAAACTGCAATAACTCTCAGTTACTCCGCGGCGTCAGCCGGCCGCCCCGGAACAGATACCGGGCGCGACCGTCCACCGGACTCCGGAACGCCAGCACCTCGTGCACCCCACGCTCCGGCTCGGCCGCGATCAACCGGGACTCGTCGAGCCCGACCAGCCTGATCCGCCGCGACTCCGGCATCAGCGCCCGAGCCTCGTCACTGACCGCCTCGTCGAGCACCCAGAACTCCCCGTCCTCGACGGTGATCGTCGACTGCGTGAGTACGCCGGTGTAGCGCCCGGTGACCAGCTCCGCCGGGATCTGCACCGGCTGCTCGGGCGGCACCGGCCGGACCGCCGGCTCGATCCCCGTGGTCTCGCGGAGGACGTGGCCGACGAGTTCGTCGTACAGCGCGCCGGTGTCGCCGCCGTTGGTGAGCAGGACGACCGCGACGCCGTGCTCCGGGGCGAGCCGGAAGAACGCCGACTGGCCGATCGTGCCGCCGTCGTGGCCGTAGAGCCGGCCGCCGTCGAGGTCGAAGATCATCCAGCCGAGCCCCCACTGCTGCGCGAACCCGCCGATCGCCGGTACGTCGATCTGCGGCTCCCACAGCCGGTCGATCGTCGCCCGGTCGAGCAGCGTCGCGTCCAGGTACGCACGGCCGAACGTCAGCAGATCGCCCGCGCTCATCGCCAGCAACGACCCGGCCGGCGCCATCGCGTGCACCAGGCTCCACATCGGCGCCGCCTGCACCGGTTCACCCGGCTTCGGCGCGACATGCCCGAGCGCGGCGCGGTACAGCAGGGCCTCGTCCGGGATCGTCGCGACGTGCTCCAGCTCGAGCGGTACGGCGATGTGCTCGCGGATCAGCTGGTGGTACGGCGCGCCCCGCAGTACCTCGGCGATCCGGCCGAGCACGACGAAGCCGGAGTTGTTGTACGAGAACCCGGCGCCGGGCGGGACCTCCTGCGGCAGCTCGGGCAGTACATCGCGGACGAACAGCTCGACCGCGTCGTCGCCCCGGGACGTCGGCGTGAACGCGTCGCCGGAGAAGCCGCTGGAGTGCGTCAGCAGCTGCCGCGGGGTGATCACCGCGGCGGCGGCCTCGTCGGCGAGCCGGAACTCGGGCAGGTACTCGCGGACCGGCCGGTCCAGGTCCAGCTTGCCGTCGGCAACCAGCTGCATGATCAGCGTGGTGGTCCAGAGCTTGGTGATCGACCCGATCTGGAACACCGAGTCGGTGCTGGCCTCGACGCCGGTGTCGAGGTTCAGGATGCCGGCGGCCGCCGTACTCACCTCGCCGCCGGCCAGGACCGCGACCGACGCCGCCGGGACGCCGTGCTTGGTGATCAGGTCCGTGAGGTTCTCGTCCAGCCAGCTCTGCACGTGCGCTCCTTGGTAGGCGGAGGATTCAGAATATGCTCGGCCGGGTGATCGTGCTCTCCGCCGAAGATGTCCGCCGGGCCGTTCCGATGAGTGCGGCGATCGATGCCGTCCGGGACGGGTTCCGGGAGCTCGCGGCCGGGAACTTCGTGCTGCCGCCGCGGCAGATCTTCGGCGACGGCGCGGTGCTGGTGATGTCGGCGTACCACCCGCCGACCGGGACCGCGGTGGTGAAGAAGATCGGGATCGCGCTCGACCAGGTGCCGGCGATCCGCGCGACCGTGATCTGGACCGGCGACGGCGAACAGCTGGTCGCCGAGGGCAGCTCGATCACGACGCTCCGGACCGGCGCGGTGGTCGGCGTCGCGACCGACCTGCTCGCACCCGCCGACGCCACCCGCCTGACGGTCATCGGCACCGGCGCCCAGGCCCCCGACCAGGTCCGCGCGGTCCTCGCCGTACGCCCGATCGCGGACGTCACGATCACCGGGCGCTCCGCCGACCGCGCGACCGCGCTGGCTCAGACCCTGGCAGCCGAGTTCCCCGGCGTCCGCTTCACCCCGACCACGGACCTCGACGCCTCGATCGCCACGCCGCACATCATCTGCTGCGCCACCTCGTCCGCGACGCCGCTCTTCACCGCGGACGCCCTTCCCGAAACCGTCCACGTGAACGCCATCGGCGCCTTCCGCCCCACCATGCGCGAACTCCCCCGCGACCTCTTCACCAACAGCACGGTCCTCGTCGACCAGCGCGAAGCCGCCCTCGAAGAATCCGGCGAGATCATCGACGCCGTCGAGTCGGGCACCATCACCACGGCCGACCTGATCGAACTGGGCCCAGCCCTCTCGAACCCACCGCATTCAACCGGCCGAACCGTCTTCAAGTCCGTCGGCGTGGGAGCCCAGGACTGGGCCATCGCCGCCGCACTGGCTCAGGTCCAGCGGAGGACGTCCTTGCGGTAGGCGTAGAGGAGGCCCACCGCCACGAAGGCCAGGAAGACGAACATTTCGATCAGGGTGGCGAAGCCGAGGGTGTTGAAGATGGTGGCCCAGGGGAACAGGTAGATCGCGTCGACGGCGAAGATCACGTACAGGTACGCGAACAGGTAGTACCGGATGTGGACCTGTGCCCATCCCTCGCCGACCGGGTCGACACCGGACTCGTACGTCTTGAGCTTGCCCTCGGTCGGATACGTGACGGTCAGCGCCTTGTTCAGCGCGAACGCACCGATCAGCCCGACCAGGCCGAGCGCGACCACCGCGGCGACGACACCATAGCTGTCCGACACGGGGGCGAGTCTAGTTCGTACAGAGCAGCAGGGAGTAGATCGAGACGTACGGGCCGTACCCGGAGCGGATGTCCGTGAGCTGCAGCCGGAGGCGGGTGATGCCGGAGATGTCGTAGTTCAGCCAGGTCTCGGTCTCCTGCTGCATCCGGACCGAGGTGACCGCGGTGGTGCCGTTGTGCAGCGACACCCGGACCAGCCCGTCGGTCAGGTTGCCGAGCCAGTTCCGCGAGTACCGGCAGCCGGTCGAGTCGACCTCACCCCAGACGTACCCGCCCTGGTCCGCCAGCAGGTCGGCCTCCGCCCGCCGCGGCCCTTCCTTCGGCGGTAGGACGTTGAGCTGCGGCTGACCGGCCCCGCCGACCGCGGCCAAGCCCTTCGTGAACAGCCCCCGCCACACGTAGTGCTTGAAGCTGATCATCGGCGACAGCGCCGCGGCGTACGGCGCCTGCGCCCCGACCGCGATCCGGTACGTCCGGATCGACCCGGGCTGCACCGTGGTGATCGTCACGCTGCTGCCGGTCGAGTACCCGTGCGCGATCTCCTGCCAGCGCTTCTGCGACGGGATCCACTGGTGCAGCGGGATCCGCGTACCGTTCGCGGGCGCCGGCGTCAGTGTGCCGACGACCGTGATCACGCCCTTGGTCGCGTCCGTCGTACGAATGCTCGAGATCGTCGCGGTGCGCACCGGTGACGGGACTGCGGACGCGCTCGGGACCACGCTGCCGAGGAGCAGCAACATCAGCAGTCCGGCCAGCAGTCGGCGCATCGAAAACTCCCTGAAGTCGCAGTCAGTTGACGCCACCCTGCCGGTTCTCACTCCGGATCGCAACCGGGCGTTCGCGGAGGGTGAGACCACCCCTACCTGACCGCGGCGGCTTCTAACACCCCGTCCCAGGCTGTGGACCACCGGGGCTTCCGCATGGTTCCGTTCTAAGGGCGAACTAATATTGGGGTTATCGCCCTGACGGGGGGATCGGCCAGTCGCCCACAAGGCGGCCGGACGACCCAAGCTTCGACTTGGAGATGAAAAGAACAGTGACCATCGAGGTCAAGCAGCTCGACCGCGTGGTGATCCGCTTCGCCGGTGACTCCGGCGACGGGATGCAGCTCACGGGGGACAGGTTCACAGCGGAAACAGCATCGTTCGGCAATGATCTGTCGACGTTGCCCAACTTCCCGGCCGAGATCCGGGCACCAGCCGGGACCCTTCCGGGAGTGAGCTCCTTCCAGCTTCACTTCGCCGACCACGACATCCTCACGCCGGGTGATGCGCCCGATGTGCTGATCGCCATGAACCCGGCCGCCCTGAAGGCCAACCTGAAGGACGTGCCGCGGGGCGCGACGCTGATCGTCGACACCGCCGACTTCACCGCGCGCAACCTGAAGCGGATCGGGTACGACGAGAACCCGCTGGAGACCGGCGAGCTGGACGGCTACCACGTCGTACCGCTGAACCTCACCGGCATGACGGTGGAGTCGGTCAAGGAATTCGGCCTGACCCGCAAGGACGCGTCCCGGGCGAAGAACATGTACGCGCTCGGCCTGGTGTCCTGGCTGTTCCAGCGGCCGGTCGAGTCGACGATCACGTTCCTGCAGACCAAGTTCGCGAAGAGCCCGGCGATCCGGGACGCGAACATCGCGGCCTTCCGCGCGGGCTACAACTTCGGGGAGACCGCCGAGGAGTTCTCGGTCCGGTACGAGGTGAAGCCGGCCAAGATGGCGACCGGCACGTACCGGAACATCTCCGGCAACCTGGCGCTGGCGTACGGGCTGGTGGCCGGCGCGCAGCGGGCCGGGCTGCCGCTGGTGCTCGGCGCGTACCCGATCACCCCGGCCTCCGACGTACTGCACGAGCTGTCCAAGCTCAAGCGGTTCAACGTCACCACGATCCAGGCCGAGGACGAGATCGCCGGTGTCGGCGCCGCCCTGGGCGCGTCGTTCGGCGGCGCGCTCGGCGTCACCACCTCGTCCGGCCCCGGGATCAGCCTGAAGTCCGAGACGATCGGTCTCGGCGTGATGCTCGAGCTGCCGCTGGTGGTCTGCGACATCCAGCGGGCAGGCCCGTCGACCGGTATGCCGACCAAGACCGAGCAGGCCGACCTGCTGCAGGTGATGTTCGGCCGCAACGGCGAGGCGCCGCTGCCCGTAATCGCGGCCCAGTCCCCCGCGGACTGCTTCGCGATCGCGGTCGAGGCGGCCCGGATCGCGGTCACCTACCGGACGCCGGTGATCGTGCTGTCCGACGGGTACCTGGCGAACGGGTCCGAGCCGTGGCAGATCCCGGTCATCGAGGACCTGCCGACCATCGACCCGAACTTCACCACCGCGCCGAACGCGACCGGCCCGGACGCCAAGCCGCTCTACCTCCCGTACGAGCGTGACCCGGAGACCCTGGCTCGTGCCTGGGCGATCCCGGGTACGCCGGACCTGGACCACCGGATCGGCGGTCTGGAGAAGGAGGACAAGACCGGGAACATCTCCTACGACCCGGCCAACCACGACCTGATGATCCGCACCCGGCAGGCCAAGGTGGACGCGGTCGCCCGGTCGATCCCGCTGGTCGAGGTCGACGACCCGGACGGTACGGCGAAGGTCCTGGTGCTCGGGTGGGGTTCGACGTACGGCCCGATCGGTGCCGCCGTCCGCCGGGTCCGCAAGGTCGGCGGCAAGATCGCGCAGGCGCACCTGCGGCACCTGAACCCGTTCCCGTCGAACCTCGGCGAGCTGCTGAAGTCGTACGACAAGGTCCTGGTCCCGGAGATGAACCTTGGCCAGCTGGCGATGCTGCTGCGGTCGAAGTACCTGGTCGACGTCGTCTCGTACGCGCAGGTCCGCGGGATGCCGCTGGGCGCGGCGGAGCTGGCCGAGGTGATCGGCAACCTGGTCGAGGAGACGGCGGGCATCGACGACGACGCCCGTCACCTGGGGGCGGCCGCGGCCGCCGTCAAGCACGGTGAAGCACTGGCCGATCAGAACGGTCATCTCAAGGAGGGTGCACGATGAGCGCCGTAGAGCTCGGTATGCCGAGCCTGCCCGGCGGCCTGCGGAACGTTCCGCCCGCGACCGAGCCCCAGAACCGCAAGGAGTACGTGTCGGACCAGGAGGTCCGCTGGTGCCCCGGCTGCGGCGACTACGCCGTACTCGCGGCCTTCCAGGGCTTCCTGCCCGAGCTCGGGATCAAGCGCGAGAACGTCGCGATCGTGTCCGGGATCGGCTGCTCGTCCCGGTTCCCGTACTACCTGTCGACGTACGGCATGCACTCGATCCACGGGCGCGCGCCGGCGATCGCGACCGGGCTGGCGACCGCGCGGCCGGACCTGAGCGTGTGGGTGGTGACCGGCGACGGCGACGCGCTGTCGATCGGCGGCAACCACCTGATCCACACGCTCCGGCGGAACGTGAACCTGAAGATCCTGCTGTTCAACAACCGGATCTACGGGCTGACCAAGGGGCAGTACTCGCCGACCTCGGAGCCCGGCAAGGTGACGAAGTCGACGCCGATGGGGTCGGTGGACAACCCGTTCAACCCGGTCTCGCTGGCGCTCGGCGCGGAGGCCACGTTCGTCGCGCGGACCGTCGACTCGGACCGCAAGCACCTGACCTCGGTACTGCGGGCCGCGGCCGAGCACCGCGGTACGGCGTTCGTGGAGATCTACCAGAACTGCCCGATCTTCAACGACAACGCGTTCGAGGCGTTCAAGGACCCGGAGACCCGGGACGACGCGATCATCCCGCTCGTGCACGGCGAACCGATCCGGTTCGGCAAGGACGGCCGGCTCGGGGTGGTGCGCGACGGGTTCGCGTCGCTCGCGGTCCGTGAGATCGCGGACCTCCCCGGTGGTGAGGCCGACCTGGTGGTACACGACGCCCACGTCGACGACCCGGCGTACGCCTTCGCCCTGTCCCGCCTGACGGACGCCGGCGTCCTGCACCGGGCCCCGGTCGGCGTCTTCCGGAACGTCGAACGCCCCGCCTACGACGACCTGGTCCGCCAGCAGATCGTCACCTCCCAGGAAGCCCAGGGCCCCGGCGACCTCCAGTCCCTGGTCACCGGCGCCGACACCTGGACGATCAACTGACGGTTCACCGGCCGGGGTCGGCGTCGTACACCCGGCCGGTGACCCCGTCGCCGTGGAAATCTTGCCCGCGTGATCGATATCAGTGACGCCGTCGCGAAGAAGACCGTGAATTTCGGGCGATCGATCCAGGGCAAGGAGCTGGTCGAGGCCGTCCGGGCCGCGTGCGGGGAGGACGAGCGGTCCTTCCACCAGGAGCACCGGTACGACGACGGGCACGTCTACGTCGCCGGGCGGAAGTCCTCGTCCCCGTCCGAGAATGTGCTGGTCACGCCGACGAAGTCCGATCCGTACATTCGCGCGGACGAGTTCTACGACTCGGCGGTGGTCGTGAGCCACGACCACGGAGGCGGCAACCGGCTCGCGGTCCGCGAGAGTCCGGACGCCAAGATCGACGCCGTCCTCGAGTTCTCCGGGAAGCTGAAGGCGCAGGTCGCGTCGCAGTCGCCGGAACAGACCGGCCGCGAGCGCGGCCCGTACGCTCCGGCCGCCGGCGCGGTCACCAAGCGCCCCGAGGGCGCGCCGGCCGCGCGCAACACCAGCCCGTCGGCGGGCGCGGACGTACGCGGGTACTGACTAGAGCAGTTGCAGCAGGGTGTCCCCCGCCGCGCGGTCCAAGTGCCGTGCGGTCAGGCCGGCCTTGCGCGCTGCGAGCACGTCCAGCTCCAGGTTGTCGCCGACCATCAGCGCGTCCTCGGGCTCCACGCCCAGCTCTTCGCAGACGCGCTGGTAGGCCAGTGGGTCGGGCTTGCTGACACCGAGTGATTCGGATGCGCACACCACGTCCACCAGGTCGGCGAGGCCGATGGCGGACAGTTTCGCGTTCTGCTGTGCGGTGCTCCCGTTGGTCAGCACGCCGATCCGCCACCCGTTGCCCCGGGCAACCTCCAACGCGGGGCGTGCGTCCGGGAACGCGACCCAGTTGCCGCGGTACAGCTTCAGGTACCCCTCGAACACCTCGTCCAGCCCGGCGTCCGTCGTCGGCACCGTAAGCCCGAGCAACGGCAGGAACTGCCGCATCCGCTCCCGCCGCTGCCCCTGATGCGTAAGCTCCCCCGCCAGCCACGCCGGATACACCCGCTCCTCGATCTCGAACCACCGCGCCACCAACTCGTCGGTCGGCGGCACCCCGAGCTCCGCCACCCACCCCCGAAGCCCCCGCTCCGCGGACCCGCTGTGATCGAACAACGTGTCGTCGAGATCGAAAACCACGGCCTTCACATCCACACAACCTTTGTCCGGGAACTGTGAACAGGAAATGGAGTCGGTGAACAGGTTATTGCCTGTTCCGCGACACCACGGGGTGTGCCCGGGTTCGCGCGCGAGGCATCCGCGCTCGCGGGGCGCCCGGTCCCGAGCGGATTGGCGTACCGAAGAACGGGTAGTGGTGTTGGCCGCGGCGCCTCGGGCGGCCGCAGACCGTCCAACGAGGCGGCCGAAAGGCCTACCACTACCCGTTCTTCGGTACAGCCACCACCGAGTCGCGGTTCAACTCGCGGTGGTTGGCGTAGCCGGAGAGGGCCAGGGTGAGGTCGAGTTCGGCGAGGAGGCAGCGGAGGACGTGCTCGACGCCCGCCTGTCCGGCGAGTGCCAGGCCGTACAGGAGGGGGCGGCCGAGGAGGATGGCCTTGGCGCCGAGGGCGAGGGCCTTGGCGGCGTCGGCGCCCGTGCGTACGCCGGAGTCGAAGAGGATCGTGAGCTGCTCGCCGACCGCGTCCGCGATCGCGGGCAGGGCGTCCAGGGCGGCGACCGCGCCGTCGACCTGGCGGCCGCCGTGGTTCGAGACCACGATGCCGTCGACGCCGTGCTCGGCCGCGAGCTTGGCGTCCTCGACGTGCGTGATGCCCTTCAGCACGATCGGCCCGTCCCAGTTGTCGCGCAGGAACGACAGGTCGTCCCACGCCAGCCCGACGTTCGGGAACAGCTGCGCCCAGTGCATCACCGCCGCCCCCGGGTCCTCGGCGATCGGCTTCGCGAGCTTCGCCTGGAACGCGGGGTCGCTGAAGTAGTTCGCCAGCCCCTCCCCCTTCAGGAACGGCAGGAACCCGCGGTCCAGATCGGCCGGCCGCCAGCCGATCGTCCCGGTGTCGAGCGTGACCACGAGTACGGCGTACCCCGCGGCCTTCGCGCGCTGCAGGAAGCTCAGGCAGACGTCGCGATCGGTCGGGTAGTACAGCTGGAACCACTTGTTCGCCGCCTCGATCTGCTCGATCGCGTGGCTGGCCTGGGTCGAGTGCGTATAGGTCAGGCCGAGAGCGTCGGCGGCCCGGGAGGTCGCCAGTTCGCCGTCCGGGTGCGCGAGGGTCTGGACGCCGATCGGCGCGACCAGCACCGGTGCGGGCATCGACGTACCGAGGATCGTGCAGGACAGGTCACGGTCCGTGCTGCCGCGAAGCATCCGCGGTGCCAGGCGCCACCGGTCGAACGCCGCCTGGTTCGCGCGGGCGGTCGTGCCGCTGCCCGCGCTCGGCACGATGTACCCCATCGCCTCGACCGGCAGCTTCCCGGCTGCCTGCGACTCCAGTCGCGCCAGGTCCGTGGTGATCTCCGGCGTCGTCCCCTGCAACATCCCCTGCAGGTAGATCTGCAACTGGTAGTCCCCGAAGTTGGCCATGCCGGATGCTCCCACGCCCACCACGCCGACTCAACAGCACCACTCCGGCCAGCGCGACCAGCCCGCACAGCCAGGCGAACCAGTCGCCCCAGGCGGTGTAGACGGTACGGTCGATCCCCGGGCGGAGCTCGCCGATCAGCGTCGCGGGTGCGTCTGCCGGGGCGGTCGTCTCGGCGATGACGCGACCGTTCGCGTCGGTCAGGGTGAGGCGGCCTTTGCTGCCGTCGCGGGCGATCGGGATGCCGTTCTCGATACCGCGCAGGATCGCCATCCGGCTGTGCAGCCAGCCGTCGTCGACGAAGTCGAGCGCGGGGACGAGGAGCAGGCCGGTGCCGAGCTTGCCGTACTGGCGGGCGAGCGGCGGGAAGTCCAGGTCCTTGCAGATCAGCAGACCCCAGTCGTCGTACGTCGCCAGGTGGTCGCCCGGTGTGTAGGGCTCGAGGCCGGGGATCAGGTGGTGCTTGTCGTACGACGTCGGCGTACTGGCGTCCGGGTGGAAGATCAGCGCGCGGTTGTGATCGCCGTCGCCGAGAACCGTGAGGCCCGCGACCAGCTCGATGTTGTTGCTGGTGGCAAGTGTTTGGAGCTGGCGGGAGAGCTTGGGCAGCTCGGTTGTCCGGACGTCGATCATCTTCTCCGGGAGAAGGACGATGTGCGCGCCGGCCTCTGCAGCGTTGACGATCAGCGGACGGTATCGCTCGAGGATCGCCGGTCCACCCGCGTCCGGCCAGCGCGCGTCGTCGGCACCTTCGGCGGAGAGTACGGCGATCTTCACCGGTTGCGCCTCGGCGGTGTGACCGAGCCGGGCGACGCCGTACAAACAGGTGCCTGCGGCAACTAGAACCAGCATCCCGACGAGTACCAGCCGCCGCGCCGCGATCACCGCTGCCGGGAGCAGCAACAGAAAGCTCAAACCCCACGGCCCGGTCAGCGAAACCACCTGGTTGACCGGGGCGACTCCCGCCTGCGTGTACGCCAGACTCGTGAACGCGCCATGCGGTGAGAACGTCGCGATCAGGTAGTCCAGCACCGCCCACAAGGCAGGGGCCGCAAACGCCGCCACCACCGGATGCCGACGCACCACCAACGCTCTGAAGAACAACACAGTAAGCGCGAACACCGCCGCCAAGGCCACCAAGAACCCCAACGCGACCACCGGAAGCTCAAGATCCTCCAGCAGATACCGCGCCAGGTTCGTAAGCCCCAGAGCCCATCCCGCAAACGCAACCACACCCGCCGTCCGCGCCCGAAGCAGAGGCGCGACAAAGAACACCGGCACCGCCGCAAGCCAGGTCAAGGCCGGGACCGTCTGCAGCCCCGACCCCAGAAACAGCAGCGCACCAGTGGCAAGCGCAGCCAACACACCAATAACCCAGGCCCGCACTCCTCTTACCCGACCTAGCTGCTTCTCACTTTCGTAGTTCATTGATCATCCTTTCGCCCAGGCGGAGGCAGAGGGTGCGGAAAGCGCTGTCGGGCATGCCGATGCGGGCGCCGTGGTGGAGCTGGATCAGGCCGTGGAGCAGAGCCGCGAACATCAGGCTGGTCTCCCAGACGTCCTCGTCGCGGAACAGGTCCTGCTCGACCCCGGCGCCGACCGCGTCGGCGACCAGGTTGAACGTCGGCGAACGCCGCGCCCGGAAGTCCTCCGGGAACCGCCGTGCCTGGTCCCGCCGCTCGGTGAACATGTAGTCGTACAACCGCGGCTGCTCGAGCGCGAAGTCGACGTGGTCGACCAGCATCTCCCGCAGCCGCTCGTCCGCCGCATCCGGCCGGTCCGCCGACTCCCAGCGCCGGACCAGGTCGGCGAACGCCGCGTCCGCGACCGCGTTCAGCAGCGTCTCCCGGTCCGGGAAGTACTGGTAGATCGCCATCGGCGTGATCCCGACCGCGGCCGCCACCTTCCGCATCGTCACCCCGGCCGCGCCGTGCTCGGTCAGCAGGTACGTCGCCGCCGCGGTGATCCGCTCCTTCGTCAGCATGAAACCATTAAAAGCACATTCCCTATACGCCGTATAGGCAATTCGACCCTGGCTGAACCCTGAGCCCGTGACATCCGTCAGGCCCGCACCCGGACGTCCGTCAGCGCAGGATCGGGACGGATCGCATCCGCACCACAGCGCCGCCGCGACCAGAGTGATGACCATGACGAACACGAACGTGGTGACCGCTCCCCGACGTAGCGGCGTGAAGCGCGCCCTGCCGGCTCTCGGCCTGTTCTTCCTGTCCCCGATGGTCGCCGAGTTCCTGCTCGGGAACATCCCGATCAGCGGCCTGTTCGCCCTGTTCGCCCTGGCCCCGCTGTACGGCGGCGGCGCGGTCCTGATCCGTGAGGTGGCCCGCCGCCGCGGCTGGGGCTATCCGAGCATCCTGATCCTCGCGCTCGCGTACGGCGTGATCGAGGAGGGCATCACCACCCAGTCGCTGTTCAACCCGAACTACGCCGGCCTCCGGCTCCTCGACCCCGGCCACATCTCGTTCCTCGGCATGGGCGCCCCGTGGACGGTGATGGTCCTCGGCCTGCACACCCTGTGGAGCATCACGGTCCCGATCGTCGTGATGGAGTCGCTGTCCCGCCGCCCGCGCGAACCGTGGCTCGGGAAGGTCGGCCTCAGCGTGTACGCCGTACTCTTCGTCGTCGGCGTGGTCGCGACCACCGCGTTCGGCTACACGAAGGACCCGTTCCGCGCCTCCGCCGGGCAGAACGTCGGCGTCGCGGTCGCGGTCGCCGTACTGATCGCCCTCGCGGTCCTGGTCGGCCGCCGCGGACCCCGGCGTACCACCGGATCCGTCCCGGCCGTGTGGATCGTCGGCGTCGTGGGACTGGTCGGCTCCAGCGGCTGGATGCTGGTCAACGACAACGTGACGAACGGCTGGCTGTGCGCGGCGATCTCGCTGCTGATCGACGTACTCGCGGTGCTGCTGTTCGTCACCTGGTCGCGGCGGACGAACTGGACCCGGATGCACACGCTGGCCGCCGCCGGGGGCGCGATGCTCACCTACGCGTGGCACGCGTTCCCGGAGAGCCCGACGTTCGGCGCCTCGATGACCGTCGACCTGATCGGCAACGGGGTGTTCGCCCTGCTCGCGGTGGTCCTGCTGATCTCTGCGACAATCAGGTGTGACAAGTTCGTTCGCTCCTGACAGCCGTACTGCGCGGCACGTCAACCTGGCGTTGTTCGCGCTCACGACCGGTGGTTTCGCGATCGGGACCACCGAGTTCGTCACGATGGGGCTGCTCCCGCAGATCGCGGACGGAGTACGGATCTCGATCCCGACCGCCGGCCATGTCGTCTCGGCGTACGCGCTGGGCGTCGTGGTCGGCGCTCCGGTGATCGCGGCACTCGGCGCGCGGACCGGCAGAAAACGGTTGCTGCTCGGGCTGATGGCGGTTTTCGTGGTCGGCAACGTGTTGTCGTCGGTTGCCTCGAGCTACGAGTTCCTGCTGGCCGCGCGATTCCTGTCCGGGCTGCCGCACGGGGCGTTCTTCGGGATCGGCGCCGTGGTCGGCGCGTCGATGGTCGCGCCCGAGCGGCGGGCGCGGGCGGTGTCGATGACGATGCTAGGACTCCCGGTCGCGAACATCGTCGGCGTACCGGTGACCACGCTGCTCGGCCAGCGGTACGGGTGGCAGGTGCCGTTCCTCGCGGTCGGCGTACTCGGGCTGCTGACGCTGGTCGCGGTCTGGTTCTGGATACCGCCGCAGCCGGTCGGGAGCGACGTGAACGTCCGCAGCGAGCTCAGCGCGCTGGCCCGGCCGCAGGTGTGGATGGCGCTGCTGGTCGGGATGGTCGGCTTCGGCGGGATGTTCGCGACGTACTCCTACATCACTCCGACGATGACGCAACTGGCCGGCTTCTCGGAGTCCGCGGTGCCGATCGTGCTCGGGGTGTACGGCGTCGGCATGACGGTCGGCACCGTACTCGGCGGGCGGCTGGCGGACCGGTCGCTGATGGGCAGCGTGTACGGCGGCCTGGTCGCGGTCGTCGTCGTACTCGGAACGTTCGGCTGGCTCGCGCAGACCCGGCCCGGCGCGCTGGTCGCCGTGTTCGCGATGGGCTGCTCGGCGAGCGTCCTGGTGCCGGCGCTGCAGACCCGCCTGATGGACGTCGCCCACGAGGGCCAGTCGCTGGCCGCGTCGCTGAACCACTCCACGCTGAACATCGCGAACGCGCTCGGCGCCTGGCTCGGCGGCGTCGTACTGACCGCCGGCTACGGCTACGAATGGCCCAGCCGCCTCGGCGCCGGCCTCGCACTGGCCGGCCTGGTCCTGGCCGTCGTCTCGGGCCTGATGGAACGCCGAGGGGCGAATCAGGTACTTGCCTGAGGGTTTCCTGACCGCGGACTTGGTTAGATCGGGGTATGGCGACCTTGACGTTGGGCGCCGCCGATCTGGTACGGCGGCGTGGGCTGCGGCGGATGCGTTCGGTGGCACTGGCTTTGCTGGTGCTGGCCGCGGCGGTCTACGTGGCGACACTGCACCGGACCGGCGGCTGGGCGTACCTGAACGCAGCGTCCGAGGCGGCGATGGTGGGTGCGCTGGCGGACTGGTTCGCGGTCACCGCGCTGTTCCGGCATCCGCTCGGGCTGCCGATCCCGCACACGGCGATCGTGCCGACCCGCAAGGACAGCCTGGCGGAAAGTCTCGAGCAGTTCGTGACGGAAAATTTCCTTTCCGAGGCAGTCGTTTCGGAAAAGATGCGGACGGCCGAGATCAGCCGCCGGGTCGGCGAGTGGCTTGCCGACGGCAACCATGCCGAGCGGATCGTCGCGGAGGGCGCGCGGACGATCGGCGCGGCGCTGCCGAAGCTCGGTGACGACGACGTGACCGCGTTCGTCCGCGGGTCGTTGCTGCCGCGGTTCGTGAAGGAGCCGCTGAGCCCGATCGCCGGGCACTTCGTGCAGTCGGTGGTGCAGGACGGTGCGCATCACGCGCTGTTCGACCTGCTGATGGTGGAGGCGTACGACTGGCTGGCCGACAACCGCGACCTGCTCGCGGACGTGGTCGGGCCGCGCGCGCCGCGGTGGTCACCGCAGTGGGTGGACCGGCTGGTGGTCGACCGGATCCACCGCGAGGCGCTGGCCTGGCTGGCCGACGTACGGGACACCCAGACGCACCCCGCCCGCCGGGCCATCGACCGGCTGCTCGGGCAGTTCGCGGAGGACCTGCAGCACGACCCGGAGACGATGGAGCGCTTCGAGGCGTGGAAGGCGCGGATGCTCACGCATCCGGACATGGGCAGCAGCCTGACCGCGGTCTGGGACGCGATGCGGACCGCGCTGATCGACTCGATCAACGACCCGGACAGCACGCTCCGGATCCGCGGCATCAAGGTCCTGCACGACCTCGGCCACCGCCTGCAGCACGACGAAACCCTCCGCGCCCAGGTCGACACCCGCGCCGCCGAGGCCGTCGGGTACGTCGTCCGCACCTACGGCACCGAGATCGTCTCGGTCATCTCCGACACCATCGAACGCTGGGACGGCCGCGAAGCCGCCGCCCGCATCGAACTCCACGTCGGCCGAGACCTCCAGTTCATCCGCATCAACGGCACCGTCGTCGGAGCCCTGGTCGGCCTCGTCATCTACACGGTGAGCCAGCTGATCTAGGGCCGGAAACTTTCCGTCACCGGCTGTTCACCTTCGTGAGCCCCGGGGCCGGGATGATGTTGGCACTGTCCACCGACGACCGGCTGCGGGGTTGACGATGAAGGGCTTCACGCGCCCGAACCTGCTGGATGCGTTCACGCGGATCTGCGCCCTGGCCGACGGCCAGCACGGTCTGTTCGCGATCGCCCAGCTGCGCGGCGAGGTGGCCGACCAGGTCCTCGCCCAGCTGCGGGACGCCGAGATCGTGGAGCCCGTCATCGACGGCGTACTCCGGGTCCGCGCCGGCGCGACGCACCCGCACCAGACGCTGTACGCGACCTGGCTGCTCGCCGAGGCCGCGCCGGCCTGGGAGCGGTCGCTGACCACGCTCGTCGTCTCGCACCAGACGGCGGCCCAGCTGTACGGGGCCGGCACCGCGAGCGGCTCCGGCATCGAGTTCTCCGGCCGGGCCAGGAACACGTTTTCGGAAAACGTGACGGTGTATCCGCGGTCGGTGCCGGAGGAGCAGTGCAACGTCGTCGAGGGTCTCCCCGTCACCGGCCCGGCCCGGACGCTTGCGGACCTCGCCGACGGGCAGGGCTTCGACCTGTCCGACCTCGGACGGCTGGCCCGCTCGTTCATCAGCCAGGGCTGGACGACGGCCGATGAGCTCGGCGCGGAGCTGACCGAACAGTTCGCCGACCGCGAACCGGCGTACGACGGCCCGGCCTGGCTCGAGTCGGCGCTCGCCGCGGCAGCAAGAGGCTGACATGTACGCCGGCCACCTGGACCTGAAGCGGTTCCGCGGCTCGTACCCCAGCTGGGCTCGGTTGATGGCCCGGCTGCACCAGATCAGCACCCCGCGGTTCACCGCCGACCGCGGGAAGCGCCAGCTCGCCGGCGCCGACTTCCTGAGCCAGCTGAACCACGGCACCGACGCATACGAGAAGACCGGCTCGGACGCCCTCCCCGGGTACGCCGAGGCCTGGTCCGGTACGTCGGAGACCGGCCTCGACCCGGTGTACGAGATGGCGCGGACCGCCAACGACCTCGACATCTACAACGGCGCGCTCGACGACCTGACCGACCGGCAGTACCTGGACCGGATCCGCGCGGACATCCTCGCGGTCGCCCCGATGCGGCAGAACCCGGTCGACGGCGCCGCCGGTCTCGGCGGGCTGGTCCGCTACACGACCCGGAGCATCGAGATCGCCGGCAACGGGCATGCCGTCTTCACGATCGACGTACAGCCGGTCGACGACAGCCGCGGACCGCTCGGCGTCCGGGCCGACGGAGACCTGTTCTCGATCGAGGTCGACGTCAAGATGCCGACGATGATCCAGCGGACGAGCGAGTCCGAACGCGCCCGGCGGTCGATCGTCGGCGCCCAGCTCGACGGTGTGCAGCCGATCACGCCGCTGATGCGGCCGGTGGCGGACCTGGCCGCGGACAAGATGGCCGCGCTCGCGCTGCAGCCGGGGGTCGGCGACGGGATCGCGGCGCCACGGTTCAAGGACATCGCGGACCTGTACTACATCGCGCGGACCTGCCCGCTGGAGGGCGACGCGCTCCGCAAGGCGCTGGCGGAGAACTGGCACTGGCAGGAGGCAGGGCTCAGCGGGCCGCCGCGGCCGTACCGCTTCTACGGGCAGGCGCCGGCACCGGCGCACGAGACCGAGATCCTGTGGGAACACGGTTTCCGGCAGCTTCGCGGGCGGATTCCGCAGCTGCGGGAGTACCCGGAGTTCGCGACGATGGTCGAGACCATCGGCACGTTCCTGGACGGGGCCGCGGATCCGTCGAACGGGACGTGGGATCCGGTCCGCGGGCAGTGGCAGCAGAACGTGCGCAGCGAGGTCGCGTCCACGATGGATCACGCGCTTGCTCCGGTTCGTACGCCGGAGCAGGCGCACCAGCCGATGGTGCCGATGCAGAAGCACCTGATCGTCTTCGATGTCGATCAGACGATCAGTAAGTACGACACTCTGCACACGCTCGCCGAGCGGGCGGGGCGGTTGGCCGAGGTCGATGCGTGCCGGCACCCGGACTACGAGACGTCGATCCGGGCGAAGGTCGCCGAGTTGCGTGGGGTGGATGCGGCACTGGTGCGGGACGTCGCCGACACGATCGTGCTGAACGAGGGTGTCGAGGAGCTGATCCGCGATCTGAAGGCGGCCGGGCACGAGGTCGCGATCGCCAGCGGTGGGTTCGACGCGATCGTGGGTCCGTTGGCCGAGCGGCTCGGGGTCGAGCAGTACGCCGCCGGGCGGCTCGGGATCGAGGACGGGGTGCTGACCGGGGAGGTGAGCAACCTGGTGGACGCCGACGGGAAGGTCGAGTTCATCGAGAAGACCCGTGCCGAGCTCGGGATTCCGCGGGAGCGGACGATCGCGGTCGGGGATGGCAGCAACGACGTACCGATGCTGCAGAACGTCGGCTTCGGCGCGGGCTACGAGCCCGGGCAGGCGGCCGCCGGGGTGGCGCACACGATCATCCATGGCGACATGTCCCAACTGAAACGAGCCCTCCACCTCCCAGCCCCCAACCGCCCCACCCCGCCGGCCCGCCCGACCACCCCCACACCCCGCTTCCCACCCGCCCCCAACACCGCCCGCACCACCTGACCCCACCCGGCCCCCCCGCACCGCGTGACCACCCCAACGCGGGGGGAGGCGGTCTGAGGGTGGTTTGTGGGGGTGGGGCAACCATCTGGTGGGGTTGGTTGGTCCTGCAGGATGTGACGATTGATGACGGTGTGGTGGTGACGACGGGGGTGACCGCGGTGGCCGCCGACGAGCGGGCGACAGGGTTCGATGCGTTCGTCGCGGCGCGGTCGCAGGCTCTGGTGCGGACGGCGTACCTGCTGACCCGCGACCACGCGCTCGCCGAGGACCTCGTCCAGACGGCGCTCGCGAAGGCGTGGTTCCACTGGGCAAGGATCCGCGCGGACAACCCGGAGCCGTACGTCCGGCGGATCCTGGTCACGACGTACTCCTCCTGGTGGCGGCGCCGGTGGAACGGCGAGATCCCGACCGCGGACCTTCCCGAGGCCCCCGCCCCGCGCGCCGAGGACGGCCTGGACCTGTGGGACGCGATCGGCCGCCTCCCCCGCCGGCAACGCGCGGTCGTCGTGCTGCGCTTCTACGAAGACCTCACCGAGGCCGAGACCGCGCGCCTGATGGGCAGCAGCGTCGGCACCGTCAAGAGCCAGACCGCCAAGGCGCTGGCGAAACTCCGCCTCGATCCGGCCCTGAGTACGCCGGCAGACCAGGAGACCCCGCGATGAACCTCCAAGACCTCCGCGACGAGCTCCACGCCCGCGCCGCCGACTCCGACCGGCAGCAGTCCGACCTGCTGCCCGGCGTACAGCAGAAGATCCGCCGTACCAAGCAGCGCCGGATCGTCACCACCGCCGGCGCGGCCGCCGCCGCGATCGCGCTCGCGGTGACCGTCGTCCCCGGTGTGCTCAGCAACTCGGCTCCGGACCCGGCCCGGACACCGCCGTACACGCAGAACGGCTTCACGCTGCCTGGCGAGAAGGACGGGCAACCACTGGTGAAGGGCTGGACCGGCAAGGCCGGCGAGAGCCATGTCGAGTTCACCTGGACGCCGTCGGCGAAGGACGTCAAGTTTGTTGCCTACTGCAAGCAGGACGCCGAGGCGACGGTCTGGGTCCGGGTCAACGGCTTCGACGTGCACCACAACGACTGCACGGACAACGGCATCCCGATCAGCGACAGCCTGCGCGCCGACACCGGCCTCTGGGCCGATGCACCGATCGGCAAACCGGCCAAGGTCACGCTGGATCTTGTCGACCTGGGCGGGCGGCCGCTGAAGGACGTGAAGCAACAGCTGGGCGTCGGGATCTACAAGGACGCGTCGGGCAGCAAGCCGTCCGGGCCGGCGCGGCCGGACGACTACGGGAGCAACGGTCTGCGGTTCCGGCAGCAGGTTGGCCGGCAGACCCGGCTGGGCGCAGTGATCGGCGACCGCGGTCAGCGCCAGGTAGCGACCAGCTTCGTCCCGAAGAGCCGGTCGGTGGTTGTCCAGGTGATCGGAACTCAGGACGACTATGTGATGGGGTGGCAGGCCCTCCGGCCGGAGTACCGGGTGCAGGTGCGGTTCAGCGACGGGACCGTCGTGAACTGCTACACCGGGTACGGCGACGACCTGCAGCAGAACCTCAGCGAGCCGATGCAACTGACCGCACCACCCGGCTCCCCGGTCGCGGTGACCGCGCGCCTGGTCGACAAGGACGGCCGCGAGGTTCCGATGTCGCCGAGGGCGCGGATCGGGGTCGCGGTGTACGACGCCGGCCCGCAGATCACGCAGTACGGCGTCGACTTCAACCGGGAGATGGAGTCCGACGGTACCCGTTACCGGTTCGTCCGCTCGGTGGTGGCTCCCGCGACCGCCGGGAAGGTCCAGCTGACCACCCCGGTCGGTACGCCGTTCCTGTGGACGTTCGGCAGCGTGAACACCGGTCCGACGGTCTGGACCCGCTGGGACGGCCTAACCGCGCACCAGGACGGCCCGCGGTCCGGCGGGATGCACTGGACCACCGAGTCCGCCCAGACCGGGCCGAAGACCGTCGACTTCTACGTCAACGCCGGCAAACCGACCGGCGGCAAGCTGTTCATCGGCCTCTACGAGCCGATTCGTTAGACCCAGCTGTGCAGGTCCGCGGCGTCCCGGGTGAACTGCTCGGTCGAGTCGTCGGCGACGAACTCGAGCAGGGCGTTGATCTCGCGGGGCTCCGCGGCGAGGCGGTCCAGCACCGGGCGCCACAGGGACTCGCGGGCCGCGAGTGGCAGCCGGTTGTTGGACGGCCACCAGGAGAACACGTGCACCGTGCTCAGCCAGGGCATCAGCGACTCGAGCTGCTGCAGGCACTCCGCGTCGTCCAGGTCGACCGGGGGCTGCCAGTACGTCTTGAGGTTCTGCGCGCCGACGTCGAGCAGCAGCGTGATCGTCGAGTCCACCTCGTCGGTGAGCGTGTTCCGGTGGAACTCCATCGCGATCTCGATGCCCGCGCCGGCGGCCATGTCGGCGAGCTCGCCGAGTCCGCGGGTGACCGCCATCCGGTCGCCGACGCCCGCGTTCGCCGTACCGACGTTGCCGGCCCAGACCCGGATCAGGGGCGCGCCGAGCGCCTCCGCGGTGGCCACCGCGGACCGCATCTCCTCCCGGTCCACGTTGCCCGCCCGCAGGTACGAGCCGTACGCCGCCACCTGCAGCCCGTGCACCTCGGTGAGGTTCCGGACCCGCTTGGCGTTCACCAGATTGCCGAGCGGGACATGGACGTCACCGCCCCATTCGATCGCCTCGAGCCCGGACTCCGCCGCGACCTCGACCACCTGGTCGACGGCCAACTGGCGGAACGTCACCGAGACCAGACCGGTCCTCACACCCACGCGCGCCTCCTCGTCTGCACCCCTCTATCCAACCGCATCGGGCCAGCGTGTCTCACGTCATGAGCAAAGTAGTTGGATGCGACTGTCGCGCGGGCTTACGCTGAACGCCGTGCCCGAACAGCGAAAAGGCTTCACCTACGGATTCACCGCGTACCTGATCTGGGGCCTGTTCCCGCTGTACTGGAAGCTCCTCGACCACTCCGGCGCGATCGAACTGCTGGCCCACCGCATCCTCTGGTCGCTGGTCACGATCGTGATCCTCGTCTCGGTACTGCGGAAGTTCGCGCAGGTGAAGGCGCTCCTCGCGGAGCCGCGCCGGCGCTGGCCGTTGATCGCGGCGGCGTTCCTGATCTCGGTGAACTGGGGCACGTACATCTGGGGCGTCGGCAACGGCCACGTCGTGGAGACCTCGCTCGGGTACTTCATCACCCCGCTGTTCACCGTCCTGCTCGGCGTGTTCGTGCTGAAGGAACGCCTCCGCCCGGTGCAGTGGACCGCGCTCGGGATCGCGTTCGTCGCGGTCATCGGGTTGGCCATCGAGAACGGCCGCCCCCCGTGGGTGGCGATCATCCTGACCTTCTCCTTCGGGTGCTACGGCCTCGCGAAGAAGCAGGCCGGCGCCGGCGCGATCGAGGGTATGGCGATCGAGTCGGGCACCGTCGCACCACTCGCGGCGATAGCGATACTTGTCCTTGGGCTCCAGGGCCACACCACGGTCACCCACCACGGCACGGCGTACCTCGTGCTGGTCCTCCTGACCGGCCCGATCACCGCCGTACCGCTACTCCTCTTCGGCGCCGCGGCGACCAGGGTCTCGATGACCACACTCGGCCTGCTGAACTACATCGCACCGATCATGCAGTTCATCTGCGGCCTGGTGATCTTCCACGAACAGATGACCACGATGCGCTGGGCCGGCTTCGGCCTGGTCTGGGTGGCCCTCGTCCTCTTCACCTTCGACGGCATGCACACCCGCCGCCGCACCCTCGCCCTCGAACGAGCCGCGGTCACCGCCTCCGCAGTCTGAAGTGCGGTGGTTCTGCAGGCATACATAACCCACGAGATCCGGCCTTCCGCAGGCCGAGACTGGCACTTATGCGTGCATGGGCGTCCAGGGTGAGCTGCACCACGACGCGTCACAAACGTCGGGGCTGCGGTGTCGTACGGGTATGCAACGTCCTTGGGGCAATCTTCGAGCGCGGGTGTTTCCGGACCACTGGTCGTTGCTGTTCGGCCAGATCGCCTTCTACAGCTTCGTCATGCTCGTCGTCAGCGGCGTCGTGCTGACGGTGTACTACGAGCCGTCCGTGAGCCAGGTCGTGTACGACGGAACGTACGCCCCGCTGCGCGGCCTGCCGATGTCGCGAGCGCTGGACTCGACGCTGCGGCTGACGTTCGACGTCCGCGGTGGCCTGCTGGTGCGGCAGGTCCACCACTGGTCCACGCTGCTCATGGTCGCGGCGATCACGCTGCACCTGTTGCGCCTGTTCTTCAGCTCCGGCTTCCGGCGCCCGCGGCGGTTGAACTGGCTCGTCGTCTTCGGCCTGCTGGTCATCACGCTAGGCGCGTCTCTCACCGGTACGTCGCTTCCGGACGACGTCGCGTCCGGTACGAGTCTCGCAGTACTGGATGGTGTGCTGCAGGCGACGCCGTTCGTCGGATCCGCCTTGTCGTACGTGCTGTTCGGCGGCGAGTTCCCCGGTGATGTGATCTCGCGGTTCTACCCGCTGCACGTCATCGTGCTGCCCGTCGTACTGCTGCTGCTCTTCGCCGCCGGCGCGGTCCTCGCGCTGAAGCACGAGACTGCGCGGTTCGCCAACGGACAGACGAAGACGGCGAAGGTCGCGGCGGTGAAGGGCGTGGGCCTCTTCGCGTTCGTGGCCAGTGTCGCGATCGTGATGGGCGCGACCGCGACGATCAACCCGGTCTGGCTGTACGGCCCGGCCGACCCCGCAGCGGTCTCGGCCGGAGTAGGTCCGGCCTGGTACCTCGCGTTCCTGGACGGCTCGCTGCGACTCGCGCCGGGCTGGGAGGTCGTCTGGTGGGGGAAGACGATCAGCCTGGCAGTGCTGCTGCCGGTCGCGGTCTGCACGCTGTTCCTCGCGCTCGTCGCCGGCTGGCCGTTCATCGAGGAGCGGCTGACCGGTGACAAGAAGGACCATCACCTGCTCGAGCGGCCGCGCGACAACCCGATCCGGACCGGCATCGGCGTCGCCGGGATGACGTTCTACAGCGTGCTCTGGGCAGCCGCGGGCGCGGACACGATCGCCGTCCAGTTCCACCTCTCGATGAACACGCTCCTGCATGCGTTCCAGGTGCTGCTGGTCGTCGGCCCGCCCGCGGCGCTGTTCCTCACCCGCCGCATCTGCCTCGGACTGCAGCAGAGCGACGCCGACATCGCGCAACACGGCATCGAGACCGGCCGGATCGTCCGGCGCCCGGACGGCGGGTACGTCGAGATCCACCGCGCGAGTCATGAGGTGGGGTCGTTCGGGGCACTGGGAGTCGGTGACGCACGAGTGGTTCCTGACGGCGGCCCGAGCGCGGTAACCCGGCGACCGGCCTCGACTCCGACGGCGCCTGGACCGAGGGCAACCTGGTTCGGCCGCTCGTGCACGGTGCGACGTACTTCCAGCGGTTGTACGACGAACTGAGCGCCCTGCGGCCGGGTGACCACGTGTACTTCACCGACTGGCGCGGTGATCCGGACGAGGTCCTGTACGACGAGGGCCCGTCGATCGGCGACCTCCTCTGCGACCTCGCGCGATCGGGCGTCCAGGTCCGCGGGCTGCTGTGGCGCTCGCACTCCGACCACCTCAGCTTCAACTCGCAGGAGAACCAGCACTTCGGCACCGAACTGAACGAGGCCGGCGGTCAGGTCCTGCTGGACCAGCGGGTACGCCGACTGGCCTCGCACCACCAGAAACTGTTCGTTGTCCGGCACCGTGGCGCACCGGAAGGCGACGTCGCCTTCGTCGGCGGCATCGACCTGTGCCACGGGCGACGCGACGACGAACAGCACCGCGGCGATCCGCAGACCGCGCCGATGGACCCGCGGTACGGATCCCGGCCGCCGTGGCACGACGCGACGCTCGAGGTCCGCGGGCCCGTGGTCGGCGACCTGTTGCGCTGCTTCGTCGAGCGGTGGGACGACCCGCATCCGCTGGACCGCCGCACGCCGTACCGGATGATCGTGCAGCGACTCGCCCGGATGCCGCGGCACCCCGGAGACCTGCCGAAGGCCTTTCCCGATCCGCCACCGGCCGGGCCGCACGCCGTTCAGGTGCTACGGACCTACGCCCACAAGCATCCCGGGTTCCCGTTCGCGCCGCGTGGTGAGCACAGCGTGGCTCGGGCCTACCTGAAGGCGTTCGGCCGGGCGACGTCCTTGATCTATGTGGAGGACCAGTACCTCTGGTCGGATCCGGTGGCCGAAGGTCTCCGGGAAGCGCTGGAACGCTCGCCGTCGGTGCGGATCATCGCGGTGGTGCCGCGATACCCCGACCAGGACGGCCGGCTGAGCGGGCCACCGGCCCGGTATGCGCAACTGGAGGCCTTGCGGCGGCTGGAATCCGACCGGGTTGCCGTCTACGACCTCGAGAACGACGACGGCGTACCGATCTACCTGCACGCGAAGGTCTGCATCGTCGACGACCGCTGGACGGCCTGCGGATCGGGCAACCTCAACCGTAGGTCGTGGACCAGCGACAGCGAACTCACCTGCGCGATCGACTCCGCCGAGCTCGCCCGGTCACTTCGGTCACAACTCTGGTCCGAACACCTCGGTACGGCCGAGCTCGACCTGGACCCGGCGACCGGCTTCGACCAGTGGCGAACGACGGCCGCGGCGCTCGACCAGTGGTACGCCGATGGTTGCCGAGGGCCACGGCCTGCCGGACGCATCCGCCCGCACCGCCCGCAGCCCCTCAACCGCTTCCAGTCCCTCTGGGCCGGCTGGCTCTCCCACCACGTCTACGACCCTGACGGCCGCCCGCACGCAGCCCGCCGCCACAACACCTTCTAGCCGCACAGGATGCTGGCGTGGATCCGGCCGGTCGTCGTCGACAGCGGACGGGCGCTCGCGGCGCTGCGGCTCGCGATGATCTCCGCGGCGATCGAGATCGCGGTCTCCTCGGGCGTCCGGGCACCGAGATCCAGCCCGGTCGGCGACGACATCCGCGCCAGCTCGGCCTCGGTCACGCCCGCGGCCCGCAACCGGACCAACCGGTCCTCGTGGGTACGGCGCGATCCCATCGCCCCGATGTACCCCGCGTCCGTCCGCAACGCCAGCTCCAGCAGCGGTACGTCGAACTTCGGGTCATGCGTCAGCACGCACAACGCCGTACGGCTGTCGACCGAGTCCAGCACCCCCGCGAGGAACCGGTGCGGCCAGTCGACGACCACCTCGTCCGCCTCCGGGAACCGCGCCCGGGTCGCGAACACGCCGCGGGCGTCGCACACGGTCACGTGGTACCCGAGGAACTTCCCGACCCGCGCGACGGCCGCCGCGAAGTCGATCGCCCCGAACACGAACATCCGCGGCGGCGGCGTCACCGCCTGCACGAACACCGCGACCTCGGCCCGCCCGCATTCCCCGTGCACGCCGTACTCACGCATCGCGGCTGAACCACCGCCGAGCATCCCCCGCGCATCCTCCACCACCGCACCGTCCAACCCCGGATCCCCCAGACTGCCGACAACTCCAGCCCCGCCAAACCCAGCCCCGCCGAGCGAAGCGGCGCTGGGTGAAGCGGCGCTGGGTGAAGCGGCGCTGGGTGAAGCGGCGCTGGGTGAAGCGGCGCTGGGTGATGGGTCGCTGGGTGAAGGCCGGATGACGAGGCGGCGGCCGAGGTGCTCGCCGGCCGTGACCACGGTCGCGACCGCCACCGGCCGGCCCGCCTCGATCGCCTCAGCGACAGCGCCGAACTCGGCGAACGTCGCGCGATCCACCGGCTCCACCAGTACGTCGAGTACGCCGCCGCACGTCAGCCCGATGGCAAACACGTCGTCGTCGGAGATCCCGTACCGGCGTACCACCGGAACGCCCGTCCGGATGACCTCCTGCGCCACCGCGTAGACGTCGCCCTCGACGCACCCGCCGGACACACTGCCCACGACCACCCCGTCCGCGGACACCGCCATCGTCGCCCCGGGTTGCCGAGGCGCCGACCGGAAGGTGTCGATCACCGTCGCCAGAGCGAACCGCTCACCATCGGCGTACCAACCGCGAACGGCCGCGAGGACGTCACGCACCCATGTGCTCCGCGCCGGCCTTCACCGCTTCGCGGATCCGCGTGTACGTCCCACAGCGGCAGATGTTGCGCAGCTCGTCGAGGTCCGCGTCGGTCACCGTCCGGCCGGCCGCCTCCGCCTGCCTGACCTTCGCGACCGCCGCCATGATCTGCCCGGGCTGGCAGTACCCACACTGCGCCACGTCGTACTCCAGCCAGGCCTCCTGCATCGGGTGCAGGTCCTTGCCGACCGTCGCCGGCAGCCCCTCGATCGTGGTCACCTCGTCGGTCGGCTCGATGTCCTTCACCTGCACCGAGCACGGATTGAACGCCTTGCCGTTGATGTGCGACGTACACGCCTTGCACACCTCCAGCGCACAGCCGTACTTCGGTCCGGTGACGCCGAGCAGGTCGCGCAGCACCCACAGCAGCCGGACGTTGTCCTCGGCCTCGACGCTGATCTGCTTGCCGTTGAGCTTGAAAGTATGCGTAGGCATGATCCCTCAGAACGTGTGGTCGAGGCCGTCGGTCGGCGACTGCGGAGTGGACGGCTGCAGCGGCAGCGGCTCGAACCCGAGCTTGCCGTGGTTGATCGGGAAGTACGTCGGCAGCGTGCCGGTCGCCCGCGCATAGGCACAGGCGATCGCGGCGAAGGCAGGAGCAACCGACAGCTCGCCGGCACCGCTCGGGCTGTCGCTGGTGTTCGGCATGATCACCACCTGCACGTCCAGCGGCGAGTTCCACTCCCGGGTGTAGAAGTAGTTGTCCCAGCTGCCCTCGAGCGGGATGCCGTCCTTGATGTGCAGGCTGGACGTCAGCGCCAGCGCGATCGCGTCCTGCAGGCCGCCGAACATCTGCGCCTCCAGGCCCTTCGGGTTGATGCAGAACCCGGGGTCGACGACGATCACCGCCTTGGTCACCCGCGGCCCGGTCACCCCCTCGCCGGACACCGGCCGGTTCACCGTCTCCGGCCGGCAGTCGATCTCGACCAGCGTCGCGACCGCGGCCCGGTACTCCGAGTGCACGCCGACGCCCTGCGCCGTACCCTTCGGCATCGCCTTGCCCCAGTTGCCGACCTCGGCTGCCTTGTTCAGTACGGCGAGCAGCCGCTGGTCCTTGAGGAAGTTGCGGCGGAACCGGACCGGGTCCTGGCCCAGCTTCGCGGCCAGCTGGTCGACGACCAGCTCCTCGGCGCAGACCACGTTCGGCGAGTAGATGTTCCGCATGCTGCCGGTGTTGAACTTCAGCGGGACCTCGTTGAGCAACTGCGTCGTGACGCCGAAGTTGTACGGCGAGGACTGGCTGAGCTCGAAGATCGACTCCGCGAACGACAGGTTGCCGGCGATCGGGAGGTCGGCGGCAAAGGCCGTGAGCATCTCGCCGAGCCCGTGGCCGAAGTCCGTCTGCACGCTGGTATGCCGCTGCTCGTAGCTGAGCACGTTGCCGGCCAGGTAGTTCACCCGGACCCGCGACGTACACATCGGGTGCGTGCGGCCCTGCCGGAAGTTGTCGGTCCGCGACCAGGACAGCTTGACCGGTTTGCCCATCTTCTGCGAGATCTCCGCCGCCTCGGCCGCGACGTCGTGGAACAGGTGCCGGCCGAACGAGCCGCCGCCCTGGACGACGTGCACCTTGACCGCGTCGATCGGCATCCCGAGCTGCTTGGCGATGTCCTCCTGGGCCACGATCGGCACCTTCAGGCTGGACCAGATCTCGGCGCTGTCCGGGCGGACGTCGGCGATCGCGCAGTCCGGCTCCAGCGGGCTGTTGCTGGCGAAGGCGAACACGAACTCGGCGTCGATCGTCTTCGCCAGCAGCGGCGGCACGGCCATCGGCAGCTGCGCGGCCCGGAGCTTCTTCAGCACGGTCGCGTCGGACTCGTCGTCGACGGTGCCCGGTCCCCAGGTCGCGTCCACCTTCTGGATCGCGTCGATGCACTGCCCGAAGGTGTCCGCACGGATCGCCACACCGTGGGCGATACCAACGACATCGGTGACCCCCGGCAGCGCCCGCAACGCCGTGAGGTTGTTGACGCTGCGCAGCGTGCCGTTGATCGTCGGCGGCCGGGCCACCATCGTCGGCTTCGCGCCCGGTACGTGCAGGTCCATCGCGAACTGCTTGCGCCCGGTGACGATGTCGTGCGCATCGACCCGGTTGTGCGGCTTGCCCAGCACCTTGAAGTCCGCCTTCGACTTCAGCAGCGCGGTCACCTTCTGGGTCTTGGGGACAGCCGCCGCCTTGGCCAGCGAGCCGTACGTCGCCGTCAGACCGCTCGGACCGCTCAGCACCCCGGCAGCCGCCGTCACCTTGTCGGCTGCGACGCCCCACTGCAGCGCGGCGGCCTCGACCAGCCGCTGCCGGGCGATCGCCGCCGCGGTACGGACCGGGACGTACATGCTGCGCATCGAGTTCGAGCCGCCGGTCAACTGGTTCATCAGCAGCTCGGGACGAGCGTCCGCGAGACCGATCTCGACCTTCTCGATCGGCAGGTCCAGCTCCTCGGCGACGATCATCGCGAACGCGGTCGTGATGCCCTGCCCGACCTCGGCCCGCGGGACCGCGAAGTGCGCCGTACCGTCGGTGCGGAGCTCGACCGTGATCAGGCCGGACGTCGGCGCGGCCGCCAGGTTCTGCAGGTCGCCGAGGTCGAAGATGTCCTCCGGCTGCGGCAGCGACGGTACGGCGGCGTCGGCCGGACGCGGGTCGGAATCGTTGATCAGCCAGCTCACGCCGACCGCGAGCGTCGGCGCGGCGATCAGGTACCCGAGGACGCGCCGGCGCCCCAGCAGACCGGGTCCGCCCGCCTCCTCGCTTGGTGCGTCCAACGATCGGCGGTGTTCGGTCATCAGCGACCTCCGTGCTCGAGCAATGCTGGGAACGCAGTCTGGCACCGGCCGCGAGGCTGCGGGATGGCCGCAATGCCCAGGTTTTCGGCGCCTTCACTGTGCACAACGCACAGCCGGCCGTTCGGTCACGCAGGAAAGAGCCGAAAAGCCTTGAGAGCAAGGCCAAGCTCCAACTGGAAGCCGTCCTCGGTGATGTCACGGCCGGTGATCTGCTCGACCCTGTGCAGGCGGTTGATGACCGTGTTGCGGTGACAGTGCGCGAGCTCCGCCGTACGGCGAACCGAACCGGCGGACAGGACCCACTTGTCCAAAGTATCCAGTAACAGCTCGCGTTCCGGGGCCGAGGTGGATGCCAACGGCATCAGCCAGGCCCGGACCAGTTGGTCGGCCAGCTCCGGTGCGCTGAGCAGCAGCGCCTCGGGGAGGCGTTCGGGCAACGCCGCAACGTCGATCTGACCGGGCATCAGGGTACGGCGGGCCAGCATCGCCTGCCGGTACGCGACATCCACCTCCGCCAGACCTGCGACCACGCCGGACAGTCCTGCAGGCGCATCTACGAGCCGCCGCAGCAGCCGCAGTACCGCATCTGCGGGCTCGGTGCCTAGGGCAAGCAATCCGACGACGGTCTGCGGGCGGACCTGCCACGCGGACGGCACCCGGACACCGGCGAGCCTGCGCGCGAACGACGTCGTCGTACAGTCGTCGTCGACGAGGTTGTCGATCGCCACCACGACGTACGGGCCGTTCACCGGTACGTCGAGAACGCTGGCCGCGTCCTGCACGAACGCGCGGTTCGCCCGCCCCTGCAACAGGCCTTCCCAGAGCGTGGAGCGGCGTTGCTCGTCGGCGCGGACCAGGTACCGTTCGGCGGCGTGGTACGCGGTGGCCACCTGCGAGGACGTCCGGTCGACGACCTCCCAGACCTTCCCGGCCACGTCCAGCAGCACCTCGGACTCGGCGGTCCCCTGCGCCCGGGCCTCGTCGATCAGCGCCTCCCACACCAACCGCCCACCGAGCCGGAACGACTTCAGTACGTCGTCCAGCGGCATCCGCTGCTCCGCCCGCCGCCGCCCGGTCGCCTGCGCCGCGTCGAACCGGTCGTCGGCACCGGCAATCATCTGCACGACCCGTGCGACGTTGTCATGACACGACCGCCACAGATCCTGCCGCGGCACCGAGTCCAGCTCCAGGTACGCCGGATTCTGCGCGTAGATCGTCGCCACCAACTGATCCGTCAACGCCGGCAACCGCCCGAGCACACGCTGCGCCAACGACTCCACAGTCAGCACAGCCTGATCCACAGCCTTACCCATAGTCGGCACAGCATCGCACACAGTCCCCGCACCGCACAGGGCCAGGACCAGGTCCTGGCTGGATCACCGGACAGGACCTATACGGAGCGGGTGACTACCAGGTCGCAGAGGGCGTCGAGGGTGGCTCGGGCGGGGCCTTCGGGGAGGGTGCTGAGAAGTTTGCGGGCGTCGGCGGCGCGGCGGCGTACGTCGTCCTCGGCCTGGCGGAACGACGGGTGCGCGCGGAGCAGGTCCAGCGTCTCCGCGAGGCGGGCGTCGTCGGACAGGTCCGAGTCCAGCAGTTCGAGCAGCCGCGCGTCGGTCGGGTTCTCCGGATCGGCCTGGGCGCGGAAGATCAGCACCGGGAGCGTGGGTACGCCCTCACGCAGATCGGTGCCGGGAGTCTTGCCGGACTGGTCGGACTCGGAGGCGATGTCAAGGATGTCGTCGGCGAGCTGGAAGGCCATGCCGATCTCCTCGGCGAAGGTCTGCAGCGCCTGCTGGATCTCCTCCGAGGCGCCGGCGAACCGGGCCCCGAACAGTACCGACGTCGCGAACAGCGAACCGGTCTTGTCGGAGATCACCGACAGGTAGTGCTTGAGCGGGTCCTGGCCTTCGCCGACCCCCAGCGTCTCCCGGATCTGCCCCTCGACCAGCCGGCCGAAGGTCCGCGCCTGGATCCGGACCGCCTCGGGACCGAGGTCCGCGACCAGGTCGGAGGCCCGGGCGAACAGCCAGTCACCGGACAGGATCGCGATCGAGTTGTCCCAGCGGGCGTTCGCCGTCGCCGAACCACGGCGCAGCGCCGCCTCGTCCATCACGTCGTCGTGGTGCAGGGTCGCGACGTGTGTCAGCTCGACGACCGCCGCGGCCTTCACCACCTCGACCGCGGCCGGGTCCGGGCCGAACTCGGCCGCCATCAGCACCAGCAGCGGCCGGAACCGCTTGCCGCCGACGAACATGACGTTCTGGGCGGCGGCGGTGACGAACGGCGCCTCGGACTGGCTCGCGTCCCGCAGCACCTGCTCGACGGCCTCCAGCCCAGCGCGAACCCGGGACTCGAGGCCGGCATCGGCGAACTCGAGTCCCAGGCTCTCGGCCGGCAGCGGAGTCGGACTCAACGGATGAACTCACCAGCTCGGGCCGCCAGGTCGAGCACCGGTCCGGGAACCAGACCGAGCACCACCGTGGCGGCGAGACCCAGCGCCACCGCCGACGTGGTCTGCCAGCCCGGCAGCGCCACGTCCGGCGCGTCGGCCGGCAGGTCGGAGAAGAACATCAGCACGATCACGCGGATGTAGAAGAACGCGGCGACCAGGCTGGACAGTACTGCGACGACGACCAGCGGCCAGGCGCCACCGCTCCAGGCCGCGCTGAAGACCGCCCACTTGCCGGTGAAGCCCGCGGTCAGCGGAATACCGGCGAAGGACAGCAGGAAGAACGCGAAGATCCCGGCCAGCAGCGGCGACTTCTTGCCCAGGCCCGCCCAGCGGGACAGGTGCGTCGCCTCGCCGCCAGCGTCCCGGACCAGCGTGACGACCGCGAACGCGCCGATCGTCGGGAAGCCGTACGACACCAGGTAGAACAGCACCGCCTGGGTCGAGGTGATCCCGTTGTGCACGCCGCTGCCCGCCTGCGCGAGGCCGACGAACGCGGTCAGCAGGAAGCCCGCGTGCGCGATCGACGAGTACGCCAGCATCCGCTTCACGTCGGTCTGGGTGATCGCGACGATCGAACCGACCACCATGGTGAGGATCGCGATGATCCACATCATCGGCGCCCAGTCCCAGCGCGTGCCGCCGAGCGCGACGTAGAAGACCCGCATCAGGCCGACGAACGCGGCGATCTTGGTACAGGCCGCCATGAAGCCGGTGACCGGCGTCGGGGCGCCCTGGTACACGTCCGGGGTCCAGGAGTGGAACGGTACGCCGCCGACCTTGAACAGCAGGCCGACGCCGAGCAGACCGGTACCGGCCAGCAGGATCGTGTCGCCGCCGGTCTGGGTGCCGAGCGCGTCCGCGATCCCGCCGAGCGACATCGTGCCGGCGTACCCGTAGAGCAGCGCGATCCCGAACAGCAGGAACGCCGACGAGAACGCGCCGAGCAGGAAGTACTTCATCGCGGCTTCCTGCGAGATCAGCCGGCGACGGCGGGCCAGGCCGCAGAGCAGGTACAGCGGCAGCGAGAAGACCTCGAGCGCGACGAACAGGATCAGCAGGTCGTTCGACGCCGCGAACAGCATCATGCCGCCGACCGCGAACAGCGTCAGCGGGAAGATCTCGGTGTGCTCGACGCGGGCCGCCGTACCCTCCCGCTCGGCGTCCGAGCCCGGTACCGCGGCCGCCTGGCCGGCGAACGCCGACAGGCCGCCGTCGATCGACCGCTCGGCGAACAGCAGCACGCTGATCAGCGTCAGCGCCAGCAGGATGATCCAGGTGAACAGCGCCGGGCCGTCGATCGCGATCGCGCCCTCGGCGGCGATCAGTTCCTTGCCACGGTGCATCTCGAAGCCGGTCAGTACGCCGGCCGCGACCACGGCGACCACCGTGATCGACAGCTGCACCAGGTGCCGCAGCGGCCGCGGCAGGAACGCCTCGACCAGGACGCCGACGGCAGCCGCACCGAAGACGACGAACAGCGGAGCCAGTTCGCCGTACTCGATGGTCGGCTTCGTGAAGTCCGCCAGCGGCAGCAACATCGCGGTCACTTCTGTCCCTCCGTCACGGGGATCTGCGGTGCCTTGTCGGTCACGCCCACCCGCTGCATGGTCGAGTCGACCGCGGGCTTGATGATGTCGACGATCGGCTTCGGGAAGATGCCCAGCCCGATGATCAGGATCACGAGCGGTGCGATCGCCAGCACCTCACGCGGGTTCAGGTCCTTCAGCTTCTCGATCCCGTCCCGGACCGGGCCGGTCATCGTGCGTTGGTACATCAGCAGGATGTACAGCGCGGCCAGCACGATACCGAGGACCGCGATCACCGCGATCACCTTGTGCCGGCTGAAGGTCCCGGCCAGCACCATGAACTCGGAGATGAACGGCGACAGCCCGGGCAGCGCGAGGCTGGACAAACCGGCGAACAGGAACGTCCCGGCCAGGACCGGTGCCACCTTCTCGACCCCGCCGTAGTCGGCGATCCGGGCGGACCCGCGCCGGGAGATCAGGTACCCGGCGACCAGGAACAGCGCCGCGGTGGAGAGACCGTGGTTGAACATGTACAGCGTCGACCCGGTCAGGCCCTGCGACGTCAGCGCGAAGATCCCCATCACGATGAAGCCGAAGTGCGAGATCGACGTGTACGCGATCAGCCGCTTGATGTCGGTCTGGCCGATCGCCAGCAGCGCGCCGTACAGCACCGAGATCAGCGCCAGTACCAGGATCACCGGGGTGGCCCACTGGGACGCGTTCGGGAACAGGCCCAGGCAGAACCGGATCATCCCGAAGGTGCCGATCTTGTCCAGGATGCCGACCAGCAGCACCGACGTACCCGGCGTCGCCTCACCGGCCGCGTCCGGCAGCCAGGTGTGGAACGGCACCATCGGCGCCTTCACCGCGAACGCGAAGAAGAACCCGAGGAACAGCCAGCGCTCGGTGTTCTGGCCGATGTCCAGCTTCACCATGTCGGACAGCAGGTACGACGGGGCGCCGTGCTTGGCGGAGACGACGTACAGGCCGACGACCGACGCCAGCATCAGCAGACCGCCGAGCAGCGAGTAGAGCAGGAACTTCACCGCGGCGTACGAACGCTGCGGGCCGCCGAAGCCGCCGATCAGGAAGTACATCGGGATCAGCGTGGCCTCGAACAGCACGTAGAAGAGGAACACGTCGGTGGCGGAGAAGACGCCGATCGACAGTGCCTCCAGGCCGAGGATCCAGGCGAAGAACGACTTCTCCGACCAGCGGCCGTGGGAGGCGTCGTTCCAGGACGCGATGATCACGATCGGGCTCAGCAGCGCGGTCAGCACCACCATGACGATGCCGAGACCGTCCAGGCCGAGCGCGTAGTGCGCGCCGAACGCCTTGATCCAGGTGTGCGTCTCGGCGTAGTCCGCCGCGCCGTTGCGGTGGTACCCGATCGCGACGACGACGGTCAGTACCAGCGTCACGAGCGAGAACCCGAGCGCGACCTGCTTGGCCGTCAGTGCCTTCGCCTTCGGCACCAGCATCGTCGCGATGGCCCCGACGAACGGCAGGAGCAGTAACAGGGTCAGCCAACCGATGTTCACGACAACCTCACCGCGAGGAGGGCGACGACCACGAATGCGGCGCCGAAGACCATGCTGAGTGCATACGAGCGGACGAAGCCCGTCTGGAACCGGCGGAGCCGGCCGGACAGTCCGCCGAAGAGTGCGGCCAGCCCGTTGACCAGGCCGTCGACGCCCCGGTTGTCGAGCCAGACCAGCGTCCGGGTCAGGTACTGCCCGGGACGCATGAAGACTGCCTCGTTGAGCGCGTCGCCGTACAGGTCACGCCGCGCGAACGTGGTGACCGGCGAACCGGCCGGAGCCTCCCGCGGGATGTCCCGGCGGTACATCAGCACCGCGATCGCGATACCCACCGCGACCACCGCGAGGGTGATGATCGTCATCACCGTCGCGTTCAGCGGCGGGTGCGCCTCCTCGTGCCCGACGATCGGCGCGAGCCAGTTCACGATCCAGTGGCCGGCGAAGTACAGCGCGCCGCCGCCGAGCGAGAGCGCGGCCAGGATGATCAGCGGCCACGTCATCACCTTGGGCGACTCGTGCGGGTGCACGTCCTCGGCCCAGCGCTTCTTGCCGAAGAACGTCATCAGCATCACCCGCGACATGTAGAACGCGGTGATGCCGGCGCCGAGCAACGCGCACAGGCCGATCACCGTGTTGTCCGCGAACGCGGCCTCGATGATCTTGTCCTTGCTGAAGAAGCCGGCCCACGGCGGGATGCCGAGGATCGCCAGGTAGCCGAACGCGAACGTGACGAAGGTGATCTTCATCGGCGTCCGCAGGGCTCCGTAGTGCCGCATGTTCACGTCGTCGTTCATGCCGTGCATCACCGAGCCGGCGCCGAGGAACATATTGGCCTTGAAGAAGCCGTGCGTGAGCAGGTGGAAGATCGCGAACACGTACCCGACCGGCCCGAGGCCGGCGGCGAGCATCATGTAGCCGATCTGGCTCATCGTCGAACCGGCCAGCGCCTTCTTGATGTCGTCCTTGGCGCAACCGATGATCGCACCGGCGAGCGCGGTGACCGTACCGACGATCACCACCGCCGTCGACGCCGCGTCGGTGACCGCGTAGATCGCGTGCGAGCGGACCACCAGGTAGACGCCCGCGGTGACCATGGTCGCCGCGTGGATCAGCGCCGACACCGGGGTCGGGCCTTCCATCGCGTCCAGCAGCCAGGACTGCAGCGGCACCTGCGCGGACTTGCCGCAGGCGGCCAGCAGCAGCATCAGGCCGAGCAGTGTGGCCCAGGTCTTCGACAGGTGCCCGGCACCGGCGTTCACCGTGGAGAAGGCCGACGAGCCGAACAGCGCCCACATGCTCATCACCGCGAGCGAGAGGCCGATGTCACCGACCCGGTTCACCACGAACGCCTTCTTCGCGGCGACCGCTGCCGAGTTCTTGTGCTGCCAGAAGCCGATCAGCAGGTACGACGCCAGACCGACGCCCTCCCAGCCGACGAAGACCAGCAGGTAGTCGGCGGCCAGCACCAGCAGCAGCATCGAGGCGATGAACAGGTTCAGGTACCCGAAGAACCGGCGCCGCCGCGGGTCGTGCTCCATGTAGCCGATCGAGTAGATGTGGATCAGCGAACCCACACCGGTGATCAGCAGCACGAACAGGATCGACAGCGGGTCGATCAGCAGGGTGAAGTCGACCTTGATCTGGCCGACCGAGAACCATTCGAACAGCCTGACCGTCGTCGATCGCTCGTCGCTCGGCTTGCCCTGCATCTGGAAGAACAGCACGACGCCGAAGGCGAAGGAGATCACCGGCGCCAGTGTGCCCAGCAGGTGACCCCAGGCGTTGGTGGCCTTGCCACCGAGCAGCAGGATCGCCGCGGACACAGCCGGTACCGCGACCAGCAGCCACGTCAGCTCATGACTCATCGGTGCTTACCTCAGTACTTGAGCAGGTTGGCGTCGTCGACCGAGGCCGAGCGACGGGTGCGGAAGATGGCCATGATGATGGCCAGCCCGATAACCACCTCGGCCGCGGCCACCACCATCACGAAGAAGGCGGCGATCTGGCCGTCGAGGTTGCCGTGCTGGCGGGCGAAGCTGACGAACGCGAGGTTGGTCGCGTTCAGCATCAGCTCGACGCACATGAAGACGACGATCGCGTTCCGGCGGACCAGCACGCCGAGCGCACCGATACTGAACAGGATCGCCGCGAGCACGATGTACGGCTCGGTGGTCACTTGTTCTCCTCCTCGAGCGGATACTCGCCGTCGTTGGTGAGCGCGCGGACCTCTTCGACGTCCGCGCGCTCCTCGGCTTCGGGGAACACGGTGCCACGTGCCTGGAGCACACGCGAAACCGAGGTCGGTGCGATCGACCCGTCCGGCAGCAGGGCCGGGGTGTCGACGGCGTTGTGCCGGGCCAGCACGCCGGGGGTCGGCAGCGGGCCGGGGTGGATGCCCTGTTCGGCGTACTTGCGGATCCGCTCCTCGGCGTGGTCGCGCTGCGTCTTCTTCTTGGTCAGCCGCTCGCGGTGCGCCAGCATCATCGCGCCCATCGCCGCGGTGATCAGCAGCGCCGAGGTGACCTCGAAGGCGAACACGTACTTGCCGAACAGCAGTTGCGCGATGCCCTTCGGGTTACCGTCCGGCTGCGCGTCGGCGAGGCCGGTCGGGTTCCCGTAGATCGCGTTGCCGACCGCAGCGACCAGCAGGGTGCCGAAGCCCAGGAACGCGATCCCGGCCAGCAGCCGCTGACCGCGGATGGTCTCGACCAGCGAGTCGGACGCGTCGACGCCGACCAGCATCAGCACGAACAGGAACAGCATCAGGATCGCGCCGGTGTAGACGATGATCTGTACGGCGAACAGGAACGGTGCGTCCTGTGCGGCGTACTGCACCGCCAGGCAGATCATCACGGTCGCCAGCAGCAGCGCCGAGTGCACCGCCTTGCGGACCAGCACCATGCCGATCGCGGCCAGGATCATGACCGGGGCCAGCAGCCAGAACGCGACCTGCGGGCCGGTGACGAGACCGATCACTTCGTGTCACTCCCCTCGGAGCGCGAGGCGGCGCCGGTGAGACCGAGGTAGTAGTCCTTCTCGGTCTTGCCGAGCTGCATCTCGTGCGGCGGCTCCTGCATACCGGGGAGCAGCGGCGCCAGCAGGTCCTTCTTCTCGTAGATGAGGGACTCGCGGCTGGTGTCGGCCAGCTCGTACTCGTTGGTCATCGTCAGCGCCCGGGTCGGGCACGCCTCGATGCACAGCCCGCAGAGGATGCAGCGCAGGTAGTTGATCTGGTACACCCGGCCGTACCGCTCGCCCGGCGAAAAGCGGCCGGAGCCGCCCGCCGTGTTGTCGGTGTTGGAGGCGCCCTCGACGTAGATCGCGTCCGCGGGGCAGGCCCACGCGCACAGCTCACAGCCGATGCACTTCTCCAGCCCGTCCGGCCAGCGGTTCAGCTGGTGCCGGCCGTGGAACCGGGGCGCGGTCGGCTTCTTCTCGAACGGGTACTGCTCGGTGAACACCTTCCGGAACATCGTCCGGAAGGTGACGCCGAAACCGGCTACCGGGTCCCAGAGGGACTCTTTGACACTAGCCATTTCTGGCTTCCTCGCTTCGGCTCGGAGTGGTGACGGCCATCGGGGGTGGCACCGGGAAGCCGCCGGCGAAGGCGTCGAAGTCCTTGCCGTCGGCAACCTCAGGCTCTTCGGGCTTGGGCTTGGCCGGGACGAACATGCTGACGATCGCGATCACCAGCACGATCGCGGCCGCGACCAGCAGCGTGGTCCGGCTGAAGTTCGTCTCCCGGCCGACCGCCCGGACGGTGGCGACCAGCAGGATCCAGACCAGCGAGACCGGGATCAGGATCTTCCAGCCGAGCTTCATGAACTGGTCGTAGCGCAGTCGCGGCAGCGTTCCGCGCAGCCAGATGTAGAAGAAGATGAAGCACATCAGCTTGCCCATGAACCACAGCACCGGCCAGTAGCCGGAGTTCGCGCCGTCCCAGATCGAGATCGGCCACGGGGCCCGCCAGCCGCCCAGGAACAGCGTGGTGGCCAGCGCGGACACGGTCGCCATGTTGATGTACTCCGCCAGGAAGAACATCGCGTACTTGATCGAGGAGTACTCGGTCAGGAAGCCCGCGACCAGCTCGCCCTCGGCCTCCGGGAGGTCGAACGGCGCCCGGTTCGTCTCGCCGACCATCGAGATCACGTAGATCACGAACGACGGGAACAGCAGGAACCCGTACCACCCGGGCAGCGGGATCGACGCCCCGAACCAGTGCACGGTCTGGTGCCCCTGCGCGGCCACGATCTCCGAGGTGGACAGCGAGCCGGCGAACAGGAACACCGTGACCAGCGCCAGGCCCATCGCGACCTCGTACGAGATCATCTGGGCGCTGGAGCGCAGACCGCCGAGCAGCGAGTACGTCGAGTTCGACGACCAGCCGCCGAGCACGATGCCGTAGATGCCGATCGAGGCGATCGCCATCACGTACAGCACCGAGACCGGCAGGTCGGTGAGCTGCAGCCGGGTGTAGGTGTCGGTCCAGGGGATCCGCACCGTCGGCCCGAACGGGATCACCGCGAAGGTGAGGAAGGCCGGGATCGCGACCATCGCGGGCGCCAGCAGGAAGACCACCTTGTCGACGCCCCGGGGCATCAGGTCTTCCTTCAGCATCAGCTTCACGCCGTCGGCCAGCGACTGCAGCAGACCGAAGGGTCCGTGCACGTTGGGGCCGATCCGGTGCTGCATCCGCGCGACGACCCGGCGTTCCCACCAGATGTTGAAGAGCGTCAGCACCACCAGGAACACGAAGATGAACAGCACCTTGATCAGGATCACCCACCAGGGGTCGTGCCCGACCCCTGCGTCAGGTACCGCGAGCGCCATCATGCGTTCCCTCCGGCGATCGTCACGATCGAGCCATGGTCTGCGTGCAGTGAACGGCGGACGTGGGAGTCGGCCGAGTTCGTCGGCAGCCAGACCACGTTGTCGGTCATCGGGGTGATCACCACCGGCAGCCGGATGCTCCCGGCGTCGGTGCTCACCGCCAGCTCGTCCCCGTCGGCGACACCGATCCGGTGCGCGGTGGTGAGCGAGATCCGGGCGACCGGCGTCCGCGCGGTCGCGGTCAGGTGCGGCTCACCGTCGCAGGCGCGGCTGTCGTCGATCAGCATCCGCCAGGTCGCGAGCCGGGTGGAGTCGAACGCGCCGAGCGCCGGACCGGCCTGGTACGTCGGCTCCTGCGCGCGGTCGCCGTCCCAGCGGCCGAGCTCGTCGAACTCCTTCTTCGCGCCCTCGGGGGTGCTGAAGCCGAGCGACTGCCCCATCTCCTGGGCCAGCGCGGCCAGCGCCCGGGTGTCCGGCATCGCGGCCGGCACCTTGAGCACCACCGGGAACGGCCGCTCGCGGCCCTCCCAGTTCACGAAGGTGCCGGACTTCTCCACCGGCGGTACGACCGGGAACACCACGTCGGCGTACTCGGTGACCTGCGAGTTGCGGACCTCGAAGCTGACCACGAACGGCGCCGCCGCGAGCGCGGCCAGCGCCGCGGCCGGGTCCGGCAGGTCGTCGATCTCGACCCCTGCCACCACCAGCGCCTGCAGGCTTTCCGCGCTCGCGATGATCTCCGTCAGGTCCTTGCCGGCCTCGGCGGGCAGGTTCTCGACGCCCCACGCGGCCTGCAGGTCGACCCGAGCCCGCGGGTCGGCGACCAGCCGGCCGCCCGGCAGCAGACCTGGCAGGCAGCCGGCCTCGAGCGCGGCCCGGTCACCCGCACGCCGCGGGATCCAGGCCAGCTGTGCACCGGTGTCGAGCGCCAGCCGCAGTGCGGCCGAGTACCCGCCCGGCGCGCTGGCCAGCCGCTCGCCGACGACGATGATCGAGCCCGCACCGAGCGCGGCCCGGGCAGCCGCCCCGGCCGCACCGGCGGCACGGAGGTCGGAGAGTACGGCAGCCTCGGTGCCCGGCGACGCCGGTACGACGACCCCGGCGAGCTTCTGCACACCCCGCGACGCGTACGCCGCGACCGTGAACACCTTCGTGCCGTGCGCCTTCACGCCCTTGCGGACCCGCAGGAACACCGACGGCGCTTCCTCTTCCGGCTCGAACCCGGCGAACAGCACCGTGTCGGCCTTCTCCAGGTCCGCGAACGTCGTACCGAGACCGGTGCCGGCCACCGCGGCGGCCAGGAAGTCGGCCTCCTCCGCGGAGTGCGGCCGGGCCCGGAAGTCGATGTCGTTGGTGCCGAGCGCGACCCGGGCGAACTTCGAGTACGCGTAGGCGTCCTCGACGGTCAGCCGGCCGCCGGTCAGCACCGCCGCGCTGCCGTGCGCCGCGGTCAGCTTCTGCGCGGCGAAGGTCAGCGCCTCCGGCCAGGACGCCGGCCGCAGCTCGCCGTCCTCGCGGATCAGCGGGTGCGTCAGCCGGTCGCCGGTGGTCGCGTACTGGAACGCGAACCGGTCCTTGTCGGAGATCCACTCCTCGTTGACCTGCGGGTCGTCGCCGGACAGCCGGCGCATCACCTTGCCGCGCCGGTAGTCGACCCGGATCGCCGCACCGGACGAGTCGTGCTCGGCCACCGAGGGCACCGAGACCAGGTCGAACGGCCGGGAGCGGAAGCGGTACGCCGCACTCGTCAGCGCACCGACCGGGCAGATCTGGATGGTGTTGCCGGAGAAGTAGCTCTCGAAGGGCTCCTTCTCGTAGATGCCGACCTGCTGCAGCGCGCCGCGCTCGATCAGCGCGATGAACGGGTCACCGGCGATCTGCTCGGAGAACCGGGTGCAGCGCGCGCAGAGGATGCAGCGCTCGCGGTCCAGCAGCACCTCGGCCGAGATGTTGATCGGCTTCGGGTAGGTCCGCTTCACCTCGGTGAACCGGGACTCGCCGGCACCGTTGCTCATCGCCTGGTTCTGCAGCGGGCACTCGCCGCCCTTGTCGCAGACCGGGCAGTCCAGCGGGTGGTTGATCAGCAGGAACTCCATGTTCCCGTGCTGGGCCTTGTCGGCCACCGGCGAGCTCACCTGGGTACGGATCACCATGCCGTCGGCGACCGTCAGCGTGCAGGACGCCTGCGGCTTCGGCATACCGCGGCCGTTGCCGGCGTCGGGGACCTCGACCAGACACTGCCGGCAGGCGCCGACCGGGTCCAGCAGCGGGTGGTCGCAGAACCGCGGGATCTGGATGCCGATCTGCTCGGCGGCCCGGATCGCCAGGCTGTTCTTCGGAACCTTGACCTCGATGTCGTCGATGGTCACGGTGACCATGTCGACGGAGGCAGTCCGCTCCACCGCTCCACTGCCTGCGGGCGGGTTCGCTTGGATCGTCATGCGCTAGCTCCAGCAGTCGCGAAGACAGTGCTTGCCATCGGGTCGAGCGGGCAGCCGCCGTGCTCGAAGTGCGCCAGGTACTCGTCCTTGAAGTACTGGATCGAGCTGGTGATCGGGCTGGTCGCACCGTCACCGAGCGCACAGAACGACCGGCCGAGGATGTTCTCGGACAGGTCGAGCAGGGTTTCCAGGTCCTCCTCGGAGCCCTTGCCCGCCTCCAGCCGCTCGAGGATCTGCACCAGCCACCAGGTGCCCTCACGGCACGGGGTGCACTTGCCGCAGGACTCGTGCTTGTAGAACTCGGTCCAGCGCAGTACGGCGCGCACCACGCAGGTGGTCTCGTCGAAGATCTGCAGCGCCTTGGTCCCGAGCATCGAGCCGACCGCGCCGACCCCCTCGTAGTCCAGCGGTACGTCGAGGTGCTCCGCGGTCAGCAGCGGCGTCGACGAACCACCCGGCGTCCAGAACTTCAGCTGGTGTCCCTCGCGGACCCCGCCGGCCATGTCGAGCAGCTCGCGCAGCGTGATACCGAGCGGCGCCTCGTACTGCCCCGGGCGGGTGACGTGCCCGGACAGCGAGTACAGCGTCATGCCCTTGGACTTCTCGGTGCCCATCGAGCCGAACCAGTCCGCGCCGTTCTTGATGATCACGGGAACGGATGCGATCGACTCGACGTTGTTGATGACAGTGGGGCACCCGTACAGACCGGCGACCGCCGGGAAGGGAGGACGCAGCCGAGGTTGACCGCGACGTCCTTCCAGCGAGTCCAGCAGCGCCGTCTCCTCGCCGCAGATGTAGGCGCCGGCGCCGGCGTGCACGATGACGTCCAGGTCGTAGCCGGTGCCGAGGATGTTCTGGCCGATGTAGCCGGCGTCCTTGGCCTCCTGGACCGCCTGCTGCAGTCGGCGGATCACGTGCAGCACTTCACCGCGCACGTAGATGAACGCAGCGCTCGCGCGGATCGCGTAGGACGCGATGATGACGCCCTCGACCAGCGTGTGCGGCGAGGCCATCATCAGCGGGATGTCCTTGCAGGTGCCCGGCTCGGACTCGTCCGCGTTCACCACCAGGTACTTCGGCTTCGGGTTGTCCTGCGGGATGAAGGACCACTTCATCCCGGTCGGGAAGCCCGCGCCGCCGCGGCCGCGCAGACCGGAGTCCTTGACCGTGGCGACGACGTCGGCCGGCTGCATCGCGAGCGCCGTGCGGAGGGCGTCGTACCCGCCGGTGCGCTGGTACGACGCCAGCTGCCAGGCGTTGATCTGGTCCCAGTTGTCGGACAGTACCGGGGTCAGCGTGGTCATGGTCAGCCCTCCTTCGGGGTCTCGGAGCCGTTCGGGGCCGACCAGTTGCGCTCACGGGCCAGCCGGAGGCCGGCCAGCGAGGCCTTGCCACCGGTCGGGCCCTCGTCGGCGCGGCCGTCCGGGTACCCGGCGAGCACCCGCTCGGCCTCGCGCCAGGTGCAGACGGTGGCACCGCGCGGCGACTTCACGTCGGTGCCGGCCCGCAGGTCGTCGACCAGCTGGGTCGCGGACTCCGGCGTCATGTCGTCGAAGAACTCCCAGTTGACCATCATCACCGGCGCGTAGTCGCAGGCCGCGTTGCACTCGAGGTGCTCGAGGGTGACCTTGCCGTCCTCGGTGGTCTCGTCGTTGCCGACGTCGAGGTGCTGCTTCAGCCGCTCGAAGATCAGGTCGCCGCCCATCACCGCGCACAGCGTGTTGGTGCAGACGCCGACGTGGTAGTCGCCGACCGGCCGCCGCTTGTACATCGTGTAGAAGGTGGCCACCGCGGACACCTCGGCGCCGGTCAGCCCGAGCAGGTCGGCGCAGATCTCGATGCCCTCCGGGGTGACCCGGCCGTCGACCGACTGCACCAGGTGCAGCATCGGCAGCAGCGCCGACTGGGCCTGCGGGTACCGGGCCATGATCTCGCGCAGCTCCGCGATCGTGGCGTCGGTGATCTTCGAGTCGCCGGTGCTGTACGGCACCGTCTTGTCGGTAGCAGTCGTATGAGACAAGCTGCTGTTCTCGGCCATTTAGCGGTCCACTCCACCCATCACCGGGTCAAGGCTGGCGACGGCAACGATCACGTCGGCGACCTGGCCGCCCTCGCACATGATCGGCATCGCCTGCAGGTTTGCGAAGGACGGGTCACGGAAGTGCACCCGGAACGGCTTGGTGCCGCCGTCGGAGACGACGTGCGCACCCATCTCGCCACGCGGCGACTCGATCGCCACGTAGACCTGGCCGACCGGGACCCGGAAGCCCTCGGTGACCAGCTTGAAGTGGTGGATCAGGGCTTCCATCGACTCGCCCATGATGTGCTTGATGTGGTCGAGCGAGTTGCCCATCCCGTCGGCGCCGACCGCCAGCTGGCTCGGCCAGCCGATCTTCTTGTCGGCGACCATCACCGGATGGCCGTCCATCTTCTCCAGCCGGTCGGCGCACTGCTCGACGATCTTCAGCGACTCGTGCATCTCCTGCAGCCGGACCCGGAAGCGGCCGTAGGCGTCGGAGGAGTCCCAGGTCGGTACGTCGAAGTCGTACGTCTCGTAGCCGCAGTACGGCTGGCTCTTGCGCAGGTCGAGCGCGTACCCGGTGGAGCGGACCGTCGGGCCCGAGATGCCGAGCGCCATACAGCCGGCCAGGTCCAGGTAGCCGACCTTCTGCAGCCGGGCCTTGAAGATCGGGTTCGCGTTGCAGAGCTCGGCGTACTCCGGCAGGTGCCGGTTCATCCAGGTGATGTACTCACGGATGTGATCCAGCGCGCCCGGCGGCAGGTCCTGCGCGACACCGCCCGGCCGGATGAACGCGTGGTTCATCCGCAGCCCGGTGATCAGCTCGAACAGGTCCAGCGTCTTCTCGCGCTCGCGGAAGCCGATCGTCATCACGGTCAGCGCGCCGATCTCCATACCGCCGGTGGCGATACAGACCAGGTGGCTGCTGATCCGGTTGAGCTCCATCAGCAGCACCCGCATGACGTTCGCCTTCTCCGGGATCTGGTCCTCGATCCCGAGCAGGCGCTCGACCGCCAGGCAGTACGCCGCCTCGTTGTAGAACGGCGACAGATAGTCCATCCGGGTGACGAACGTGACGCCCTGCACCCAGGAGCGGAACTCCATGTTCTTCTCGATACCGGTGTGCAGGTAGCCGATGCCGCAGCGGGCCTCGGTCACGTTCTCACCGTCGAGCTCCAGGATCAGCCGCAGTACGCCGTGCGTGGACGGGTGCTGCGGACCCATGTTGACGACGACGCGCTCTTCCGGCTCCTCGCCGAGGCCGGAGACCACCGAGTCCCAGTCCTGGCCGGTGACGGTGAAGACCTTGCCCTCGGTGGTGTCCCGGGTGGTCGCGTAAGGGTCGGTAGTGGTCATCAGTTGTAAGACCTCCGCGTGTCGGGCGGTGGGATGACAGCGCCCTTGTACTCGACGTCGATACCGCCGAGCGGGTAGTCCTTGCGCTGCGGGTGCCCCGGCCAGTCGTCGGGCATCAGGACCCGGGTCAGCGCCGGGTGCCCGTCGAAGATGATGCCGAACATGTCCCAGGTCTCCCGCTCGTGCCAGTCGTTGGCCGGGTAGACCGGGACGACCGACGGGATGTGCGGATCGCCTTCGGGCGCCGACACCTCCAGCCGGATCCGGCGGTTGTGGGTGATCGACAGGAAGTGGTAGACGGCGTGCAGCTCACGGCCGGTCTCGTGCGGGTAGTGCACCCCGCTGACCCCGGAGCAGAACTCGAACCGCAGCGCCTCGTCGTCGCGGAGCTGCTGGCACACCTCGACGAGGTTCTCGCGCTTGATGTGCAGCGTCAGCTCGCCGCGGTCGACGACGACCTTCTCGATCGCGCCCGCGCTGGTCAGGCCCTCGAGCCGGTCCACCGCACCGTCGAACCAGGAGCCGTACGGCTTCGGAGTGGCGCCGGGCAGTACGACGGTGCGCTTCAGGCCGCCGAACCCGGACGTGTCACCGGTGCCCTGGACACCGAACATGCCCTCGCGCTGCTCGATGACCTCCGGCGCCGAAGCCTCCGGTGTCGCGGGCAGGTTCTCGGACTCACTCACCGGAGCAGCCCCTTCATCTCGATCGTCGGGGCGGCGGTCAGGGCCGCGGCCTCCTGCTCGGTCTGCAGCGCCTTCTTGTGCGCGCCGAGCTTCATGTGCTGGATCTGGTCGTGGATCTTCAGGAACGCGTCCAGCAGCATCTCCGGCCGCGGCGGGCAGCCGGGCAGGTACATGTCGACCGGGACCACGTGGTCCACGCCCTGCACGATCGCGTAGTTGTTGAACATGCCGCCCGACGACGCGCAGACGCCCATCGCCAGCACCCACTTCGGGCCGGGCATCTGGTCGTAGATCTGGCGCAGTACCGGGGCCATCTTCTGGCTCACCCGGCCGGCCACGATCATCAGGTCGGCCTGCCGCGGCGACGCCCGGAAGACCTCCATACCGAACCGGGCCGCGTCGTACCGCGGTGCGCCGGTGGTCATCATCTCGATGGCGCAGCAGGCCAGCCCGAAGGTTGCCGGCCACAACGAGGCCTTGCGCATGTAGCCGAGCAGTCCTTCGACCGTGCTCAGCAGGACGCCTGCCGGAAGCTGTTCCTCAAGACCCATGTCAGTCCCACTCCAGTCCGCCGCGGCGCCACACGTAGGCGTACGCGACGAAGACGGTGACGATGAAGATGACCATCTCGACCAGCCCGAAGAGCGCCATCTGGTCGAAGGCGACCGCCCACGGGTAGAGGAAGATGATCTCGATGTCGAACACGATGAACAGCATCGCGGTGATGTAGTACTTCACCGGGAAGCGGCCACCGCCGACCGGCTGCGGGGTCGGTTCGATGCCGCACTCGTACGAGTCCAGCCTGGCCCGGTTGTACCGCTTCGGGCCGACCAGCGCACTCACGGTGATGCTGCCCGCCACGAAGAGCAGCGCGAGCACACCAAGAGCAAGAATCGGTGTGTAGGGGTGCATCGCTGCGTGCTCCCTCCTTCAGCCGGTGGTCTGTCTGTGTCTGTTCTTGTCTGTTGTTATCAGTACCGCTGTGGCTCAGCTCACTCGCCCCGCCGCTCAGGCGGCGGGAGCCAGCTTGGTGAGCCCGTTGATGATCTTGTCCATCACGTCGCCGTCCCGCGGGTCGGTGAGGTTGGCAAGCAACTTCAGGGTGAACTTCATCAAGGTGGTGCGCGGCAGACCGTACTTGGTGCAGAGCCGCATCACCTCCGGATTTCCGATCAGCTTCACGAAGATCCGGCCGAGCGTGTAGTAACCGCCGTACTCCTGCTTCAGCGCCTTCGGGTACGCCGACAACGCGCGCTCCCGCTGGTTCGGCTGCCGGTGCAGGGCCTGGGCGGCGACCTCGGCGGCGAACGACCCGGACTCCATCGCGTACGGGATGCCCTCGCCGTTGAACGGGTTGACCATGCCGCCGGCGTCGCCGAGCAGCATCAGGCCGCGGGTGTAGTGCGGCTGCCGGTTGAAGCCCATCGGCAGCGCGGCGCCGCGGATCGGGATGGTCTGGTACTCGTCCCGGAACTGCCACTCGTCCGGCGTCACCTTCAGCCACTGCTTCAGCAGGTCGGCGTAGTCGACCTTGCCGAACGCGTCGGAGGTGTTCAGGATGCCGAGGCCGACGTTCACGGTGCCGTCGCCCATCCCGAAGATCCAGCCGTACCCGGGCAGCAGCACCCGGCCGCCGGGCTGCTTCGGGTCGTCGGCCCACAGCTCCAGCCAGGACTCGAGGTAGTCGTCGTGCGTCCGCGGGCTGGTGAAGTACGTCCGGACGGCGACCCCCATCGGGCGGTCGTCGCGCTTGTGGATGCCCATCGCGATGCTCAGCCGGGACGAGTTGCCGTCGGCCGCCATCACCAGCGGCGCCCGGAACTCGACGTCGTCACCGGCCCGCCGGCCGTTGTCGTCGACCGGCTTCGCGGTCACGCCGACGATGTTGTCCCGGGCGTCCAGGATCGGGCCGGTCACGTTGGTCCGCTCGCGCAGCCGCGCCCCGGCCTTCTCGGCCTGCCGGGCGAGCATCTCGTCGAAGTCCATCCGGTTCCGGGTCAGGCCGTAGTTCGGGTGGCTGGCCAGATCCGGCCAGTCGAGCTGCAACTGGTGCCCGGCGCCCTGGATCCGGAGGCCGTAGTTGCGGATCCAGCCGGCCTCTTCGGAGATGTCGATGCCCATGTTGATGATCTGCTTGGTGCCGCGCGGGGTGAGCCCGTCGCCACAGACCTTCTCCCGCGGGAACGCGGTCTTCTCCAGCAGCAGCACGTCGAGGCCGGCGTTCGCCAGGTGGTACGCCGCCGACGATCCGGCGGGTCCGGCACCGACGACGATCACATCGGCGGTCTCCGCCTGCTGCCCGCTCGGCACGCTCTGGCTCATCTCTCCGGCCTGGATGTTCTTGGGGGCGTGTGCGCTCGTGAACGACTTCACGAGCCCTCTTCACTCGACAGTCTAGGACTGCCTGACGTGGACACGAAACTCGCCCCAACCCCCTTGCGGGCAAGCCAATTTCGCATAATTTCCGTTGCGTAATTAACTGGCCGTCATTTTCCCAGCTGCGGCCGTACGGCCCGGTGGATCGCGACCAGTCCGCCGGTCAGGTTGCGCCACTGCACCCTGCTCCAGCCGGCGTCCTCGATCGCCCGGGCCAGCGGCTCCTGCGGCAGCCAGGCCCGGGTCGACTCGGCCAGGTACTCGTACGCCTCGGGGTTCGTCGAGACCACCTTCGCGACCGCGGGCACCGCGCGCATCATGTACTCCAGGTACACGACCCGGAACGGCTTCCAGGTCGGGTGCGACTGCTCGAGGACCACCAGCCGCCCACCGGGCCGGGTGACGCGGAGCATCTCGCGGAGCGCCAGCGGTACGTCGTTCACGTTCCGCAGCGCCCAGGAGATCGTCACCACGTCGAAGGACTCGTCCGCGAACGGCAGCCGGAGCGCGTCGCCGGCGATCAGGTCCAGCTCCGGGTGCCGGCGTTTGCCGACCGTGAGCATGCCGACCGAGAAGTCGCAGGACACCACCTCGGCGCCGGACTCGCGCAGGTTGACGCTGGACGCGCCGGTACCGGCCGCCAGGTCGAGGATCTTCAGCCCCTTCCGCGGCGCGATCTCGGCCAGCGTCGCGGGCCGCCAGTACAGCTTCTCCAGCCCCATCGTCGCGACCGCGTTCGTCCGGTCGTACCCCTCGGCCACGTTGTCGAACATGGCTGCCACGTCGTGCGGCTGTTTGGTGAGATCTGCGCGCGTCACCTGTCTAGTTGATCACGGGCTGCAGCGGCACCGAAATTCGCTGGACATCGGGCGGGCATACTCTTGCACTTCGTGAGTGCATCTCCAGGTAGCCGTGCGGCCCTCGCGACCCGAGGCCCCGCACCGCAGTTGGTGGTTCGCAGTCAACCGGTGGACGGCGTGTCGGCGCACCTGCTCGACCATCTGCCGGACGAGGGCGGACTCGCGTGGGTACGGCGGGGCGACGGCCACGTCGGCTGGGGCGTCGCCGCCCGGCTGGACGTTGCCGGTAGCAACCGCTTCGAGCAGGCCGCACGCTGGTGGCAGGAGCTCGTCGGGGCCGCGGTGGTCCGCGACGAGATCGGCGTACCGGGCTCCGGGCTGCTCTGTTTCGGGTCCTTCGGCTTCACCGACTCCGATCCGGGTGAGCTGGTGGTCCCCGAGGTGATCGTCGGCCGCCGGGCCGGCACCACCTGGGTGACGACGATCTCGCCGGCCAGTTCGCTGGGCGCGCCGCCGGAGCTGCAGGTGCACGAGCCGTCGCCGGTGTACGACGTGACGTTCGCCGACGGCGCCCGGACCGGGACCGCCTGGTCGAGCATCGTCGCCGACGCGGTCCGCCGGATCACCGCGGGCGACCTGGACAAGGTGGTGCTTGCCCGCGACCTGATCGCGATCGCCGAGCAGCCGATCGACCTGCGCTGGCCGCTGCACCGGCTCGCGACGGCGTACCCGAACTGCTGGACGTTCTCCGTCGACGGCCTGATCGGCGCCACTCCCGAGCTGCTGGTCCGCCGGGAGAAGGGCCTGATCACGTCCCGCGTGCTGGCCGGGACGATCCGCCGTACCGGGGACGACGCGCACGACCTGGCCCTGGCCGCGTCGCTGGCGCGGTCGTCGAAGGACCTCGAGGAGCACGAGTTCGCGGTCCGCTCGGTCGCCGACGCGCTCGAGCCGCACTGCTCGTCGATGAACGTCCCGGAGACCCCGTTCGTGCTGCACCTGCCGAACGTGATGCACCTGGCCACCGACGTCGCCGGCGTCGCGAACAACGGCGCCTCCGCGCTCGGCCTGGCCGCCGCCCTGCACCCGTCCGCGGCGGTCTGCGGTACGCCGACGCCGGTCGCGCGGGACCTGATCGGCGAGATCGAGGGCATGCAGCGCGGCCGGTTCAGCGGACCGGTCGGCTGGCTGGACGCGGCCGGCGACGGCGAGTGGTGCATCGCGCTGCGCTGCGGTCAGGCCGACTCCGACGATGCCCGCCGGATGCGGCTGTTCGCCGGCGCCGGCATCGTCGCGGGGTCGAACCCGGACGCCGAACTGGCCGAGACGAACGCCAAGCTGGTACCGATGCGAGACGCCCTAGGAGACCTGTGAAGCTCACGAAGTTCGCGCATGCCTGTGTTCGGTTGGAGAAGGACGGGAAGACGCTGCTCGTCGACCCGGGGTCGTTCAGCGAGGACGCCGCCTTCGAGAAGGCGGACGCGATCCTGGTCACCCACGAGCACCAGGACCACCTCGACGTCGACCGGGTCGCCGCGCTCGACGTACCGGTCTACACGAACGCCGGTGTCGCGGCGCAGCTGACCGCGCTGGGCGACCGGGTGCACGTGGTCGCGGGCGGCCAGTCGTTCGACGCGGCCGGGTTCTCGGTCAGCGCCTACGGCAAGGACCACGCGGTGATCCTGCCCGAGTGGGGCGTGCCCTGCGAGAACATCGGCTTCCTGATCGACGACGCGGTCTACCACCCGGGCGACTCGTTCACCCGGCCCGACCGCGCCGTACACACGAACCTGGTGCCGATCTCCGGCCCGTGGTTCGCCCTCCCGCCGGCCGTCGAGTACGCCCGGACGATCAAGTCCGACCAGCTGGTGGGCATCCACGACGGCCTGCTCAGCCCGATCGGCCTGAGCATGTTCAGCCGCTTCCTCAACTCCGACGAACGCCCTTACCTCGGCCTCGCCCCGGGCGAGTCCACCGAGATCAACTGAATCATGCGGTGAACTCCAGGTCGACGAAGTCCGCGACCGGGCGGTAGCCGGCCTGGTGGTAGATCTTGTTGGAGGTCGGGTTGGCCAGGTCGGTGTAGAGGCAGGCCTGGTTGCCGGTGGCAAGGATGTTGGCGGTGACGTGGCTGGTCAGGGCGCCGGCGTAGCCGTGGCGGCGGTGCTCCGGCGGGGTGTACACGGGGCCGACGCGGCAGACGCCGAACAGGGCCGAGTGGTAGCCCACCATGCTCACCGGCCGCCCGGCGGCCTCCCAGATCCACAGCGTCCGCTCTGTGAGCTGCCGCTCGGCCCACTCGTGGTGGTCGGCCGCAATCTCGTCCGTGACTTCAGCGGCGAAGCCGTCACCCCAGGCGGCGACCAGACCGACGTCATCCGCGCGCATTGGCCGGGCAGCGCCGGAGTCTGCCTCGAGAGGGGTGAACTCGATCAGCTTGTGAAGCCGGGTCCCTCGCGTCTCGGTCGCCGTACCGCCGCGGAGCTCGCACCAGCGCCGCCCGAAGCGGAGCGCCGCCGGCCGATCGCCCGCGACACCCTTGAGCTCAGGCAGTACGCCGGCGTACGCCTCGGCGATCGGCTCCGCGAGGTCCTCCCGCAGCGCGCCGACGTACACCCCACGCCCGGGCGTCCGCATCGCGACGCCGACGACGTCCGGGTCGTGCCCGGAATCGTGTGCGGACACGAAGTACGACGGCTCGTCCTCGGGCCGCGCCGTACCGGACGCGCGTTCGTGGACGTTGCTCATCACGATCGTGTGCAGCACCGGATCCTGTTGCAGGAAAGGGAGAACCGTCCGCTCGAAAGCCTGCGGATCGCTCGTCACGCGGACATCCATGCAGCGGAGCGTACGCCCCCCGGGCCGAGACGGTCGCCCGGATTTACACTGCGGCTATGTCCACCACCCGGTTGTTGCTGCTCGGCGTCGTGCGGATCTTCCAGCCCGCGTACGGGTACCAGCTGCGCCGCGAGCTGCTGACGTGGAACGTGCAGGACTGGGCGAACATCAACCCCGGCTCGATCTACACCGGCCTGCGGACGCTCGCCAAGCACGGGTACCTGCAGGAGCTCGAGCAGGACGGCGCGCACCGGCCCGGGCGGACGTCGTACAAGCTGACCGCGGACGGCGACACGGAGTACTTCTCGCTGTTGCGCGGCATGCTCTGGACGGTCGACGGGTTCCACCCGGACAAGATGCAGGCCACGATCAGCTTCATCTGGTCGCTGCGCCGCGACGAGGTGATCGCCGCGCTGGAGGCGCGGATCACCCAGCTGGAGTCGTGGCTGAGGTCCGAGCCGTTCTCCGAGCGCGCCATCCTCGAGGATCCGGCGACACCGAACCACGTGGTCGAGATGTTCCGGATCACCACCGCCCGGGACAACGGCGAGTTGCTCTGGACCCGCGAGTTCCTGGACCGGATCCTGAACGGCGCCTACGCGTTCGCCGGCGAGCCCGCCGACTGGGCGCCGTACCCCGGCATGATCACCCACTGGGGCGAGATCCCCGCGCCGCCCTCCCCCTGACTTCTGCTCCTTCCGCTCTCGATAATCAATATTGACTAGTCAAAGTTGATCACTCACACTGGCTCGCATGATGATCGAAGCGCGCGGGCTGGTGCGGACATTCAAGACGAAGCGGGGGGCGGTGCAGGCCGTCCAAGGGGTCGACCTGGATGTGGCCGACGGGGAGATCGTCGGTTTTCTCGGGCCCAACGGGGCCGGCAAGACGACGACGATGCGGATGCTGGCGACGCTGATCACCCCGACCAGCGGGACCGCGACGGTGGCCGGGTGCGACCTCGCGAAGGACCCGGTCGGCGTACGGCGCGGGATCGGGTACGTCCCGCAGAGCGGCTCCACGCTGCCGGAGGCGGTGGCCGGCGACGAGGTGGTCGACCACGCCCGGCTGTACGGCGTACCGAAGGCGAAGGCGGCCGCGGACGGGCAGCGGCTGTTCGAGGAGCTCGACCTGCCGGGGCTGTGGCGGCGGCAGTGCAAGACCCTGTCCGGCGGCCAGCGGCGCCGGCTGGACATCGTGATGGGCCTGATCCACGACCCGAAGCTGATCTTCCTGGACGAGCCGACCACCGGTCTCGACCCGCAGGCGCGGGCGAACCTCTGGGAGCACATTCGCGGTCTCCGCGACCGCGGCGCGACGATCTTCCTGACCACGCACTACCTGGACGAGGCGGACGCGCTCTGCGACCGGATCCTGGTCATCGACCACGGCAGGATCGTCGGGTCCGGTACGCCGGAGAACCTCAAGCAGCAGGTCTCCGGTGACGCGGTCCGGCTGAGCCTGGCCGAGCCGGCGCAGGCGCCCGCGGTGACCAAGATCGTCGAGCAGCTGGACGGCGCGACCGAGGTCGAGACCGAGGACGAGGTGGTCGGGTTCCGGATCCCGCGCGGCGGTTCGGTGCTGCCCGGGCTGCTCCGCTCGATCGATGCCCAGGGCATCGAACTGCACGGCGTCGAGGTGCACCGGCCGACGCTCGACGACGTGTTCCTGACCATGACCGGACGTTCCCTCCGCGACGAGGACAGCACGCCGGTAGCTGAGAAGGAGACCGCAGCATGATCGTCCTCCGTGAGACCTGGATCGTCTTCCACCGGGCCATGCGGCTGTCGCTGCGGAACCCGATGTGGTCGATCCTGATGCTCAGCCAGCCGTTGATGTACCTGTTCCTGTTCGGCCCGCTGCTGAAGCCGATCACCGCGCAGATCAGCCAGGGCCACGCGACCAACGCGTACCAGGTGTTCATTCCCGGTCTGATCGTGCAGCTCGGAATGTTCGGCGCGATGTTCGTCGGGTTCGGCCTGATCGCGGAGTACCGGGCCGGCGTGATCGAGGCGGACCGGGTCACGCCGGCGTCCCGGATCGCGCTGATGGCCGGGCGGGTGCTGCGGGACGTCGTGGTGCTGGTCGCGCAGTCCGTACTGCTGCTGGTCGCCGCACTCCCCCTCGGCCTGCGGGCGCCGTGGGGCGGCGTACTGCTGTCGCTGGTGATCGTCGCACTGCTCGGCGCGACCTTCGCCTCGCTGTCGTACTCGGTCGCGCTCATCACCAAGAGCGAGGACGCGCTCGCCCCGCTGCTGAACGGGATCGCCATGCCGCTCCTGCTGCTGTCCGGCATCCTGCTGCCGATGCAGATCGGCCCGAAGTGGCTGCAGCGGTTGTCCGACATCAGCCCGCTGAAGCACGTCGTGAACGGCGTCCGCGCCCTGTTCCGCGGCGACATCAGCAGCTCGGCGTCGCTGTGGGGCCTGTTCTGGGTGGTCCTGCTGACGATCATCGGACTGGCTGTCGGCGCAAGAACCTTCCGGAAGGAATCTGCCTAGAGTTCATCGACGTGTTGCATGGGCGGGCTACGGTCCGCTCATGCGCTCGCCGATCGTCCGTGGGGTCGTCGGCTCTGTCGTAGTTGCTCTCGCCAGCCTGGTGACGTCGGTGGTGCCACAGTCGTCGTGGGTCGCCTCGGTCCCGCTGCGTCACTCCCTGCCCGGGCGGATGGTCGGGTTGACGTTCATGGTGGCCGGGCTCGGGCTGATGGCCTGGGCCTGGCTCACCGTCGGCCGGCGGGTCATGGCCGGCGAGCGGCTCCCCCTGCTCCGGATGACGGCGTACTGGAGCGTCCCGCTGCTCCTGGCGCCGCCGCTGTTCAGCCGCGACGCCTGGAGCTACGCGGCCCAGGGCGCGCTGGTAGCGGAGGGCTACAACCCGTACGACGTAGGACCCGGCGTACTGTCCGGCCACATCGTCGAGGCCGTCGACCCGATGTGGATGCAGACCCCTGCACCGTACGGTCCCCTGCCGCTCGCGTACGGCGGCCTGGTCGCCCACCTGACCATGAACCCGTACCAGCTGATGCTGGCGCACCGCCTGCTCGCAGTACTCGGCATTGTCCTCATCGCCTGGGCCGTACCGCGACTTGCGACCGCCTGCCGGGTCGACCCGGCCTTTGCGACCTGGCTGGTCGTACTGAACCCCATGCTGATCACCCACGGCATCGGCGCCGCTCACAACGACATCCTGATGCTGGGGCTGGCCTGTAGCGCGTTCGCACTCGCACTGACGGGCCGTTGGGGTACGGCGGCTGTCGTGGCCGGTGCTGCCGCCGCGGTGAAGCTCCCGGGCGGGCTGGTCGCAATAGCGATCGCTGCGGTGATGAGCCCGCTGGCAGGGCGGCTGCACCGGTTCGCCAGCCTCGTGATCGCGGGCGCCGTGTCGGTGCTGACACTCGTCACCGTCGGGGCCCTGACCGGTGTGGGCTCCGGCTGGCTCGGTGCGCTCGACGTACCCGGGCTGGTTCGTTCTCCGTTCTCCATCGCCAACCTGGTCGGTATGGCGGCGTCCGGCGTACTCGGCTGGCTGGGCGAGGACACTGCCGCCGCACAGGCACTACAGATCGTGCGGCTGATCGGTATGGTCGCCGCACTCGGCCTGATCGCGTGGCTGAGCCTCAGGTCGTCCATCCACTACGCAGCGCGGGCTGTCGGAGTGGCCCTGCTCGCGGTTGTCGTACTGGGCCCAAGCGCGCACGACTGGTACTTCCTGTGGTGCCTGCCGTTCCTGGCCGTCGCACGGCCCGGCCGACGGCTGACCACGACCATCACCGCGGTCAGCCTGATCTTCACGATCGCCGCCCCGCTCAACTCGTCACTGCGCGGCGCGACCATCCCGATCCTGACGACGACCGCCCTGGTGATCGCGATCGCCCTGCCGCTGCTCAACCACCTCCGCACGCTGCAACCGGCGCGGAAGGTACCCGTCACAACTACTTGATCGCGTCCACCAGCGACTGGCTCAACGGCCGGTGGCTGTCGCGGGAGATCCGTACCTCGACCACGTCCACCCCGGCCACCGTCGGCACGAGAGCGGCCCGCAGCTCGTCGGCTGTCTGCACGAGCGTGTACGACGTACCGCTGGCGGCGCACAGTGCGGACAGGTCCACGTTGTGCGGCGTACCGAAGACGCGCTCGAAGTGCGTGGCGTGCGTCGGATCCCCCTGTTCGAGGGTGGAGAAGATCCCGCCGCCGTTGTCGTTGACGACCACGATCCGCAGGTCCGGGCGGGGCTCGTCCGGTCCGATGATCAGGCCGTTGCTGTCGTGCAGGAACGCGAGGTCGCCGATCAGCGCGTACGTCGGGCCCGCGTTCGCGAGCGCGGCGCCGACGGCGGTGGAGATCGTGCCGTCGATACCGGCCAGGCCGCGGTTGGCGATGGTCCGGATCGGCACGACCGGGGCGAGGTCGAGGTCGCGGACCGGGTTCGAGGAGGCGACCACGAGCATGCCGTCGGCGCCTACGGTCTCAGCGACGAGTGCGGCGACGCTCGGTCCGCTCAGGCCGTCCGCGAGCAGCTTGTCGATCTCCGGGCGAGCCGCCTGGTCCGCGGCCTGCCAGCGCGCCAGCCAGTCGGTCCCGTCGGGCGCGGTGACCTCCATCCCGGTCACCACCGACGCCGCCCGCCGGGCCGGGTCCGGCCAGGACCCGGTCGGCGACACCACGATCACCTGCACGTCGGCCCGCGCCAGCAGTTGCGAGATCGGCCGCGACAGCGTCGGGTGCCCGAAGACCAGCACGCGCTCGATCTCACCGGCCAATTCACTTGCCTGCAGCAACAACCGGTACAGCGAGATGACGGACGACCCGGTCCGTGCCCGGCTCGACGGCTCCGCGAACAAGGGCCACCGCCCCGCCTCAGCCACCAGCCGGGCCGCCTGCGAGGCCCCGTCGCCAGCAACCACCACCGTCTTCGGCCCGGGAGACACTGCCGCCGGTTGCCCAGCCGCAGCGTGCACAGCAGTCCAGGGCCCAGTACTACGACCAGCCAAGGGCTCCGGCCAGTCAGGCCCCTCGGTAGGCACGAGAGGCTCGCTGAGCGGGCAGTTCAACTGCACGGGCCCAGGATCAGCGGACCGCGCTCCCGTAGCCACAGCCACCGCTCGTGCAACCTGCGACCGCCAGTACGCCACCTGCCCGATCTCACGCACCGGCGTACCCATCTCGTGGAACAGCCGGACCGCAGACCCGAACACCTTCAACTGGTCAGTCGTCTGGTTCGCCCCGCTACCTCTGAGCGCAGGCGGACGGTCCGCACTCAGCACAACCAGCGGGAGCCCACTGTGCGACGCTTCGAGCACAGCAGGGTGCAGGTTCGCGACCGCGGTACCCGACGTCGTCACAACAGGCACCGGCAGACCAGTGCCCCGCATCAGCCCGATAGCCAAGAAGCCCGCCGTACGTTCGTCGATGCGAACGTGCAGCCGCAACCGCCCGTCGCGGTCCGCAGCAGCGAGTGCCAGCGCCAGCGGGGCGCTCCGGGAGCCCGGTGACACCACAGCCTCGCGGACACCGCAACGGATCAGCTCGTCGACCACCACAGTCGCGAACGCTGTGGACGGGTTCATCCGGCACTCCTTACTCGGGACAGGCGCTCTTCCCACACCCTGGTCCGTTCCGCATCAGCACGGGAAGCCTGTAGCAGTTGGGGATCCGGGGCGACGCGTTTGACCGGCAGGAACCCGTTGGTGGGCAGTAGAGGTTCCGTGACGACCTCTTGCGTAAACATCGAGACCGTGGCCAGCCCGCACGCGTACGGCAGCTCCGGAAGCGCAGCAGCGAGTGCAACGCCGGCCGCGATACCTACTGAGGTCTCCAGCGCTGACGACACCACGACGGGCAGTCCGATCTGCTCTGCGATGTCCAGACACGCACGGACGCCACCGATCGGCTGCACCTTCAGTACGGCGATGTCAGCCGCGTCGAGCTTCTTCACCCGCAGCGGATCCTCAGCCCGGCGGATGGACTCGTCAGCCGCAACAGGTACGCCCGTACGCCGCCTGACCTCAGCCAACTCCTCCACAGTCGCGCACGGCTGCTCGACGTACTCCAACTCGAACCGCTGCAACTCCTTGAGGCTCCGCAGCGCCTGGTCCACCGACCACAGCCCGTTGGCGTCAATGCGGACGTTTCCGTTGCCTATGGCATCCCGTACCGCTTCCACCCGCTCCAGGTCGTCAGCGAGCGTCTGCCCCGGCTCAGCCACCTTCACCTTCGCCGTACCGCATCCCGATGCTCTGACGATCTCCGCGGCCTTCTCAGGACCTACGGCCGGAACAGTGCAGTTGACCGGGACCAGGTCGCGTACTGGTGCCGGCCACCCGTCCTCGGCGGCTTCACGCGCCGCACGCAGCCAGGGGACACACGTGGCGTCGTCGTAGTCCAAGAACGGGCTCCACTCGGCCCAGCCCGCAGGGCCTTCGTACAGCATGCCCTCGCGCACCGTGATGCCCCGGAACTTGTTCTTGAGCGCGATCGAGTACGTGATCACCGAGCGTTCTCCAGCAGCCGCTGCCGGTCAACCTTGCCCGAAGCAAGCATCGGCAACGCCTCCAGCTGTACGACGTCCTGCGGCGCCCAGGTCCGCGGCAGGGTCTCGCTGACCCAGTCGCGGACCTCGTCCCGCGCGGGCTCACCGACGACGAAAGCGATCACCCGTGTCCCCCACTCCGCATCGGGTGCTCCCAGCACGACAGCGTCCTTCACCCGGGGGTGTTCGAGCAGCCGCGCCTGCACGGTGGTCAGCGTGACGTTCACGCCCCCGGAGATCACCACGTCGTCCACGCGGCCGACAACCCGCAGGCGCCCGTCCACGAACTCGCCACGGTCCTGCGTACGGAACCAGCCGTCCCGCAGTACGTCGGCGGTCAGCTCCGGACGCAGCCGGTACCCGGAGAACAGCGTGCTGCCCTTGATCAGGATCCGCCCGCCGTCCAGGTCGATCGACGTACCGTCCAGCGGCACCCCGTCGTACACGCAACCGCTGCCGGTCTCGGTCATCCCGTACGCCGGGATCGCGGTCACGCCGGCTTCCCGCGCGCGCCGTTTCAGCGGCTCCGGCGTCGACGCCCCGCCGATGATGATCGCGTCGAACGACCGCAGCGCTTCCAGGTCCGTCTCGAGATAGCGCGCCAGCTGCGTCGGGACCATCGCGGTGTAGCGGCGGTCTCCGGTCAGCCGGCGGGCCGCGGCGGTGAAGCTGTCGCCGACCGGGACCGGCGTCGTACCGGCGACCAGCGAGCGGGTGAGGATCTGCAGGCCGCCGACGAAGTACGGCTTCATCGGCAGCAGCCACTGCCCGGGGCCGCCGAGCCGGTCATGGGTGGCGACCGCCGAGGAGATCAGGGCGTCCCGCGACAGCAGCACGCCCTTCGGCTCGCCCGAGGACCCGGACGTGGTCAGCACCACGGCGCAGTCGTCCTCGAGCGGCTCGTCCGGCGCCGCGGCCTGGTGCACCCGCGCAGCCCCGACGGCGTCCTCCGGCACCGGGGCGAACGGCGCACCGCTCCCGTCGAGTACTTCGCTCAGCGCCGACAAGACCGCGTCCGGCGTACCGGGAATCAGCCGCAAGGTAGACATGTCACACCGAGCGTACGGCCCACGGTCGGCTCGCAGCACGTTGGAGAGCTTTGCCACACGGTCGGCCCGCCGCGGCGGGTCGACCGTGTGGCTGACAGAATCGACGGTCATGGCTACCCCTGCCCAGTGGATCGAAGGCGCCCGCCCCCGCACCTTGCCCGCCGCGATCTCCCCCGTGCTCGTCGGAACCGGCGCGGCCGCCTACCTGGACGGCTTCGTCTGGTGGAAGGCACTGCTGGCCCTCGGCGTCGCGCTGGCGCTGCAGATCGGCGTCAACTACGCCAACGACTACAGCGACGGCATCCGCGGCACCGACGAGAACCGCGTCGGCCCGTTGCGCCTGGTCGGCTCCAAGGTCGCCTCTCCCGGCGCCGTGAAGACGGCCGCGTTCAGCTGTTTCGGTGTCGGCGCCGTGCTCGGCATCGTGCTGTGCGCCACAACCACCTGGTGGCTGCTGGTCGCCGGGGCCGCGTCGCTGCTCGGCGCGTGGTTCTACACCGGCGGCAAGAAGCCGTACGGCTACCGCGCCCTCGGCGAGGTCAGCGTTTTCCTCTTCTTCGGACTGGTCGCCGTGCTCGGTACGACGTACGTCCAGGCCGAGACCGTGCACTGGACCGCCGTCGCGGGCGCCGTCTCGGTCGGCTCGATCGCCTGCGCGCTGCTGGTCGCCAACAACCTCCGCGACATCCCCACCGACTCGGTGACCGGCAAGCGCACGCTGGCCGTGGTCCTGGGCGCGGCCAACTCCCGCCGCCTGTACGCCGCTCTGGTGGTCCTCGCCTTCGTCCTGGCCGCCGTCTCGGCAGCCGCGACCCCGTGGGCGCTGCTGGCCTTCATCGCCGTCCCACTGGCCATCAAGTCCACGCGGGTGATTCTCAGCGACGCGGTCGGCCCGGCCCTCATCCCGGTCCTGAAGAACACCGGCCTCACCGAACTCCTGTACGCCGTCGGCCTCGGACTCGGCCTAGCCATCGGTGGGTAGGCTTCGGCGGCATGACTTTGCCGGTTGCTGTCGCGGAACTGACCGAGCGCTTCCTGGCCGAGGTGGACAGCCGCCTTCCGGAACGGCTGACCGGGCTGTTCCTGCACGGGTCGATCTGCTGGGGCGAGTTCTTCCCCGGTAGCGACGTCGACTTCGTCGCGGTGTGGGACGACGTACCGGCCGGAAGCGATCTGAAGCTCCTGCAGGAGGCACACGAGACAGCCAAGGCGGAGCTGACCTTCGACGGCTTTCACTGCACGGCCGCCGACTTGGCGACCCATCCGTCAGCGCTCTCGCCGCGTCCGGTGTTCTTCCAGGGGGCGTTCAACCCCGAGGGCACCAGCGACATCAACCTGGTCACCTGGCACGAGCTGGCCGAGCGCCCGGTGGTCGTCCACGGCGAACTCCCGCCGGTCTACACGAACCTCGACGACCTGATCGCGTTCACCCGGACGAACCTCGACACGTACTGGCGCGCCATCGCCCGGCGGATCGAGCTCGCCGACCTCGCCACCGCCGGCCAGAACGACGCCGCCGTCGCCTGGGTCACCCTCGGCGCCCCCCGCCTCCACCACCTCCTCACCACCCGAACCCTCACCTCGAAGAGCGGCGCCGGCCGGTACGTCCTCAACTCCCTGGACCCCCGCTGGCACCAGCTCGCCGAGGAAGCCCTCGCCATCCGCGAAACCCCCGGCACCCCGACCACCTACAACACCCCCACCGAACGCGCCCAGGACACCCACGCCCTCCTCACCTGGATCCTCCAGGACGCCACCGGCCACTAGATTCGCCGGACATGCCGGTTCGGGTCATAGGGCTTCCCAGGCGGACATTGCGCAGGTGATGACGGTTTCCAGTTCGGGGCGGGTGGCGCCGTCGCGGGCCTGGAGGGAGAGGCCTTGGACGACGGTCGTGTAGTAGCGGGCGATCGCGTCGAGTCGCGCGGGCGGTACGTCGGCGGCCAGGCGGTCCCTGATCTCGTCGTATATGCGCCGGCGGCCGTCGGCGAGGAACTGGCGGACGGCGTGGTTCTCGACGGCGCCGGTGGGGGCGGCGAGGATCAGCATGCAATAGTGCGGATGCTCGGGGTGGGTGATCTGGTCCGCGGTCGCCCGCAGCATCGCGTGGATCGCGTCGCGGGCGGTCGCGCCGTCACGGAGGGCACGGCGGGGCGGTTCGCCGGCGGTTGCGCCGTACAGGCTCATGACCTGGCGGAACAGGTCCTCCTTGCTGCCGAAGTACGCGTAGATGCTCGCGGAACGGATCCCCATCGCCTCGGCGAGGTCGCTCAGCGAGGTGCCTTCGTAGCCGCGTTCCCAGAACACGTCGAGGGCCTGGCGCAAGGCGACGTCCGGGTCGAACGTACGCGGTCTGCCGCGGGTCGCCATCCGCTCCTCCGAAGTTTGTTGGTCGATCGACCAAGTTCATCTTGACTCACCCTTCTCCGCGGTGCAACTCTTTTGTTGGCCGATCGACCAACAAAAGAGGTGTGGGATGCGAGCACTACTGCAGACGTCGCTGAACGGACCGCAGGACCTGAAGCTGACGGACGCATCGGTCCCCCGCCCCGGGCCGGGCGAGGTGCTCGTCCGGGTGACGGCCGCCGGGGTGAACTTCGTCGACAGCTCCCAGTCGCACGGCACGTTCGCGGGCGGCCCGCAGCCGCCGTACGTCGCCGGAATCGAGGCCGCCGGCGAGGTGGTCTCCGTCGGCGCGGGCGTCGACCTCGCGCCCGGTATGCACGTGATCGGCGTGTGCATCGGCGGCGGTGCGTTCGCGGAGTACGCCGTACTGCCCGCGGTCGCCGCGCTCCCCGTGCCGGCCGGGTGGGACGACGAACAGGCGCTCGGCCTGGTCGTCAACTGGCCGACCGCGCTGGCGGCCCTCCGCCCGCTGGGCAGCCTGGCGGCCGGCGAGACCGTCCTGATCCACGCCGCAGCCGGCGCCACCGGCCAGGCCGCCGTACGGATGGCCAAGCACCACGGCGCCACGGTGATCGCCACGGCCTCACCGGAGAAGCACGACACCGTACGCCGCCTGGGCGCCGACCACGTCCTGGACTCCCGCAGCCCCAGCCTGACCACCGACATCCTCGACCTGACCACCGGCGTCGACCTGTCCCTCGAATCCACCACCCTCACCACCAGCCTCGAGGTGACCAAACCCGTCACCGGCCGCGTAGTCGTCTACGGCCTGGCCGCCGGCACCTCAACCCTCACCAACTGGGACCTGGTCTACAAACACCAGCTCCACGTCATCGGCCTGAACCTCGGCGCACTAATCCAGCACACACCACACATCTACGGCGAAGTCCTCACCGAACTGTTCACCCTGATCTCCACCGGCGTCCTCACCCCCACCACCCCAACCACCTACGCACTCACCGACGGCCCGAAAGCCCTCACACAACTCGAATCCCGAACCACCACAGGCAAACTCGCCTTACTGCCATGAAACGACCCTGGCAGCACTCCCGGGAGGGCGATCCTCGCCGAACTGGTCAGCTTTGTTCGGTGAGGAGCTTCGAAGCGCCGTCAACGAGAATCCTCGCGTGCCGCACGGCCTTCTTCACCTGCCCGGGCTGGACGAACACCAGTCCGTAGTGGGCGTTGTCTTTGATGCCGTCGGAGCCGGCTTGAGCGACAAGGGCGAGTGCTCGGCGGTGGTCCTGTCCGCGCGACCGGTACCCGAGCGCCGTACAGCAGGCAGCGTCGGCTGCCGCGATGCCGGCGAGGACTGCGAGGGCCGCGGAGACGTGATCGGTGGAAAGGTCGTTCTCCTCGCCCTCGACCAGCTCGGCAACGTCGAGGAAGGCGCGGGCCTGGTTCAGTCGAACGCGGGCCTGCGCCCGGTTGCAGTCTTCGGTCCGGCCCTTGGTCGGGCTCATCGGCCCAGCACGTTCCTGCTGACCTCGGCGTGAAGACGGCGGAAGTCGTGGCCGTAGACCGTGATGCAGTCGCGGAGCCACTCGTTCACGATCGGTTCGCCGGCCAGGAGATGGTTGGCCAATTCGTCGATGCTGATCGCGTAGGTCTGGAGGAAGTTGCCCGTCCACTCGTGAACTTGCTCGGCAAGCATCGCGATCTTGTCGGGCAGTGCGGTGGATGACTTGTCCGCCGCGTGCACCACGAGAAGATCGATGTCGCTGTCGAGGCCGCCTTCCCCTCGAGCGACCGAGCCGAAGAGGCTGACATGCACGGGGAGTGCCTCCCACTGCCCAACCGCCTCCGTGAGGCGGTGGACCAGCTTGCCGGGCAGGGACACGAGGTCGAGGACAGCATCCGCGGCCAGGTGCTTGCGATTCAGCACGTACATGACGCTCGGGCCAGCGGCTGTGGCCGTGACCAGTCCGGTGTCGACCAGCCTGGTCAGAACCTTGCGCACTCCGGATTCGCTGCCCACCTCGGCCAACTGGTGCACTCGACGGCCCGTCAAGGGCTGGGTGGTGCGAGCGAGCGCTGCCAGCACAGGACCGTCCAGTGTCGGGACCACAGTGCCGATCGGGCGTGCGAGGTCCATCACAGCCCCCATCACAATTGTCACGATAACCCGACTATAGTACGGATGCAGGTATTATAGTCGGGGTCGCCGCAGTTTAGTGCGAGAGCCCGTCGCCACGTGGGACTACTACTTCGGCTCGGTCCAGTGGCCGGTGGTGGCGAAGGTTTCCAGGGTGGCGGCGTACGGGGTGATGTCGATGCCGCTGGTGCGGAGCCAGGCGTCGTCGTAGTAGGTGTTGCCGTAGCGTTCGCCGCTGTCGCAGAGGAGGGTGACGATGCTGCCGTGGGCTCCGGTACGGCGCATTTCGGCGGCCAGGCGGAGGGCGCCCCACAGGTTGGTGCCGGTGGAGCCGCCGACGAGGCGGCCGGTGACGCGAGAGCAGAAGCGCATCGCGGCGATCGAGGCGGCGTCCGGGACGGAGATCATCCGGTCGACGACGCCGAGGACGAACGACGGTTCGACGCGCGGGCGGCCGATCCCTTCGATGCGGGACGGGCGGCCGGTGGAGAACTCGTGGTCGCCGGCTTCGAAGGCCGGGAAGAACGCGGAGTTCTCGGGGTCGACGACCGCGACCGAGGTCTCGTGGCGCTGGTAGCGGACGTACCGGCCGATGGTGGCCGACGTACCGCCGGTCCCGGCGCCGACCACGATCCAGGTCGGGATCGGGTGCTGTTCGAGCGACAGCTGGCCGAAGATCGACTCGGCGATGTTGTTGTTGCCGCGCCAGTCGGTCGCGCGTTCGGCGTACGTGAACTGGTCCATGTAGTGCCCGCCGGTCTCCTCGGCGAGCCGCTTGGCCTCGCCGTAGATCTGCCCGGAGCGCTCGACGAAGTGGCAGCGGCCGCCGTAGAACTCGATCAGCTCGACCTTCTCGGGGCTGGTCGAGCGCGGCATCACGGCGACGAACGGGAGACCGAGCAGGCGCGCGAAGTACGCCTCGCTGACCGCTGTGGAGCCGCTGGACGCCTCGATCACCGCGGTGCCCTCGTGGATCCAGCCGTTGCAGAGGGCGTACAGGAACAGCGACCGGGCCAGGCGGTGCTTGAGCGAGCCGGTCGGGTGCACGGACTCGTCCTTGAGGTACAGGTCCACACCGGTACCTTCCGGCATCGGGAACACGTGCAGATGCGTGTCCGCGCTCCGGTTCGCGTCGGCGTCCACGACCCGGATCGCCTCGGACACCCAGGCCCGGTCCTTCTCGTCGCGGCGATCGACCTCGCGGCACACCCCGTCAACCTCACTCATGCGGGCCAGGCTAGGACTTCCAGACCGATTTGAGTATTCCTACGCTCGGTGACCGGACGCAGGACCCCGAAAGCGAGCTACTGTCGGAACTCATGACGACCGGGCAGGGGGAACGATGACCGAGAACAGTGATCGGCCGACGCGGCAGCGGGTGACGTTGACCGACATCAGCTCGCGGGCGTGGGAGCACCCCGCGGACCGCGGTGCGCTGGTGGCGCTGCGGCAGCTGAAGGGGTTCGACTACGTACTGCGGAAGATGTCCGGGCTGATCAACGAGCGCGCCTTCCGGCTGCAGTACCTCGGGTCGGCGATCCGGGTCGACGAGCGGCAGTTCCCGACCGTGAACCGGCTGTACACCGAGGCGGCCAGCACCCTCGACGTCCGGGACCTCCCCGAGCTGTACGTCACCAACAGCCCGATCTGGAACGCGGTCACCATCGGCATGGACAAGCCGTTCATCGTGGTGAACAGCGCGCTCCTTCCGGGCCTCGACGAGGAGGAGCTGCGGTTCGTCCTCGGGCATGAGCTCGGCCACGCGCAGAGCGGGCACGCCCTGTACCAGTCGCTGCTGATGTGGCTGATGCGGCTCACCGGCGCGTTCAACTGGATGCCGATGGGCGCGCTCGGACTGCGCGCGATCATCGCGGCCCTGCACGAGTGGTCGCGCAAGGCCGAGCTGTCCGGCGACCGGGCCGGTCTGCTCGCGGTCCAGGACCCGGCGGTCGCGCTGCGCGTCCAGATGAAGCTCGCCAGCGGCGGCCAGCTCGCCGAGCTCGACACGACGGCATTCCTTGCACAGGGCACGGAGTACGAGAGCGCCGGCGACCTGCGCGACAGCGTGCTGAAGCTGCTGCTGCTCGAGGCCCAGTCGCACCCGCTGGCCGTGATCCGGGCGCACGAGCTGCGCCGCTGGGTCGACGAGGGCGAGTACACGACGATCGTCTCCGGCGACTACCCGAAGCGCGAGGACGACGGCGACGCGTCGATCTCGCAGGAGGCGAAGAACGCGGCCAAGTCGTACTCGGAGGCGTTCAGCCGCTCGCAGGACCCGCTGGCCAAGCTCCTCCGCGACCTCGGCGAAGGCCTCGGCGGCGTCCGCGACTGGGTCTCCTCGAAGTTCCCGCCCCGAAACTGACTGGTCCCGACTCCGCGTTGATCGCAAACCCACCCCACCAACCCGATCAGAGGGCCGACTGCGATCCTGAACACCGTGATCGACGTACAAGCAATCGGCCCGGACGACTGGAAGGCCTGGCGCGACCTGCGCCTGGCCGCGCTCGGCGAGGCGCCGTACGCCTTCGGTTCGCAGCTCGCGGACTGGGTGGAAGCGCCCGAAGAACGCTGGCGGCAGCGGCTCTCCGAGCCCGGCGCCTACCAGGTGATCGCCACGATCGACGGTACGCCGGCCGGAATGGCAGGCGGGTTCCCGGACAACGACACGGCTGAGCTGGTGTCGATGTGGGTCGCCCCCGCCGGCCGCGGCCAGGGCGTCGGCAACGCGCTGATGACCGCTGTCGAGGACTGGGCCCGCAGCACCGGCGCTACCGCCATGACGCTGTCTGTTGTCCCCGGCAACGACCCGGCACACGGCCTCTACCTCCGCCACGGGTACGTCGACACGGACGAGCCCGGCGATCTGATGGCCGACGGCGTACGTCGCGAACTCGTCATGCGCAAGCAGCTCTAACGCTCCATCGAACCGCGCCGCCGCACGTCAGGGCGCCGCGGCGACGACTGCCCTTGGTCCGCGGTGCCGGGCGCCTGCGGCTCGGCGGCGGGAACGAGCTCGGGGGCCGGCCGCAACAGTTCGGCCGCACGGTCACCCAGACGATTCCGCATGCCCGCGGCCAGGTACTTGCTCTCCGCCGCTCGCCAGGTGCCCCGGGAGCGCTCGATGTCGCTGATCCGCTCGTGCAGCGCCGGCTCCTGGTCGCGTCGGGCGGCCTGCTCGCAGAACCAGTACCGCGACGCCTCCCGGGCGATGTAGTCGTTTCCCTTGGCGGCGACGTCGACGACCTCGATCTCGCCGGCCGGAGTCTCGTCGAAGGTGATGTACGCCGGTCCGTGCTCGTCGGACCGCGCCACGACCGTCACCCGGTTCCCGTTCACTGGCGGGACCGGAAGCTCGGACTGGCCGACCGGGTTGTCGGCCTGCACGTCCCGCACGGTCTCCGCCGCCAACTGCCGGTCCGCCGCGACCGCGTGATCCAGCCGCAGTACCGACCCGTTGTCCTTCTGGAAACGGGTCAGCGAGTCGGAGATCAGGTCGAGCGAGCGCGCGGTCGTCCAGCCCGTCTCCGCGTCCGCCGTGACGACCGCCTGCCGCCAGGCGTCCGGGAGGCGGACCTCGACGCGGCTCGGGTCGTCGAGCGGCCGTACTTCGGTCACCTGCAGACCGACCGCCGCGATCTGCTCCGACCGTGCCTCGTCGTCCGGCAGGAACATGGTGAGCGGCTGGGTGTTGTAGGCGCGGCTGTACGCCCCTTGGACGACCGCGGCGACCAAGGCGTCGTCGGCCCCCGGGACCGCGCCGAGCGCTCCGAGTTCGTGCCGGGCGTCGGTCTGCTTGATCGCGGCGGCGGCGACGGGCGACCCGTCGAGTACGGCGACCGCCACCATCTGCCCACCCTCGCTGGACGGCGGATTCATGGCCCGCCACAGGCCGTCGACGCCCGGATGCACCGCGCCCTCGGCATGCTCAGCGGCCGCCCACACAGTCTCGGACGCCTGCTCCTGCAGAGCCACGAACGTCGGCTCGGACGGGCGGAGGAACAGCACGTCCCCACCGGCTTCGCGGAACCGTTGCACAGCGGCGGCCAGGACTTCTGGGTCCCCGGCCGGCTCGCCCTGTGCGTCCAGCGCCCGCAGCAGGTCGGTCATCCGGGTCGCCGACTGCCTGTCCAGCTTCCGCAGGTTGTACTGCAGCTGGAACGACCGGGTCGCGGCATCGGCCGAGCTGATCGAGTACTCCGCCGTCTTCGCGTATTCGAGGGCACCGGCCGTGGAGAAGGAGACGGCGCCACCGGACCGGCGCGCCGCCTCGAACATCATGCACTCGGTCGCCCGGAACGCGCCGGTATCCGCCGAGCCGAGGAACCGCAGTACCTGCACGTTGCCGTCGGCATTGCGCCCAGCCGTGACCAGGCCCCGTGGCTGCCCGTCCGCCATCGCGACCATCGTCCGTACGCCGGGCTTGTCAGGAATCGGGTTCTGCGCGAGGTAGTCGGAGTTCTGGGCCAGTTCAAGCATCGCGAGACCTGCGGCATCCCGATCCTCCGGGTTGCCGTGGTCGTACACCTCGATGGTGCCGCCCCGATCGATCCAGCCCTTCAGCTCGGTCGCCCACCGCCGGGGACCCTGCCCGTCGGCCATCGCGGATCCGACCTGGGGGAAGGGATCCCGGCCGTCCTGCTGGCGGAGCGCGACCTGCTCGGCGATGTGCCGGACGTCGTCCGCCGGCCAGGTCTGCGCGGCCGCCTTCGTGCTGCGCGACTGCCCGTTGGCCCCGATCATCCGCCGGGCCTCGAGCGCCCGGGGCCCGTGCCAGGTGTCCGGCGAAACCCGGTGGGACAGCGTCAGGGTCTCCTGCGCGGCGATCGACGCCAGCGCGTACTGCACTGCGTAACCCGCCTGCTCGCCGCTCGGCAACGAGGCGTCCGCGAGTACGCCGGCCGGCGCCGACGGAAACGTCGTACCGCCGCCGACCACGACCAGGTCGTCCTTGTCCCGCTGGAACGTCACGACCGTCACTGGTCCGTCGTCGCCGGCTTCGGCAACCACGGCGTACTCGGCGTCCGGATGCGCAAGCGCGTCCACGGCCGCGCGCTGAGACCGCCAGCCCGGACCCCGGTCGATTCCCGGAAGCCCCCGGCGCAGCGTCTCGGTCAGGTGGTTCGTATCGGCGAACGCGTGACCGACCCGCTGCGTGTAGCGCCGCCAGTCGGTCCCGGACTGCTTGGCGATCACCCGCACCGTCGCGCCAGGCCGGCCGACGAATCCGCTCACACCGTCGGCGATCGACGCCACAGTCCCTTGCAACCGCTCGTTCCGTTCGTCCAGCACCTGCACACCCTAGGGGCCGCGCGGGAGCAAGACGAAGGGCCTGCTTCCCCCCTCCCGGGAAGCAGGCCCTCCGAGCTCTGACGAGCGCTAACAGCGCTCAGCCCATGTGGACCGGGCTCTGGCCGTCGTTGGCCAGGTCCTTGTGCTTGATCGACAGGCCGATCAGCGTGATCAGCCCGGCGCCGAGCGCCAGGAACGACGACCACAGGAACGCGCGGGTGAACCCGTGCGTCGTGGCGAGCGCCAAGAACTGCCCCTTCAGCTGATTGAGCTGCTCCGGCGACTGCCCGGACTCGGCCGCCTTCTGCAGGCCCGGGGCCAGCTCGGCGAACCGGTCCTTGATCGCGTTCGCGGAGATCGTCCCGAGCAGCGCCAGACCGATCGCACCACCGATCTGCTGCACGGTGTTCAGTACTGCGGAACCGACACCCGAGTCCTCCGCCGCCACACCACTGACCGCGGTCAGCGTCAACGGTACGAAGATCAGGCCCATACCGAACGACAGCACCAGGATGTACGGCAGCAGGTCCGTCAGGTACGTCGAGTCCACCTGGAGCCGGCTGAACCCGAACATGCCGGCCGCCACGAACACGCCACCCACACCGGAGATCCAGCGCGGGTCGACCCGCGCCACCAGCGTCGACGCGACCTGCGCCGCGACCACGATGCCGACGCTGAACGGCAGGAACGAGACGCCGGTCTTCAGCGCGCTGTAGCCCATGATCGACTGCACGAAGATGCCCAGGAAGTAGAACATCGAGAACATCGCCGCACCGACGATCAGCATCACGAAGAAGCTGATCCCACGGGTCCGGTTGGCGAGGATCCGGAACGGCATCAGCGCGTGCCGGGACCGGGCCTCGATCCCGAGGAAGATCCCGATCAGCGCCAGGCCGCCGAAGATGTAGATCAGCGTGGCGGTGTTGCCCCAGCCGCTCGAACCCGCGTGCGTGAGGCCGTAGACCAGCGCGGTCAGCCCCACGGTGCCGGTGATGGCGCCGGGCAGGTCGAACTTGCCGGACTGCCGGGCCGACTCGCCGAGGTACCGGAACGCCAGTACGGCGACCAGCAGGCCGATCGGCGTGTTGATGAAGAACGTCCAGCGCCAGGACGCCTCGGTCAGTGCGCCGCCGAGGATCAGGCCGACGGCCGCACCGGCCCCCGACATCGCGGCGTACACACCCATCGCGCGGTTGCGTTCCTTGCCGGCCGGGAACGTCGTGGTGATCAGGGCGAGCGCGTTCGGCGAGGCCGCCGCGGCCGCGAGACCCTGGAGGATCCGGCTGGCGAGCAGAACGCTCTCGTTCTGCGCGATACCGCCGACGAACGACGCCAGGCCGAACAGCACGACACCGAACACGAACACCTTGCGGCGGCCGACGATGTCACCGATCCGGCCGCCGAGCAGCAGCAGACCGCCGAACGCCAGCGCGTACGCGTTGACCACCCAGGGCAGCGAGGCGTCGGAGAATCCGAGCGCGGCCTTGATGTGCGGCAGCGCGATGTTCACGATGGTGCCGTCCAGCACGACCATCAGCTGCGCCATGCAGATCAGCGCGAGCGCGATCCCGAGATTGCGATGCCCGTGAGCGTTCGGCTCACCCACCGCGTCGACCGGCCGCCCTTCCGGCGGATCGGCGTTGATGACTTCTTCGGACATAAGAAAAGTTCCCCTCTTGGGCAGACTGTCTAGCTGGTCGCGGACCGGCCCCTCACCGGTCAGCTCGCCTGCGACCCCCGCGCCGCAGGCATGATCACGTTGTCGATCACTCGGAGGATCAGTTCGTCGGTCGGCTCGACGCCGAGGATGTAGGCGTGGTGGATGATCACCGCGGGCAGTGTCACCGACAGCAGCTCGACGTCCACGTCCGGCGCGATCTCGCCGCGCGCGACGGCACGCTCGTACACCTTGCTGGTCAGCGCGTTCCGCGGCGCCAGGAAGCGTTCCCGGAAGGCCTTCTGCAGGTCGTCGTCGCGGTGCAGCGCGGTCAGCAGGCCGGCCACCACCGACATCGGCACCTCGTCGGTGAACCCGCCGTCGCCGCAGGACATCGAGATCAGGTCGCCGCGCAGGCTGCCGGTGTCGACGTCCTCCGGCATCGGGCAGCCCTTGGCCCGGCTGATCGCGTCCACGACCAGCTCGGCCTTGGTGGACCAGCGCCGGTACAGCGTGGCCTTGCTGGCCTTCGCCGCGGTCGCCACCGCGTCCATCGTCAGCCGGTCGTAGCCGAGCTCGGCCACCACTGCGACGGTCGCGTCGAGGATCTCCTCCTCACGCCCACCTTCGACCCGCGGCCGCTGCCGCACGCCTGCTGCATCCACCTTGATCACCCTGAGTAGCTACACCTGCACCGATAGAACGAAACGGTTTCGTTTCATCCACCACAGTACGACTCATGTGAAGGAAGGCACAAACGATTTTGCCAGGAATTCACCAGTGGCATAGGTCACTCTCCGTACCAGTCGAACACTGGTACGGCGTTGGCCCGCGGGGTGCCGGGTTAGTCGTCGTCCTCGGCGGAGCGGGCTTGCTCGAGGCGGGCGCTGATCTTGGTGGCGCGGGTGTCGATCTTGCCGGCCAGGCGGTCGCGGGCGGCGCGCAGCACGAAGATCGAGAGGATCGAGGACACGACCAGGGCCAGCAACGCGATCGGCCAGATCGACAGCCAGCTGCGCAGCGCGAACCACAGCACCGCGAGGCACACCGCGAACAGCCCGGCCCGCAGGCCGGTGTAGATACCGAATTCCTTCATGTCACACCCCAGCGTAGGAGTGCAGGCCGGAGACCAACAGGTTCACGCCGACGAAGTTGAAGATGAAGACGAACCAGCCGACGATCGCGATCGTCGCGGCCCGGCGGCCCCGCCAGCCCGCGGTGGCGCGTGCGTGCAGGTAGGCGGCGTACACCACCCAGGTCACCAGCGACCAGACCTCCTTGGGGTCCCAGCCCCAGTACCGGCCCCAGGCGTGCTCGGCCCAGATCGGCCCGGCCACCAGCACGCCGAACGTCCACAGCGGGAACGCGAACGCCAACACCTTGTACGCCGAACCGTCCATCGCCTCCGCGGCCGGCAGCCGTCGCAGCGCCGCCGACATCGTGCCGCCGTCCAGCACCTTGCGCTCGGCCCGGGCCTTGACCAGGTAGAGCACCGAGATCAGGCCACCGACCGTGAACGCACCACCGGAGATCGCGGCGGCGGACACGTGGATCACGAGCCAGTACGAGTGCAAGGCCGGAACGAGCGGGCCGGCCGGTGTGTAGAGCGCCAGCGACGCCAGGCCGAGGACGGCGGTGATCACGAACGTCACGCCGAGCCCGAGGTACTGCAACTTGTACCGCTGGACGAAGATCAGGTAGACGATCGCGACGGCGAGCGACGCCGTGACGGAGAACTCGTACATGTTCCCCCACGGCACCCGGCCGGCCGCGAGCCCGCGGGTGACCACACCGCCGAGGTGGAACACGAAACCCATCCAGGTCAGCAGCAACCCGATCCGGCTCGCCGCATCCAGCCGCTCGGTTGCGGCGGGGCCTTCGGCGCCGGCGGCGGCAGGAGCCGTCGGGGCATCAGCCGCAGGGCTCGCGACCGAACCGGAGCCGACCAGAACCGCTGCTTCCTTCGCCTCCGCAGGAACAGCCTTCCGCACGACCGCGGCGCGGCCGAGGGCCCACTCCATCGCGTGCGAGACCATCGCAAGGGTGTAGATCACCGTGGCGGTGGGGATCAGCAGGTTGGAGACATGTGCGTAGGTCTCCGGGGTCATGGCTGCTCCTGGTTGCTCGAGCTGGCGGGCTTCAGTCGGTCGGTGATCGCCTGGATCTCGTCGCCGAGCCCCCGCTCGGGGCCGCGGTCCAGACCGGCGACCTCGACCACGGTACGCCCGTCCTCCTCCCGGACTCGCACCCAGGTACGCCGCGGATGCACGAACAGCGAGCCCATCAGGCCGAGGATCGCCAGCAGGATGCCGGCCAGCGCCAGGTCCGTTCCCGGCGTGTGGCTGATCTGGAGCTTCACCCAGCGGCTGTACCCCTCGAAGGTGATCGACCCGGCCTTGTCCGGCAGCGCGACGCTCTGCCCCGGCGCGAGCTGGAACCGCCACTTGTCGCCGTCCTTGGTGAACTGCGTCAGCTTCGACTTGTCCAGCTGGTACACGGACTCGGGCTTCCCGGTCTCCGGCTGCGGACGGCCGTAGTACCCGGTCATCACCAGCTCCGGGTTCAGCGAGTCGGGGAAGACGGACACCGGGCCGTTCTGGCCGATCACCGCGGTCGGCAGGAAGTACCCCTCGAAACCGAGGGTCAGCGGCCGGGCGTCCGGCGCCTTGACCACGCCGAACGACGAGAAGTTGCTGTCCTGCGGCAGGAACGGCGCCGGCCCGGAGAACGCCACGTTCCCCTGCCCGTCGCGGACCGTCACCCGCGGCGCGTACCCGTGGCCGATCAGGTACACGCTGCTGCCGTCCAGCTGCAGCGGGTGGTTGACCTGCAGCAGGTACGACTTCTCCGGGGCATCCAGGGTTTCCTGGTACGACAGCTGCGCCTTGAACTCGCGGGCCGCGCCCTTCTGCGGGCCGTCCTCCTGGAACTTCACCTGGAAGTCCTTGACGGTCAGCGAGAACGGCGGCAGGTCGCCGTCACCGCTGAACGCGCGGCCGGGCGTGAAGTCGTCGTACTGCGCGACCGAGTTGGAGAAACCGTTGCCGACGACAACCAGTACGGTGCCGCGGTACCCGAACAGGGAGCCCCAGGCGACGCCGATCAGCGCCAGGATCAGCGAGAAGTGGAAGAGCAGGTTGCCGGCCTCGCGCAGGTATCCGCGCTCGGCCCCGACGGCTCCGTCGTACACCTGCACGCGGAAGCGCCGGCGCTTCAGCTCGCGGGTCGCGGCCTCGATGACGTCGCCGGCCTCGTCGACCTCGAAGCGCTGGTACCCGGGCAGCCGGTTCAGGTTCCGCGGCGGCTTCGGTGGCCGGGCCCGCAACGCCTTGAAGTACACGGAAAGCCGGGGAAGGACGCAGCCGATCAGCGAGATGAACAGCAGCAGGTAGATCGCCGAGAACCACGCGGACTTGTAGACGTCGAAGAGCCCGAGCTTGTCGTACAGCGGGCCGAGCTTCCGGTGCGCGGTGAGGAAGTCCGACACCTTGATCGGGTCGATCGGCGTCTGCGGGATCAGCGACCCGGGCACCGCGCCGAGCGCCAGCAGGAACAGCAGCACCAGCGCGGTCTTCATCGAGGTCAGCTGCCGCCAGGTCCAGCGCAGCCAGCCGACCAGGCCGAGAGCCGGCGGTGGTTCGTTGCCGGAGTTGCCGGTCGGTGCGGTGATGGAATCCTTGACCCCCTGATCGACCTCGGTCATCTCACACCGCCGATCCGAAGTTGGCGACCCACTGCCGAAGGTCCGCGGTCATCGAGTCCCACACTCCTGTCAGCAGCAGGAGTCCCACCGCGATCATCAGTACGCCGCCGATCCGGATCACCAGCAGCTGGTGCTTGCGGACCCAGGCCACCGCGGACAGCATCCGCCGGAACGCCAGCGCCGCCACGATGAACGGGATCCCCAGCCCGAGGCTGAACACCAGCGCGAGCATCGCGCCGCGCCCGGTACTGCCCTGGGTGGTGGCCAGCGTCATGACGGTCCCGAGCGTCGGCCCGATACACGGCGTCCAGCCGAATCCGAACAGTACGCCGAGCAGCGGCGCGGCCGCGATCCCGACCGCCGGTACCCGGTGCACGCGCAGGTCGCGCTGCGCGAAACCGAACCCGCCGAGGAACACCACACCCAGTACGACGGTGAGCCCGCCGAGCACCCGGGTGATCGCGGTCTGATGATCGATCAGCAGGTCACCGGCCTTGCCGAACAGCACACCGGTGAGGATGAACACGGCGGAGAACCCGGCGACGAACAACGCCGTACCGGCCAGCATCCGGCCGCGCTTCCCGGAGCCGAGCTCGGCGGCGGACAGGCCGGTGACGTACGAGAGGTAGCCGGGCAGCAGCGGTACGACGCACGGCGAGAAGAACGAGATCGCACCGGCCAGCACCGCGATCGGCAGCGCAACCAGCATCGAGCCCGTCATCGACGAGGCGAACCACTGTCCCATCAGCCTGCGCCGACCCTCATTTGGCTTCAGCCACCATTCCCAGAAGGGTTTGCTTGGTCACTTCACCGACGACGCGGCCCGCGACCTTGCCGAACTTGTCGATCACCAGCGTGGTCGGAATCGCGGCCGGCGAGATCTGGCCGCGGAACCGCAGCAACGCCCGGCCGTTCGGGTCGTACACGTTCGGGTACTGCACGCCGAACTCCTGGACGAACTTCTTCGCCGGCGCCGGGTCGAGGTCGCGGGTGTTCAGCCCGACGAACTGCACCGACGGCCCGAGTTCCTTGGCCGCGGCAACCAGCTCCGGCGCTTCCTTACGGCAGGGCGGGCACCACGAGCCCCACACGTTCAGGACGACGACCTTGCCCTTCTGCTCCGACAGGGTCCAGGTCTTGTCGTCGAGGGTCTTGCCGGTCAGCTCGGGCGCGGTCTTGCGATCAGCGGCCGCGAACACCGACACGTTTCCGTTGCCGCTGACGAATCCGGCCTGGCCCTGCCGGTTCTGCGCGGCCTGCTGACCCGAGCTGCACCCCGCGACGAGGAACACCCCGGCCACCAGGACCGCCGTACGCCGCAACATCACGCGCCGCCCACGAACTTCTTCGGGTTCTTGACGGGGAGCAGGTCTTTCGCCGGTTCGGAGTAGCCGACCGAGACGATCTGGTCACCGTGGAAGGTGAACGACGTCAGGCTGGCGAGGCTGCACTGACGTTTGCGCGGGTCGTGCGGCAGCCGGCGGCCCTCGATCGCGGAGCGGACGATCCAGATCGGCAGCTGGTGCGAGACGATCAGCGCCTCGTGCCCGGCGGCCTTCTCCCGGGCGGTCTCGATCGCGTCCCGCATCCGGCGGACGAGCTGCTGGTACGGCTCGCCCCAGGACGGCTTGAACGGGTTCCGCAGCAGCCACCAGGCGCTCGGGTTCCGCAGCGCGCCGTCGCCGACGCCGAACTTCTTGCCCTCGAACAGGTTCGCGGCCTCGATCACCCGCTCGTCGATGTCCGGGGTGATCCCGAACACCTTGGAGATCGGCTCCATCGTCTCCTGGGCCCGCTCCAGCGGCGAGCAGACCAGGTGCACGACGTCGCGGCCCTTGACGTGCTCGGCGACCCGCTCGGCCATCTGCCGGCCGAGCTCGGACAGGTGGTACCCGGGGATCCGGCCGTAGAGCACACCGGCCGGGTTGTACACCTCGCCGTGACGCATCAGGTGCACGACCGTCGTTTCGGTCACCGCTGTCCCTTCAGTTCGCTACTGCGGCTGCCGCGCGGGCCGCGGGCACGAGGGCGGACTCCAGCTCGGACAGCGCGTCGTCGTCGATCGCCGCGCTCACGAACCAGGCCTCGAACGCGCTCGGCGGCAGGTAGACACCGGCGTCCAGCATGGCATGGAAGAACGCCGTGAACCGGGGCAGTACCTGGGCGTTGGCTCCGGTGAAGTCCCGGATCTCGGCAGATCCCTCCGAGGACTCCACGAAGAAGACGCTGAAGAGGTTCCCGGCCGCGGAGATGACGTGCGGCACACCTTCCTTGTCCAGCGCGGTCGACACCAGCCGCTGGACGGTGAGCGAGGTCTCGTCGAGCTTCGCGTACACCTCGTCGGTGGCCAGCCGCAGCGTGGTCAGTCCGGCGGTGGTGGCGACCGGGTTCCCGGACAGCGTTCCGGCCTGATAGACCGAGCCCTCCGGCGCCAGGTGCGCCATCACGTCGGCGCGCCCGCCGAACGCCGCGGCCGGGAAGCCGCCGCCCATCACCTTGCCGAACGTCATCAGGTCCGGCCGTACGCCGTCCACGCCGTACCAGCCGGACCTGGTGATCCGGAACCCGGTCATCACCTCGTCCGAGACGAACAGCGCTCCGTTGTCCTTGCAGATCTTCGCGAGGAAGGCGTTGAAGTCGTCCCGCGGCGGGACGACGCCCATGTTGCCCGGCGACGCCTCGGTGATCAGGGCCGCGATCTGGTCGCCGTACTCCGCGAAGGCCGCCGTCACGGCCGCCTGGTCGTTGTACGGCAGCACGATCGTGTCCGCCGTGGTCGCCTCGGTGACACCCGGCGTCCCGGGGATGCCCAGCGTCAGTACGCCGGAACCGGCCTGCGCCAGCAGCGCGTCCACGTGACCGTGGTAGCAGCCGGCGAACTTCACGATCTTGGCGCGGCCGGTGAACCCGCGGGCCAGCCGGAGCGCGGACATCGTCGCCTCGGTCCCGGACGACACCAGCCGGACCTTGTCGACCGGCGTCCGCGCGACGATCTCCTCGCCGAGCAGCACCTCGGTCTCGGTCGGCGTCCCGTACGACGTCCCGCGGGCGACCGCGGCCTGGACGGCGGCGATCACCTCGGGATGGGCGTGGCCGAGCAGCAGCGGACCCCAGGAACTGACCAGGTCGAGGTACCGGTTGCCGTCGACGTCGGTCATGTGACATCCGTCACCGGAGGCCATGAAACGCGGTACGCCGCCGACGGCGCGGAACGCCCGGACCGGAGAGTTGACCCCGCCCGGGGTGACAGTGGAGGCCCTGTCGAAGAGCTTGGCGGACTGTTCTGTGTGATCGGGCACGCCGGCCATTCTCCCCCTGCGGTCACACCGGCCGATCACCAGGGGCCAGGCAGATTTCCGGTCCCGATCGTTCGCAGGGGGTTCACACAGGCTTTGTTACGCGCCAGTATGGGTACCCGGTGACCGCACGTGCATGGTCTGGGTCCGGCGCGTAACCCACGCAACGGGGCGGACGTTAGACCTATTGCGACGGGAACCGACAAAGACCCAAGACTGTCCGCAGCGTGGGGCCGGACAAGTCGTTGAGTCACGGAGGGGATTCATCGATGGCGAAGGGCAAGCGCCGCGCCACGGGTAGCGGGTGGCGTCAGGTGGCGCCGCTGATCCCGGTGGCGCTGTTCGCGAGCGCGTTCACCGTCAGTGCCACGGACAATCCGGTGATCGCCACCGCGTCACTGGAGAACGGACTGTCCGGGAACAACCCGGTCGTCGTGCCGAAGCAACCGATCTCGCAGCCGGCGAACGTGCCGGTGCCGGGCACCGTCGGGCCGGGTGTCGATCCCGGCGAGCAGCCGACCCAGGTGGTCTCGGGGCTGTCCAGCAACGGCATTCCGAACGCTGCACTGAAGGCCTACTCGCGCGCCCAGCAGGTGCTGGCGCAGGCGGATCCGGGCTGTCATCTGCCGTGGACGCTGGTGGCCGCGATCGGCCGCGTCGAGTCCAACCACGGCCGGTTCGGCGGCAACTCGCTGAACTCGAAGGGCGTCGCCGTACCGGGCATCTACGGCCCGCGGCTGGACGGGAGCAACGGGACGGCGAAGATCGCCGACACCGACGCGGGTGCGTTCGACGGCGACGGGGCGTTCGACCGCGCGGTCGGCCCGATGCAGTTCATCCCCGGCACCTGGCGAGCCGTGGGAGTGGACGGCGACGGCGACGGCGTGCGGAACCCGCAGGACATCAACGACGCGGCGATGACGGCCGGGGTCTACCTGTGCTCCGGCAACACCGACCTGTCCAAGCCGGCGGATCTGAACGCGGCCCTGCTGCGCTACAACCACTCGCAGCAGTACGCCGACCTGGTGATCAGCATCGCCAAGGCGTACGCGGGCGGCAGCTGGATCGCGGTCGGCAACGGTACGACGGGTGACGACCTGAAGGCCGGCGACCAGATCGGCGACCAGACGATCAACCCGCCGACCGACAAGGAACTGCCGAAGGCGATCGATCTGCCGACTCCGCCGCCGGTCACGCCGACGCCGATCATCACCGACGAGCGCGGCGGCACCAAGCCGACCGCCACCCCGCCGCCGGTGACGCCGACCGGGAAGCCGACGGACAAGCCCACACCGCCGCCGGTGACGCCGACCTCGACGAAGCCGACCGCCCGGCCGACGACGCCGACCACCCCGCCGCCACCCGGCGTCGCGACCCTGAAGACGACTGTCGGCCTGATCGTCGGCACCGTCGGAAGCACCCTGCACGAACTGCAGACGGCCACCACGTACTGTCAGTCCGAGCTGGCGAAGGTGACGATCACCAAGCCGACGCAGGAGCAGCTGCAGAAGTGCGTGACCGCCTACCAGACCGGCGGCACGAAGGCCGTGGACCAGGTCATCCGCAACCTGCTCTCACTCCTCGGCCTGCTGGGCGTCCTCGGTGGAGGCGTCCTCGGGAGCTGATCTCCCAACAACCGAAGACCGGCGCGCCTGCCCCACCCCTCCCTTGGCGCGCCCCTGGCGACGCCACGGAGCACCTCCCCCCCGCTTCGTGGCGTCGCCTTTTTTTAACGTTCAGTTCTGCCAGGCCCTGTCGATGGTTTGAGTGATGCTGTTGCCGATCAGGTCGGTGGCCGTCACCCGGATGCTCGGGTAGGAACCGGCCGGAACACGTGTTCGGAATGTTCCGAAACCGCGCAGCGGGAGTTTCTGCCAGGTCTTTCCGTCGAAGGAAATCTCTGCTGTGGTGCGGAAAACGCCTGCGCCGCGCACCCCGGGCTGATACCTCGGCGTCAGCTCGAACCACCCGTTCGTGTGCTTGTAGTCGACCTGGACCAGCGGCAGTACGGCGGTGCTCTTCGACGGCACCGACAGGAAGTGCCACTGGGTGTACGTCGACGTCGAGGTCGTCGCCCAGCTCTTCGGGCCGCGCTTCTGGTCGAGCGTCAGGTCGTACCAGGCCGCCTTGGCCGGGACCGCGAACTGCGCGACCGACCAGTTCTTGCTGCCCAGCTGCACCCCGTTGCTGCTCAGCGTCATGCTCGTCACGTCACCGCGATCGCCCCAGCCGAACACACTCCGGCCCCCGCTGACGTACTGCGGAATCGCGATCCGCAGCGCGTTCTCGAACCGCGCCGGCGGCCAGCCCTGCGCCACGTCACCCGGCGCGTCCGACAACCCCGGTACGGCGGGACGCGTCAGCGGCTCCCACCACCCGCGCGTGACCTGCTCGCCCGGCCGGTACGACCGCGGGATCGTCGACTCGAACCCGGTCTCGTTCCAGTCGCCCGCGGACGTCTGCTCGTCCCACGTCACGCCCTTCACATCGCTGACCAGGTAGTCGGTTCGCCGTACCGCGGCCGCGACCGCCCGGGACGCCGACAGGCCCGTCGCGATCCCCGGGAGGTGCGCGACCCGCTTGTCGCTGTGCAGCCAGAACGCGTCGTTCTGCTGGAAGTCCGTCGTCACCACGGCCGGGTTCATCTTCGCGACGTCGTACGTCAGTCCGCCCTTCACGACCGACGGGCCGAGCGCGACGTCGTACCGGTAGGTGCTGTCGCGGACGCCGCTCAGCTGCAGCGATACCGGCCTCTTGGCGAGGGCGTCGAGGAGCTGCTTTCCCTGGACGGACTGCAGGATGTAGACCGGGATGCCCTGCTCGGTCCCGGTGCTCCACCAACCGGGCGCCTCGTTGTAGAGGAACACGACCTTGGCGCCGGCCGCTTTCGCTGCCTGTACCTGTGCGACCGTTGCGGAGTACCCGCCCCAGCGGATCAGCGCAATGCCGTCCTTGCTGGCGGCCAGCTCCGCGGGTGTGCCGTTGCCGCCGTTCGACAGCGGCAGGCTTCCGTTCCCGACGTACACGGTCCGCGACGAACCGGGACCGGGGGTCGGGAGCTTGCCGGCCCCGGGCAGGTCGACGGTCAGCTGCGGCTGCGCCAGGTCCCAGCGCTGCACGACCTGGAAGGTGCCGTTGGCAACCTTTCCGAAGTCCTGGACGTAGACGCCGTCGGCGATCTTGCCGTTGAACGCCCAGCCGGAGACCGCGTCCCGGCCGCCGACCTTGCGGTGCCAGGCCACGCCGATGCTCTGCGCGTCGGCCGGTCGCGGCGTCTTGATCGTCACCTTGTGCGCGGTCCGGGCGTCGAACGTGAACGTCCGGTCGCCGTCGATCCACGCGTCCGGATCACCGAGCAACGTCAGCGAGTTCGCCCAGTTGGCCTCGTCGCCGCCGACCGCGTACGCCATCACGCTGTAGCGCCCGGTCGGTACGTCGAGGGTCCGGCTGCCGGTCTGGTCGAATGCGATCGCGGTGACGTTGCCGGTGTCCTGGTTCCACAGCTGGACGCCGCTCGCGCCGGCCTTCGTGGTGGCGGGCTGCCCGTCGCGGCCGATCGCCTTCACGGTCACGTGGTTCAGCCGGCCGCCGGCCGCGAACCCGAGCCCGGTCCGGTACGCCGTGCTGCCGGCCTTGGCGGTCAGTACGCCGGCGTAGCTGCCGGCCCGCGTCGTCGCGAGATCGAGCGTGACGGTCGCGGACGCCGTACCGGCGGCCGGGATCGTCAGCCGCGTCGGGCTCACCCTGAGGCCCGCCGGTAGGCCGGCCGGGGACTGCGCGCCGACGGACAGCGTGAGGGTCACCGGGCGGTTCGAGTTGTTGCGGTAGGCAACCGTACGGTCGACCGGCGCGGGGGCGGCCGGGCCGGTCCAGGACAGGTCGCCGAAGAACAGGTTCGCGGTGTCCGGCAGCACCTTCGGGTCGAGCGCGTTCGGGATGTCGATCCGGCCCAGGCCCTGCTGGTCGGTGCGGGCGCCCGCGGACGGTACGGCGGTGGACGCGAGCGCGGCCTTCAGCTGCGGGCCGGTCCAGTCCGGGTGCCGTTGCGCGAGGATCGCGGCGGCGCCGGCGACGTGCGGGGTCGCCATCGACGTACCGCTCATCGCGGTGTAGTACTGGCCGAGCACGTGGCCCTGCTCGGTACCGGCGGCGCGGGCGGCGGCGATCTCGACGCCTGGGGCGGTGACCTCGGGCTTCAGCGCGCCGTCGCCGAGTCGCGGACCGCGGCTGGAGAAGTTTGCCAGCTTGTCGTTCTGGTCGACGGCGCCGACGGTCAGCGCCTCGGAGGCCGCGCCCGGCGAGCCGACGGTCTGCTCCGCGCCGGAGTTGCCGGCCGCGATCACGAACAGCGCGCCGCTGGACTTGGCCAGCCGGTCGACGGCCTCGCTCATCGGGTCGGTGCCGTCGGACGGCAGCCCGCCGAGGCTCATGCTGATCACCTTCGCGCCCTGCTGGACGGCCCACTCCATGCCGGCGATCGCCTCGGAGTCGTACCCGCCGCCGCCGTTGTCGAGCACCTTGCCGATCAGCAGCTCTGCCCCTGGCGCGACGCCCTTCCGCTTGCCGTCGGACGCCGTACCGAGGCCGGCGACGATCGACGCGGTGTGCGTGCCGTGGCCGTGCAGGTCCTGCACCGCCTGGTCCGGGACGAAGCTCTCCGACGCGATGACCTGCTTGGCGAGGTCGGGGTGCCCGGCGTCGTACCCGGTGTCGAGTACGGCGACCTTCACGCCGTGACCGTCATACCCCTGCTTCCAGGCCGTCGGCGCCCCGATCTGCGGCATCGACTGCTCGTCGGTGGCATGCGTACGGCCGTCCAGCCAGATCTTGCTGAGCTGGCTCGACTTGAAGGTGGCCGGCCCGCTGACACCGGTCCAGAACGACTTGGCGTCGGACTTCTGCACCGAGACCGCGGTGCTTCCGACGCTGGGAAGGGTACGGCGGACCGTAGCCGTCGTACTGCGCAGCGTGGCGGCGGAGCCCGTGACGAGCAGCGGCAGCTTGTCACTGCTCGCGTCGTCGTACCCCTGGGCGGCCAGCTCCGTCAGGTTGAACAGGCGCTTGTCGAGGCGGCCCGCGGAGAGCAGCGGATACGCCTCGGCGGGGATCAGCGTGACCTCGCCGTCGAACGTGCCGAAGTAGTACGGCTCGTCGCCCAGCAGGCGGGCCGAGACCTGGCCCGCCGAGTTCGTGGTCAGCTCGGCGACGTCGCCGGTGACCAGCGTGATCCGTTTGCTGGTCGCACCGGGCGTCGCCTGGACGCCCGGTGCGCTGCCGCCCGGTGCGCTGCCGGCGGGTGCGCTGCCGGCGGGTGGTCCGGCACTGGCCGCGGTGGTCGGCAGGAGCAGGGATCCGGCGACCACCGCGGCGAGCAGACCCATCGCGGCCCGGGACAATCGGCGGCCCGATTTTGAGTGCGGCATTGGCGGACACCTCCCGATGCCCCGACCCACGCGAGGCCATCCAGGCGACCCTGTCAGCCGCTGTCACCCCCGGTCCACCACAACCCCTGACGTACACCCGCCATGACCGGTACCGGTCACTTTGAGAACCCACCAACCAAAAACGTCGCCGAAAAGTGGCCGGTGGGTTCTCAAAGTCAGGCGAAGCGCTTCGCGATCCGCTCGGCGCGCTCCAGCAGGTCCAGGTCGTAGGCGACGCCGGGGACGTAGAAGATCACGTAGTCGGCGCCGGCCTCGAGGACCGCCTCGACCTTGTCCGCGATCTCGTCCTCGGTGGCGATCAGGTTGTCCCGGTCGAACTTCTCCCGGTTCATCGGCCCGAGCGCCTTCGCGGTCGCCTTCTGCGGGTCGTCACCCTTGTCGATCGGGAAGATGTTGAAGTTCGTCGACTTGATGATCTCGTCGTAGTCCCGGCCGACCTTCTGGCAGTGGCCGCGGAGAATGTCCGCCTTCTCCCTGAAGGTCTCCGGGTTGCCGCCGCCGATGTTCGCGGCGTCGGCGTACTGCGCGACCAGCTTCAGCGTCACCTTCGGGCCGCCGCCGCCGATCCAGAAGCTCGGGTGCGGCTTGCGGACACCCTTCGGCTCGTTGATCGGGGCGTCGATCGAGTAGTACTTGCCGTTGTAGACCGGCTTGTCCTCGGTCCACATCTTGTAGATGATCTCGGTCGCCTCGCGGAACGCCGCCATCCGCTCCGGGATGTCGGTCCACTCGTAGCCGTACGCCTTCCACTCCTGCTCGTACCAGCCCGCGCCGATCCCGGCGTACAGGCGGCCGTGGCTGGCGACGTCGACGGTGGACGCGATCTTCGCGTACAGCGCCGGGTTGCGGTACCCGTTGCAGCCGACCATCTGGCCGATGTTCACCCGCTTGGTGTCGCGGGCCAGCGCGGCCGTCGCGCTCCAGCACTCGAACGTGGTGTTGTCACTCGGCTCCGGCACCGTGTGGAAGTGGTCGAACAGCCAGATCGAGTCCCAGGACTGCTCGTCGGCCCGCTTGGCGACGTCGGTCATCGCCTCCCACTGCTCGATCGGATCCGCGATCTCCGCCAGATCCATCTTCCAGCCCTGCGGTACGAATACCCCGAAACGTGTAGTCATGCCGCCATCCTTTCGGGGGATGGCGGCATCGGTCCATGAATACGAGAACTGAATTTGCACTCAATCGGACCACTACGACTTCTTAATTCGCGCTGAGCACCCCGAACCCGGAGCCCGGCTCGCTGCGGTGCACGGCGCGGGCGGAGAGCAGCACGTTCAGGGCGACCGGGGCCAGGCGGCCGCCGAACTCCTGCCGGGTCAGGGCGGCGACACCCGCGGCGGTCGGCGCGGACGCCGACGTACCGAAGAAGCGGCAGGCGCCCTCGGTGGTGGTCGGGCAGGTACCGGAGCCGAAGCCGCCCGCGCCGCTGACGGACTCACCGTCACCGGCCAGCCAGTTCGGCGCCGGGAAGCTCAGCGCGCCGGCGCCCGGGATGCCCTTGCACGGACCGGGCTTGCCGGCCGGGCAGCGGGTCGTGGTGACGAGCTGCACCGGACCGGCCGCGCTGTACGGCTCCACCGGGGCGGTCGCCGGGTCGGTCGACACGCTCGCGTTCACGGCCCCCGCGGTGGTGGCGAAGATCGTGTAGTTCGAGTCCGGGTTCAGCGAGCCGGCCCGGTCGGTCGGGTCGAGCGTCTGGACACCGGCCGACAGTGCCCGCCAGCGCAGGTCGAGGATCGGCGCCTTGCGCGCGGTCGACGTACCGGCGACATCCACGACCAGCTTCGCGCGCTGCGCGGCCCCGGTCGTGTTGAAGTACTGGAACTGCTCGATCGTGTCACCGACCCCGTTCGCCTGGACGTTCGTGCTGGACGCCAGGCACTTCGTACCGGTGCTGTCCATCAGGTACAGGTTCAGGTCGGTGAACCCGCCCTGTCCGGCGGTCGGGTAGATCGCCCGCGGCTCGCTCCACTGCAGCGTCGGCAGGATCCCGGCGCCGGGCAGCAGGTTCAGGTCGTACGTCGTGTCGTCGCCGCGCAGCTTCACCACGTTGCCGGGGTCCTTCGGGCAGCCGGTGTACGGGCCGGTGACGCCGTCGGGGCCCTTGCCGGTGCCGACCGCGGTGACCCGCGGGGCGTGCCGGCTGCCGAGGTTGCCGGCCGACGAGCTGACCCAGATGCCGTGCTTGGCGAGCGCCTCGGCGGTCGCGGCACCCAGACCCTGCTGGAACACCGGCTCGTCGTCGAGCGCGATGTCCTCGGCGATCATCGTGACGCCCGCGTTCGCCAGCACGTGGAACGCCTCGAAGTAGTCGGCGTTGGTCTCCAGCGTGCTCGCGAACGCCAGCTTCGCGTCCGGCGCGAGGTCGTGGATGATCTCCATCATCGCGGTGCCCTCGTCGTTGTCGTACGACGCACTCCGCAGCACCTGGGTGTCCGCGGGCAGCTCACCCGCAGCGATCGCTTCGGCGACGTGGTCGGCGTCGCCGGAGATCACGCCGACCTTCTGGCCGCGGCCGGTCAGCCCGCGGGCCTGGGCCTTGTCGGCCTGGTGCAGCTGGACCCCCTCGGCCGTGATCGGGCCGACGTCCACCGCGGGCCGCAGCGCCGGGCGCAGGGCGCTGACCCAGCCGAGTGCGGCGACCGCGTCGAGCTTGTCGTACGGGACGCTGGCGGAGACCAGGCCGGTGGTCGGCAGGTCGATCGTGCTCGTGACATCGGCGGCGTTCTTCTCGACGGAGGCGCCGAGCGCGGTCAGCTGGGCCTGCTGCGCGGCGGTGATCGGCGCGGCGGCGTACACCTGGACGCCGATCCGTCCGTTGCTCTCGACACCCATCGCCCGGGCAGCCACCCCGGCCTGCTTGGCCGCCGCGGCCTTGGCGGCGTCCCGAAGCATCGACGGCACCTTGGCGGCAGCCGCCGGATCGGGCGCCGCATCTTGCGGTGCGGCGGTCGCCGGGGCAACCACCGCCAGCGGAACCATCAGCATGATGCTGCTGAACACATAGCGGAGCTTCATTCGGTGAATCCCCTCCTGAGCGGTCGCGACCACAGTCATCTACCCACCAACCACCTGTCCAGTCCTGACGTCGTACAGATCCAACGGAGGGAGGTCAGGTGCGGTGGGGGGTGAAGCGGTGTTCGGGGCGGCCTGTGGTGCCGTAGGAGAGGTTCAGATCGAGGAGGCCGCGTTGGACGAGGGTGCCGAGGTAGCGCTGGGCGGTGGGGCGGCTGAAGCCGAGGGACTCGGCGACGTCGGCGGCGCTGAGCGGCTCAGGCGAGCCTGAGACGACCTCCAGGACCCGGGCCATGGTCGCGGGCAGCTTCCGGCGCTGTCGCGCGTGCGTGGCCGGCGAGTGCAGCATGCTGTACAGCGTGTCGACGGTCTCCTGGTCGGCCTCGCGGGCCTGGCTCAACCGCTGCCGCCACTGCCGGTACGCCTCCAGCTGCTCGCGCAGGGCCGCGAAGGCGAACGGCTTGACCAGGTAGTAGATGGCACCCAGCTGGATCGCCGCCCGGACCGACTCGATGTCCCTGGCCGCGGTGATCAGGATGAAGTCCGGTACGCCGCCGCCCGGAGCGGCGGCCAGCTCCCGGATCAGGTCCAGCCCGGTCCGGTCCGGAAGGTACATGTCGAGGAGCAGCAGGTCGGGCCGTTCCTGGGTGATGAGCTGCTGCGCTTCGCCCGCGGAGCGCGCCTCGCCGACGACCGTGAATCCCGGCACCTTCTCGACGCTACGCGTGTGCGCGCGGGCCACGTGGAAGTCGTCGTCGACGACCAGCGTCCTGATCACGACACGACCTCCTCGACCTGGCGACGCACCGGCAGCCGTACGTCGAACCTGGCCCCCGCTGGTGACGAAGCGGTGATCGTACCGCCGGCCCGCCGTACCAGCCGCTGAACGAGGGCGAGACCGACGCCGCGCCGCATGCCGCCGGCCCGCGGCTCCTTGGTCGAGTACCCGTCCACGAAGACCTGGTCCAGCAGGTCGGCGGGGATGCCCGGGCCGGTGTCGGTCACGACCAGGTGGAACTCGTGGCCGTCGCCGTGCAGCTCGACCGTCACCCGGCCGCGCGGGTGACCCGAACCGGTGCCGTCGGCAACGGCATCGACGGCGTTGTCGACGAGGTTGCCGAGCACCGTCACCAGCGGCGTGTGGTCGAGGCGCGACGCCGGCAGCGCGCTGTCCGGCGTCAGCACGACCTCGACGTCCCGCTCCGTGGCCACGGTGATCTTCGCGATCAGCAGCGCCGCGACCACCGGCGGCGCGATCCGGGCCCGGACGACGTCGGCGGCCAGCGACCTCACGCTCACCTCGTCGGCGTACGCCGTCGCCTCCTCGATCTCGCCGAGGCCGAGCAGCACCGACATCACGTGCAACCGGTTCGAGTACTCGTGCTCCTGGGCGCGCAGGGCCGTGGTCAAGGACTCCACCGAGTCGAGCTGGCGGAGCAGCGCCTCGACCTCGGTGCGGTCCCGGATGGTGACCACCGACCCGGCGTTGCGCCCGGCAACGACCACCGGCCTCCGGTTCAGTACCAGGAGATTGTCGCCGGTGACCGCGACGACGTCCGTCCCCTCGACCGCGCCGGAGAGCAGGTCCCGGAGCCGGCCGGGCGGCACCAGTTCGTCCAGCGGCTGACCGAGTCGCGCGGCCTGGAGGCCGAGCAGCCGGCGGGCCTCGTCGTTCAGCACGTTCACCCGGCCGTTCGGGTCGAACGCGATCACACCCTCCCGGATCCCGTGCAGCATCGCCTCCCGCTCCTGCACGAGCGCGACGATCTCGGCGGGTTCGAGCCCGAACGTGACCCGCTTGATCGCCCGCGCGAGGATCAGCGACGCGGCGACGCCGATCGCCAGTACCAGGCCGGTGTAGAAGATCACCGGCAGCACGACCTGGCTGACCCGGGCGGAGACGTCGCTCTCCCGGATGCCGACCGAGACCTCACCGATCGGCGTACCGGCGGCGTTCCGGATCGGGACGCGGGCGTTCGCGGAGCGGCCGAGGCTGCCGTTGTCCGCGCCGGTGTGCACCCGGCCGTCGAGCGCCACCACCGGCTCCTCGATCCGCTGCCCGACCAGCGCGGCGATCGGGTGCGAGTACCGCGTCCCGTCGGCCCCGATCACCACGACGTACGACGCACCGGTGTCGTGCTCGATCCGGGCCGCGAGGTCACGCAGTGCAGGGCGGGAGGCCGCAGTGGTGAGCGCCTGCGCGGCGAGCGGCGTCTCGGCGACCGCGCCGGCGATGTCCGCGGCCCGCTCCTCCGCGTTCGCGTCCGCGGTCCGGCTGGTCACGGAGACGTACAGGGCGAGACCCGCCGCCATCGTCAGGCCGACGATCGCGAGCACCGCGAGCAGGATCCGCGACGCCAGGGTGGCGCGCTGGAACATCGTGCACCAACTCCTTCCGGTCGCGCCGTCCATCGTGCCCAGCCCGGCGGTCGCGGGGCAATCCCTGAGGATGGCTGAGAAAAACGCACAAAACCACGGGTATCGCGACCAACTTGCGCAACGCGGACAAGGCTTCCCGCGGCCACCGCCATTTCCCTAACGTGACGGCACTCACACGGAAGGAGCCGTAGATGACGGCCATCGAGCTTCGCGGGGTGACCAAGCGGTTCCCCACCGCCGACGGCGGAACCTACACGGCGTTGAAGGATCTGGACCTCACCGTTGCCGACGGCGAGTTCTGTGCCGTGGTCGGTCCGACCGGATGCGGCAAGTCGACCACGCTGACCCTGGTGGCCGGCCTCGAGCAGCCGTCCGCCGGAGAGGTCCTGGTCGAGGACAAGCCAGTGACCGGAATCGACCCGACCACCGGGTTCGTCTTCCAGCAGGACGCCGTGTTCCCGTGGAAGACCGTCCTCGACAACGTGTCCGCGGGTCCGCTCTTCCGCGGCACGCGCAAGGCGGACGCCCGGCTGCTGGCCCGCGACTGGCTGCGCCGGGTCGGGCTGACGGGCTTCGAGGACCGGTACCCGCACCAGCTGTCCGGCGGTATGCGCAAACGGGTCGCGCTGGCGCAGACCCTGATCAACCAGCCGAAGGTCTTGCTGATGGACGAGCCGTTCAGCGCCCTCGACGTACAGACCCGCTCGATCATGTCGACCGAACTGCTGTCGCTGTGGGACCAGACCCGGCCCGCGGTCGTGTTCGTCACCCACGACCTGGAGGAGGCGATCGCGCTCGCCGACAAGGTCGTCGTACTGACCGCCGGTCCGGGCACGGTGAAGGCGGAGTTCGCCATCGACCTGCCCCGGCCGCGGGTCGTCCAGGAGATCCGCTTCGACCCGCGCTTCGTCAAGCTGTACGAGCACATCTGGGAGGCGCTCCGCTCGGAGGTCGAGCAGGCGTACGCGCGGTCGACCGGCGTGGTGGCGGCATGAGCGCCCGGCGGCCGTGGACGCCGCGGCGCCGGTTGATCCTCGGGCTCCGGATCGGCGTCCTGGTGGCCTGGCTCGGGGCCTGGGAACTGGCCGCCCGGACCAAGCTGATCGACCCGTTCTTCTTCGGCCAACCCAGCGCGGTGTGGTCGCAGATCGTCACCTGGGTCACCCAGGGCACGGCCCAGGGCAGCCTCGGTCAGCAGATCTTCGTGACCATGGAGGAAGCCGTGATCGGGTTCCTGATCGGCGTGAGCGCCGGCGTGGTCGCGGGCATCGGGCTCGGCCGGAGCCGGCTGCTCGCGGACGTGCTGGCGCCGTACATCAAGGTGCTGAACTCGATCCCGCGGATCGTGCTGGGCTCGCTGTTCCTGGTGGCGTTCGGGCTCGGGCTCACCTCGAAGGTGCTGCTGGTGATCGTGCTGGTGTTCTTCGGCGTGTTCTTCAACGCGTTCCAGGGAACCCGCGAGGTGGACCGCAACCTGACCGCCAACGCGCAACTGCTGGGCGCATCCCGCTGGCAGCTCACCACCCAGGTCGTGCTGCCGTCGGCGTTCACCTGGATCCTCGCCAGCCTGCACGTGAGTTTCGGCTTCGCGATCATCGGCGCCATCGTCGGTGAGTTCCTCGGCGCCGAGAAGGGCCTCGGCATGCTGATCAAGACAGCTCAAGGGAACTTCAACCAGAGCGGCGTACTGGCCTGCATGGTGCTGATGGCCGTGGTCGCGCTGCTGGCCGAGTTCCTGATCACCCGGCTCGAGAAGCGACTGTTGCGCTGGCGCCCCGCGGCGGCCGGCGACACCGGCCTCGCCGCGCTCTGAACGACCCCCAACAGCTCAGAAAAGAAGGAGAAACTCGTGAAGAAACGTGTCGCCGCAGCCGTTGCCTGCACCGCCGCACTCGCCCTGGCGGGATGCGCCAACAACGCCCAGGGCGGGTCGAACGGCCAGGCCGTCGCCGGGTCGAGCGTGAGCGGGGAGAAGGTCACCATCATGGTCGGCGGGCTGGACAAGCAGATCTACCTGCCGTTCATGCTGGCCAAGCAGCTGGGCTACTACGACAAGGCCGGCGTCAACGTGGTGCTGATCGGCGAAGGCGCCGGCGTCGATGCCACCACCGAGATGATGGCCGGCAAGGTGCAGGGCACGGGTGGCTTCTACGACCACACGATCGCGCTGCAGGCCAGCAGCAAGTACGCCGAGGCGGTGGTCTCGATGCTGCAGGTTCCTGGTGAGGTCGAGCTCTGCCGCAGCGACCTCAAGGGCACGGTGAGCAGCCCGAAGGACTGGAAGGGCCGCCACCTCGGGATCACCGACGTGGGGTCGTCGACCGACTTCCTCACCCAGTACCTCGGCACCCAGAACGGCATCGACCCGTCCCAGACCACCCGGATCGGCGTCCAGGCCGGCACCACGTTCATCGCCGCGATGGAACACAAGCAGATCGACTGCGGGATGACGACGGAGCCCACGGTGTCCAAGTTGCTGTCCGACAAGGCGGCGTACATCATCGAGGACACCCGGACGGCCGAAGGCGCCAAGAAGGCGTTCGGCGGGACGTACCCGGCGACCTCGCTCTACATGCAGACGAGCTACGTCGAGGCGCACAAGGACGTCGTCCAGAAGCTCGTCAACGCGTACGTCGCCACGCTGAAGTGGATCCAGTCCCACTCGGCGGCCGACATCGCGGACAAGATGCCGGCCGACTACTACGCCGGTGTCGGCAAGCCGGCGTACGTCGCGGCGCTGAACAGTGAGAAGGGCATCTACAACCCGACCGGCATCATGCCCACCGACGGGCCGAAGACCTGCCTGGCCGTGCTGTCGGCCTTCAACCCGGCGGTCAAGGGCAAGGCGATCGATCTGACCAAGACCTACACGAACCAGTTCGTCCAGTCCGCCCAGCCCCTGTCCTGACCCCTCCCCCGTTCGGCGGCACGATGCCCCCCATCGTGCCGCCGAACCACATCCCGCGCGTCAACTGGTGACCTTGGCGGCTGCCTGGCGGGCGAGTTTGTCGAAGTTCGGCGCGGGTACGCCGGGACCCATCTCGCGGAAGGCGAGGACCGACACGGTGCGGCCCTTCAGTGTGACGGCGTACGGAAAGCCGCCGGCCTCGCTGCCGGGGTCGTTCGGCTTCGGGTAGTCGTACCAGCGGATCACCTGGGTCAGGTCACCCGAGGCACCCTTGACCACGCGGTTCTCGGTGATCTTCCGCGCGTGCGTCGGCGCCGGCTTGCTGTACGTGCAGGTCTTCAGCGTCGCGATGACCGAGTTGTACGCCGCCCGCGCGGACGCCGGGTTCGCGTACTGGCTCACGTACTGCGCGCCGTACGCGTCCATCTCGTCGGTGAAGCCCCGCGCCATCCGCGCCGCCACGTGCTTCCCCTCGGTCGATGCCGGACCGCAGTACGTCGACGGCAGGAGCCCCTTGTCAACCTGCGTGCTCCAGGCGCGGCGCGCATCCGCCTGCTTCACCTGTCCGACGGTCAGCAACTGCGAACGGCTCAGCGCCGTCGCGGTCGTGGTGGCGGCGCCGGCCCCCTGCGTGGCCAGCAGGCTCAGCCCCACCGCCAGCGTCGCCGTCGCCGCACCGGTCGCGACCGCCCCTCGACGGATGCTCCGAGCAACCTTCATGGTTCGTCCCCTCGTTCGATCAGTTGTCCCTGGTAGACGTCCGATGCGAGGGAAAAGTTGTTCTGGTCTAGACAGAAGCACGAGACCGCAACCGGCGCAGCATCCGCGGGTCCTCGAACCCGACCGAGCGGGCCGCCGACTCGATCGTGCTGCCGTGGCCGATCAGGTGCTCGGCGCGCTCCACCCGGAGCAGCTGCTGGTAGCGCAGCGGCGTGAGACCGGTCGCGGTGGTGAACATCCGGGTCAGCGTGCGTTCGCTGACGCCGACGTCCCCGGCCAGCTCGGCGAGCGGGAGCCTGTCGGCGTACCGGGCGTCGATGACGTCCTGGACGCGGTGCGCGAGGTCGCTCAGGTGGTCGCGGTGCCGGAGCATCGTCGACTCCTGCAGCTCGTCGCCGTTCCGCCGGGCGTACACGACCATCTCCCGCGCGACCCGGGCGGCCGCCTCCGCGCCGCGGCCGACCGCGACCAGGTGCAGCGCGAGGTCGATACCGCTGGCGATGCCGGCGGAGGTGATCACGCGATCGTCCTCGACGTACAGCACGTCCCGGACGATGGTCGCCCGCGGGTAGCGGGCGGCCAGCTCGTCGGTCAGGTCGTGGTGGGTGGTGAACCGGCGGCCGTCGAGCAGCCCGGCCCAGCCGAGCGCGTCGGCGCCCGAGCAGATACTGGCGACCGCTCCGCCGGCATCGTGGTGCGCCCGCAGCCGACGCCGGAACTCCGGCCCGATCGGCGGCTCCGGCGACAACCGCGGCGACCGCCACCCCGGCACGACGATCAGGTCGCCGGGCTCCAGCTCCGGCCACTCCGACTGCGTCCGCAACGGCACGCCCTGCGCGGTCGCGACCTCGTCGGACTCGGCCACGTACGACACGTCGTAGGAGTACCCGAAGTCGTTCGCAGTCGTGAACACCTGCGCCGGCCCGGCCAGATCCAGCAAGTGGAGCCGCGGCACCAGTACGAAGAGCACGCGGGTAGGTCGCATCTGGTCAGGATGCCACGGGTACGGCGGTCAGCTCGTCGAGGGTGCGGACGGTGGCGAACCGGCCGGCCAGTGCGTACTCGGTGCGCTCGGTGACCTGGTCCGCGGTCAGCGTCCGCGGGTCGGCGAGGATCTCCTCGACGGACGCCTGCTCGCGGATCGACCAGTGCGCGAGCGCCATCGTCGCAGTCGCCTCGGTGACGAACACGACGTCGTACCCGAGGTCCGACCCGACCCGCGCGGTGGTCTCGCAGCACTGCTCGGTACGGATACCGCAGACAACGATTTCGGAAACGCCTTCCTGCGTCAGCAGTTGCTGCAGATTCGTTGTGGTGAAGGCGTTGTGCGACGTTTTCCTGATGACGCTTTCCGTCGGCAACGGTTCGAGGCCGTCGATGAGCCGGACATGTCCCTCGGCCGGGTCGAAGGCGCCGCCGGTCCCGGGCTCGGTGTGCAGCACCCACACCACCAATTCGTCCCGCTCCCGGGCCGCGCGCACCAGGCGCTGCACCCGGCCGGCGATGTCGGGGTGGTTCACCAGCTGCCAGTTCGGGCGGACCCGGAACGATTCCTGGACGTCGATCACGATCAGTGCGGTTCGGCTCATGACCCCATCCTGCGCGCGCACCGGCGTACCGCAGAAGGCTCGATCGGGCCGGTTAGCGGACGGATCTGGTCACACCTCGAGAGAGCGGACGAATTCACACCGTTCCGAACTGTTCCAAACACTCCTACGCCGTGCTTATCGTGCCCAGGTCTGTCCGTCTACAACGATTGAGCACGACGATTGAGGGGATTGCGATGCCCGAACACCTGCCCCGCCGCCAGGTCCTCCGGACCGCCGGCGCACTGGGCCTCGGTGCCGCCGCCGCGGGCGCACTCAGCAGCACCGCGGAAGCGGCCACCCGAACCGCCACCACCAGTGGTACGCCGGATAAGTTGACGACCATGGGCGCACACCACGGCAAGCTCGAGATCCGCAAGGACCCGTTCGGCACCACCCCGGACGGCCAAGGGGTGGACGTCTACACGTTCACCAACGGCCGGGTGACGATCTCGATGCTGACCTGGGGCGCGACCCTGCAGCGGATCGAGACCCCGGACCGCCGCGGCCACACCGAGAACATCAGCCTCGGCTTCGACAACCTGCCGGACTACGCGAAGCTCAGCCCGTACTTCGGCGCCACCATCGGCCGCTACGGCAACCGGATCGCCAAGGGCAAGTTCACGCTCGACGGGACGGCGTACCAGATCCCGGTCAACAACGGCGAGAACGCGCTGCACGGCGGCACGATCGGCTTCGACAAGAAGGTCTGGAAGGCCAAGGTCGTCCAGGACGACAAGTCCGTCGGCGTCGCGTTCACCTACGTCAGCCCGGACGGCGAGATGGGCTTTCCCGGTGAGCTCACCAGCACCGTCACGTACACGCTGGACACCCGCGACAACCTGCGGATCGGCTACCACGCGACGGTGGCCGGCAAGCCGACCATCGTCAACCTCACCAACCACTGCTACTTCAACCTGCTCGGCGAGGGCAACGGCACGATCTACGACCACGTGCTCGAGCTGAACGCGCCGAAGTACACCCCGGTGGACGCGACGCTGATCCCGACCGGCGAGATCGCCCCGGTCGCCGGTACGCCGTTCGACTTCAGCCGGCCGACCGCGATCGGCGCCCGGCTCCGCGGTGACCACCAGCAGCTGGTGTTCGGCCGCGGGTACGACCACAACTTCGTGCTCGGGGGCCGGCCGGACAAGGACGGCCTGCGGCTCGCCGGCCGCTTCTGGGAGCCCGAGCACGGCCGCACGATCGAGGTACACACCGACCAGCCCGGCGTGCAGTTCTACAGCGGCAACTTCCTCGACGGCACGTTCCTCGGCATCGGCAAGAAGGCCTACCGCCAGGGCGACGCGTTCGCGTTCGAGACCCAGCACTTCCCGGACTCCCCGAACCACGCCAACTTCCCGCCCACGGTCCTCCGCCCCGGCGAGACCTACAAGTCCACCACCGTCTACTCCTTCGGCACCAAGTAGGCGGCGGATCCCTGCGCAGGCACAAGTGGCCAAATCCGGCCTTCGACGACCTCCAAAGCCGGGTTGTGCCTGCATGGGGATCCACATCCGACGCGCCGAACCCCGAGCAAGGGTTACCTAAGTTACCTAGGCTCGGGGTATGCCTGAGCCGGTCTTGCAGATTCCGTTCGAGGACGCGTTTCGGTTCGATCCGTCGCCGACGTTCGCCGAGCTCCGCGAGGGGCGGCCCGTCGCACGGGTGCGGACGCTGGCCGGTGCCGAGGTGTGGCTGGTGACACGGTACGACGACGTCAAGCTCGTGCTGGCCGACCCGAGATTCTCCCGGGCCGCGGTGGTGCAGCAGGGCGCGCCGCGGGTGGCGCTGGCCAAGCCGATGCCGAACAGCCTGACCACCACCGACCCGCCGGAGCACACCCGCCTCCGACGGTTGGTCGTACCAACGTTCGCGCACCGGAAGATCGAGCGCACCCGGCCGTGGGTCGCGGAGCTGTCCGCACAACTCGCCGAGGACGTCGCGCAGGCGGGCGACGGCGCCGACCTCAGGCAGCTGGTCGCGCTGCCGTTGCCGATCCAGGTGATCTGCCGGCTGCTCGGCGTACCGTACGCCGACCGCGCGCAGTTCCGGGAGTGGACCGAGCTCGGGTACAGCATGAAGATGGCCGAGAAGGACCTGGTCGAGGACGCGATGACCAACCTGACCGCGTACATCGAGGACCTGGTCACCAAGAAGCTCGCGAACACCGACGCACCACCCGAGGACCTGCTCGACGAGCTCGTCCGCGCCCGCGAGGAGGGCGACCGGCTCAGTCAGGAAGAACTGATCGCCTTCGGCGTCAACCTGCTCGTCGCCGGCCACGAGACCTCCGCGAACCAGATCTCCAGTTGCGTCGCGACCCTGTTGCGCCGGCCGGAGAACTGGGCGCGGCTCGTGGAAAACCCTGCCCTGGTCCCGTCCGCGATCGAGGAACTGCTGCGGTTCAACAGGTTCAGCGAGGTCGGTCAGCTCCGGGTGGCGCTCGAGGACGTCGAGCTGCACGGCGTACAGATCAAGGCCGGTGAGGGCGTGATGGCCGCACTCAACTCGGCGAACCGGGATCCGCGCGCGTACGACGCACCCGACGAGCTGCGGCTGGACCGGGCCGACAACAAGCACCTGTCGTTCGGCTTCGGGCCGCACTTCTGCCTCGGCGCGCAGCTGGCGCGGATCGAGCTGCAGGAATCGTTGCTGGCCCTGATACGGCGGTTCCCGCGGATGAGTCTGGCGAAACCGGCCGAAGAGCTCGAGTGGCGTCGCGTACTGGTGAGCGGTCTCGCCGAACTGCCGGTGAACCTCAACCTCTGAGGTCCACCGGCAGCATGGTCAGTTCGGCGAGCTGAAGACCAGGCCGTGCTCGGTCTCGTACTGCTCGATGAACCGGCTCGCCATCGGCTCGCTGCAGTTGACGGCGGTGGCCAGGTTCTTCGCCGTCCGCTCGTGGCCCTCCGGCCAGTCGGCCAGCATGTTCCACGCCCGCATGCGCTTCTTCTCGAGGTCGGTCGGTTCGACGGCTTCCTCTTCGACCGGCTCGGCCTTCGGTGTGGTGATCAGCGCCGGCGGCTTCGGGTCCGTCGGACCGGCGAACGGCGACGGCGGCTTCGGCTTCTCCACCAGTGGTTCCGCCTTCGGCTGCGGGGCGAACGGCTTCAGGCTGCCGCTCGCCGTACCGTTCACGACGTGCTGCGGCTCGCTCTCGTCCTCGACCACGACGGCCTCGGACACGTTCCCGCTGTCGGTCTCGGGCTGGTCGACGATCGCCATCAGCTCACCGGTCCAGGCGTCGTCGTCGCGCAGCCCCACCCCGGTGCCGTCCGCACGCCGCGGCTGCCCGCCCTCGAGCACCCAGACGGCAGCCGGTACGCCGGGCCGCTCGTCGGACTGCTCCGGCGGCGGCGAGATCGCCTTGGTCAGCTTGTTCGTGATGACCTCGTAGTTGATCCGCTCCTCGAGCATCCCGGCCAGCCGGTCCGGGTCGTACGTCGTCTCGGCGATCTTCGCCAGCCGCTCGTCCTGGTGCTCGGAACGGATGTACTCCGCGACGGTCCCGGCGATCGCCTCGCGACGGCTCCGGTTCCGGATCTGGTGGTGCGCCGCCCGGAGGCTTTCGTACAGCGAGTAGCCGTGCTCGATCGCCAGCGACCGCGCCAGCCAGGTCACGCGCGGCTCGCGGGCCCACTGCACGATGCCGTAGACCGGACCGGTCTCGCGCATCTGCCCGGCGCGACGCAGTGCGTCCCGGCGCCGGGCCGAGCTGTGGATCAGCCAGAGCACGTACGCGAACGCCGACAGGCCGCCGAAGCCGAAGGCCAGGAACCGCTCCTCCGGGCGCCAGTGCCCGACCACGTTGAACACGACCGCGACCAGCGCCGCGAAGAACGACATCGCACGGTACGCGTACGCCTGCTCGCCCTTGCGCCGGCGCAGGTCGGCGAGCGCCGCGGTGGCGACACCGCCGAGCTCGAGCACCGCGACGGCGGGTGTGACGAGGATGATCTTGAGCAACGGCGAGAAGCCGTCGCTCGGCCAGGGGATGTGGGTCACGCCGGCCCAGACCTGGCCGACCAGCGCCGCGGCAGCCGCGGTCGCGTAAAAGGCGTAGGCGACTTTGTCCGCACCGGTGAGGGGTACGTTGACCAGTTCGCCAGTACTGGTGCTGCTGGTGTTCTCCTGCAAGACGTGCACTCCTGACCGGTATGGGCTCTCCGGCAGTTCGTCGGGTGGGTGGTACGGCGGCCCCCATAGCGCGCTGCACGAGGCTACCGGTTTCCGGCCCCGAAAGGGGAGGCGAATCCGGAAACGTCTCGAACCTCCCCAGTCTTGCCCGAGTTCTAACCTGCGAATTCGCAACGCCCTCTCGTCTCGGGTGATGATCCAGACCTTCCGGTCGTTGCCCGAGCCGGCCGCACTGGCCGCCCACCTCGGTCCGCGGTACGGCGTGACGTTCGAGCACTGCGAGCTGCGCCGGACGTTGGTGAACGACGTGTACGAACTGGCCACCGGCGACGCGCGGTACGTGCTCAAGCTCTACCTGTACGGCAGGCGCGAGGCGGACGAAATCCGTTGGGAGACAGGGCTTTCGGCGCATCTGCGCGCGGCCGGCGTCCGCACGACGGAGGTCGTGCCGCTGCTCGACGGCGACACCGTCGGCCTGCTGGAGACACCTGAAGGACCCCGCCCGTTCACCCTGCTCGAGTACGTCGAAGGGAGCACGCCGCGGCCACCCTTCACCGACGAACTGTATGACGCGTTCGGTCGGCAGGTCGCTGCATTTCACGATGCCGCGGAGAACTACACGTCGCCGTACTTCCGGCCGCCGGCGGAAGACGTCGACCAAGCGCTCGAACAAATCCTCGCCGTCGACGACGCGGAGGAAAACCTGCTCCGGACACTGACGGCGAGAGTACGGAACAACCTCTCGCAGTACTCAAAGGCAGGAACCTGCCACGGCGATGTCTCGATGGACAAAGTTTTGTTGACGCCACAGGGACTTCTGTTGCTGGATTTCGATCTGGCCGCGACCGGTCCGGTGGCGGCCGATTTCTGTGGCGTCGCGACGACGCCGCACTGGGAGGCGTTCAAGGCCGGCTACCGGATCCGGCGCGAGATCACCGCCGAGGACGAGGCCGCGATCCCGTACCTGCAGATTGTCGGGCGGATCCTCAACCTGCGCTTCCACGTGGTCGACAAACCCCGCTACCGGGGTACCGAGTCGCGGGGTGAGGGCTGGGCGGCCGGGGAGTACGAAGGGTTGCGCGCACTGCTCTGACTTCACAGGAAGGTGCCAGGAAACGTGGAGCGAGTGTGAGGGCTGGTTGTTCATGCTGAAGGCATGAGGTTTGCGGCGCGGTCCTTGAGTGTGCGGGTCGCGGCGGCGATGGTCGTGCTGGTGGCGGTGGTGAGTATCGCGATCGGCGGACTGACGACCGCCGCGATCAGCTCGTACCTGACCAACCAGCTCGACGGCAAGGTGACCGCCGCCCAGGGGCGCGCGGCCGGCGCACTGCGGAACGGCGGCCCGCCGCCGGACGCGCCGCACGGGCAGGACGCGGGCACCGTGACCGTCTACCGACAGGCGTCCGAGGTGGTCGGCACCGTCATCACCTCCGACGGGCAGCTCACCGCCCTGTCGGACGAGGCCATCAACGTCCTCGACCAGTCCGCCACCGACCAGAACAGTACGGTCAGCCTCCCGGACCTCGGCACGTACCGCGTCCGGGCGTCGAACATCGGCCCGGTCACCGTCATCGCGGGCCTGCCCACGAAGGACATCCAGAACACCGTCAACAGCCTGATCGGTTGGGAGGCGCTGTTCGGCGGCCTCGGTGTCCTCGCCGCGGGCGGTGTCGCGATCTTCGTCGTACGACGTCAACTCCGGCCGCTGCGCCAGGTCGCGCAGACCGCACGTGAGGTGGCCGCGCTACCGCTGGACACCGGCGAGATCGGGGTCACCGCGCGGGTCCCCGACCAGCTCACCGACGAACACACCGAGGTCGGGCAGGTCGCGGTCGCGCTGAACACGTTGCTCGGGCACATGGAGAACGCGCTCGATGCCCGGCACCGCAGCGAGCAACAGGTCCGGCAGTTCGTCGCCGACGCGTCGCACGAGCTGCGGACACCGCTCACCACGATCCACGGCTATGCACAGCTCAGCCTGCACCAGCGCGACCCCGAGCTGTTCACGCACGCGATGGGCAAGGTGATGGTCGAGACCACCCGGATGGCGTCGCTGGTCGAGGACCTGCTGCTGCTCGCCCGCCTGGACGCCGGCCGGCCGCTCGACCGCCGCCCGGTCGACCTGTCCCGGCTCGCCCGCGACTCGATCACCGACGCCGAGATAGTTGCCCCCAGCCACCATTGGGAGCTGGCCCTGCCGACCGACCCGATGATCGTGATCGGCGACGAGCAACGCCTGCACCAGGTGGTAACCAACCTGCTCACGAACGCCCGCCGCCACACCCCGCCCGGCACCACGGTCACGGTGGCCATCACCCACCACGAGCACTCCGCCGTACTGACCGTCCATGACGACGGCCCCGGCATCCCCGCCGACCTGCTCCCGAACGTCTTCCGGCGCTTCACCCGCGCCGATACCGCCCGCACCCGCACCAGCGGCGGCACCGGCCTCGGCCTCTCCCTCGCCGAGTCGATAGCCCACGCCCACGCCGGTACCTTGACCCTCACGTCCAAGCCCGGCAGTACGACGTTCAGCCTCGCGTTGCCGGTGTGACCCAGGGAGCCCGGATCTCGGAGAACAGCGCGAGTTCGTCGGAGGCGCGGTCGATCCACTTCTCCACGTCGTGGAGGATCGGGCGGCGGTCCAGGCCGTCGCCCTCCCACCGGATGAGGTCGGGTGGGATCACCGTCGGGTCCGGCGCCGTCCGTACCGCCTCGACGACGCGGGTGAAGCCGCCGGTTGCCTCGAGCGGAACGTAGAGCGGTACGGCGGGGTCCGCTCGATGGGCCAGCAGGTTCTCGAGGAGATCCGCGCGGCCGTACTTCGTGGTGCCGATCAGGTCGGACTGGTACGTGAGCACCGCGCGGCCCTTCGACCCGTGGACGATTACCGACGCCTCGAGGTGTTCCGTGGCGCACAGCGTGACCGCGATCAGGATCGGCGTACCGCGGCTGGTGGTGATGCGGACCGACGACGTGTCGTCGGACTCGATCGGGTTCGCCCGGTACAGCTCGGTCTCGATCGAGCGGATGTCGTCCACGCCGGTCGACCCGTCCAGCAGCAGCGCGGCGGCCGTCGCGTGGGCGAGCGGGTTCGTCACCGCGCCGTCGACCACGTCGATCCCGTCCAGCCGGCGTCGCCCGGACCAGCGGGCGCGCTGGAAGTAGCGGGCCGTGCGTACCCACTTCCCGGTCGCGCTGATCCCGCGGAGTTCGCCGAACTCGCCGTCGGCGATCAGCTTCGCCAGCGTGAGCGTGGCCTCCGAGGCCTGCGCCTGGAAGCCGACCTGCAGCGCCCGTCCGGTCTCCCCGACCACCGCGGTCAGCTGCTGGAACTCGTCCAGCGACGCCGTCGGCGGTTTCTCCAGCAGTACGTCGGCGCCCGCCCGCATCGCCAGCTCCGCCAGCGGGACGTGCGTCTGGATCGGCGTACAGATCACCACCACGTCGACCTCGGTGCCAGCCAGCAGCTCGTCCAGGGCGGCGTACACCTGGACGCCGGCCGGCAGGTCGCCGCCGCCCTGCGGATCGGCGACGGCGACGAGCTCGGCCCCGGGCAGCCGGGTGACGTTACGGACATGGGAAGCACCGTGGCCGTGGATTCCCACCACGGCCACGCGGGCCACCGTCATCGGCAATCAGTTGCGGTCAGCAACACTATTTGAGCCCACCCTTGACCTCGTCCAGGAATGCCTTGGCGGCCGCGTCCGGCGCCTGCCGCCCGAACAGTACCTCGGTCGTGTACCGCTGCATGATCTTCTCCACCTGACCGCCACCCACCGGCGGCGCCGGCGACGGGTCGCCGAGGTCCGGCTTGATGTCCTGGATGAACTTCGCGGTCGCGGCGTCGGCCGGCTGCAGCTTCGGCGTCACCTCGGCGCGAATGTCCGTGTTCGGCGGGACGCCCCGCTCGGCCAGCAGCACGTTCCCGGCCGCCGGGCTGTTCGCCAGGTAGTTCACGAACTCCGCGGCCTCCTTCTGGTGCTTGGACCGCGACGAGATCGACCAGAACATCGAGCCCTTGTAGTACGAGCCGTTGTCGGCGGCCTTGCCACCGGCGCTCGGGATCCGGAGCAGCTTCAGCTGCTGGCCGGTCGCCTTGCTGAAGGCCACCAACTGGTTGCTCCAGATGAAGCTCATCGCGAGCTTGCCGGTCGCGAACGCGGATTGGTCGAGCGACGCGTTCATGTCCTGCGAGATCGCCTCGGCCGGCGGAATCGCCTTCTGGTCCCGCAGCTTCAGGATGTACTTGAAGAAGTCCGTGGTCTTCTCCGGCGAGACGCCGAGCTTGCCGTCCTTGGTCCAGAGCGACTCGCCGTTCTGCCGGGCCCACAGGTTCAGGCCGGCCTCGTTCACACCGAGGGTGCCGGTGCCGGTGATCTTGCCGCCGGTCTTGGTGGTGATCTCCGCGGCGGTCTTGGCGAAGTCGTCCCAGGTCCAGGTCTTGTCGTCCGGGACCGGTACGCCGGCGGTCTTGAACGCGGCCGGGTTGACGACCACCGCGAACGAGTTGATCCCGGCGTTCAGCCCGTACAGCCCGCCGTCGAACTCGCCGGCGCCGAGCGTGTCCGGCTCGAACTTGCCGGTGTCCAGGCCCTGCGCCTTCTTCAGGTCGAGCAGCGCGCCGCGGTCGGCGTACTCACGCAGGTACTTCTCGTCCATCTGGATGATGTCCGGCGCGTCGTTCGCCGCGACCGTGGTGGCGAGCTTGTCCCAGTAGCCGGACCAGTCGCCGAACTCGCCCTTGATCGTGACGTTCGGATGGTCCTTCTGGTACGCGTCGATCACCTGCTGGGTGAGCTTGGTCCGGGTGTCCGATCCCCACCAGGTGAATCGGAGCGTGACCTTGCCGCCGGCGTCCGCCGAGCCGCCCGGACCGCCGGAGCCGCCGCCGCAGGCGCTTGCCGCGAGCAACGTCGTGGCCAGCGCCAGCGCCGTCAGAGCGCGTGGGATGTGCCTCATGAAGTGCACCTTTCAGCGATAACTGGAGAGTTACTTGATGCCGGTGGTCGCGATGCCCTTGATCAGGAACCGCTGGCCGAGCAGGAAGGCGAGGAAGACCGGGACCAGGGACACCACCGACATCGCGAACATCGAGCCCCAGGACGAGCTGGAGGTCGAGTCGACGAACGACCGGAGCGCGATCGGGACGGTGTACATGTGCGGGTCGGTCAGGTAGATCAGCTGGCTGAAGAAGTCGTTCCAGGTCCAGATGAACGTGAAGATCGTCGTGGTGGCCAACGCCGGCACCATCAGCGGCAGGATGATCCGGCCGAAGATCGACGCCTTGCCGCAGCCGTCGATCCGGGCAGCCTCGTCCAGCTCGCGCGGGATGCCGCGGATGAACTGCACCATCAGGAAGACGAAGAACGCGTCGGTGGCGAGCAGCTTCGGCACGATCAGCGGCAGCACCGTGTTGATCCAGCCCAGTTTCGAGAACAGGATGTACTGCGGCACGATCACCACGTGGATCGGCAGCATGATGCTGAGCAGCATGATCCCGAACCAGAGCTTCTTCGCGGTGAACTCCAGCCGGGCGAACGCGTACGCCGCCATCGAGCAGGACACCAGGTTGCCGAGGATCGAGCCGAGCACCACCAGCGCGGAGTTCAGCAGGTACCGGGTGAACGGCTCGGTCAGCGCGTTCCAGCCGACCCGGTAGTTCTCGATCCGCAGGTCCTTCACCAGGATCCCGGGGTCGCGGAAGATCTCGTTGCCGGGCCGCAGCGAACTGACCACCATCCAGATCACCGGGTAGAGCATCACCAGCGCCGACGCCGCGAGCACGACGTGGGTCACCAGCGGCCGGATCCGGGCCCAGGTGACGACGCCGGAACGCCTGGCGGTGACCGTTGTGCGGAGCGTTTCAGTCGTCATAGAACACCCAGTACTTCGAGGCGAAGAAGTTCGCGGCGGTGAAGACCCCGATGATCACGAGCAGGAACCACGCCATCGCGGAGGCGTAGCCCATGTCGAAGTTCCCGAAGCCCCGGTCGTAGAGGTACAGCGTGAAGAACATCGTCGAGTCCGACGGTCCGCCGCTGCCCCCGGAGACGACGAACGCCTGGGTGAACGACTGGAACGCGTGGATGATCTGCAGCACCAGGTTGAAGAACACGATCGGCGTCAGCAGCGGCAGCGTGATGCCGAAGAACCGGCGCAGCGTCCCGGCGCCGTCCACCGCCGCGGCCTCGTAGTACATCGACGGAATCTGCCGGAGGGCCGGCCAGGAAGATCACCATCGGCGAGCCGAACGTCCAGACGTTCAGCACGACCAGCGTGCCGAGCGCCGTACTCGGGTCGGAAATCCAGCCCTTTCCGTGGATTCCGAACAGGTCCAGCAGTTGGTTCAGCAGGCCCGTGGTGCCGAACACCTGCCGCCAGAGGATCGCGATCGCGACGCTCGAGCCGAGCAGCGACGGCAGGTAGAAGATGGATCGATAAAACGCCATTCCCCGAACACCCCGGTCCAGGACCACGGCGAGCAGCAGCGCGATCGTCAGCTGCAGCGGCACCGAGACGAACACGTAGGTGAACGTCACCTTCAGCGAGTTGTGCAGCCGCTGGTCGGACAGCATCCGGGTGAAGTTCTCCAGGCCGATCCACTTCGGCGCCTGGATCAGGTTGTAGTCCGTGAAGGACAGGTACAGCGAGGCCAGCATCGGCCCGATCGTGATCAGGAACAGGCCCAGCAACCACGGCGCGAGGAAGAGGTACCCGGCCAGGTTGTCCTTCTTGCCGGCATGTCCGACCCCACCGCCCCGGTCTGGCTTCTGACCTGCAGGTTTCTTCCCCCGGAGGCTGCCGAGCTCACCCAGCGCACTCATCGTCTCGTTACCTCCCGAACAGCGGAACAGGGGCCGGAAAGCGTTTGCTTTGGCCGGTGAAACTAGTACGAGAAACCGGTTTATGCAAGGGCTCGAGGACCCGCCGAGCTGTCCGGATGCGGTCGCCTGCGGCGCTTGACTGTGATGGGGTGACGGGTGTGGACGACGACTTCCTGATGCTGCTGACCACGGCCAACCAGGCCCAGATCCCGCTCGTGCTCGCTGACCACCGGGACACCGGCGACAGCGTCCGGGCGGTCGCGCGGAAGGCGCGACGGCTGGTTTCCGGGTACGTGTGGGACCGGTCGACGTACCACCACGACGTGGCCCTGCTCGCGCCGATCGGCCGGCTCGTGGAGCAGCTCGTCGCGCGGCAGCACGAGGACGGGCTGTACGACGTCGGCAACCTGCACTCGCCGCCGGACAGCGCTTTCGCGATCCAGGACCTGTGCATCGTGTACGGGCTGCTCGACGCGGACGACCAGGCCGCGCCGCTTCGGAAAACGTTGGCGGAAATCGTGCGGAAGGCGGCGCCGGCGCTGGCTGCTGGTGGTGTGCACACGCCGAACCACCGGTGGGAGGTGTCCGCTGCGCTGGCGCGGGCGAACCAGCTGTTTCCGGACCCGCGGTACACCGCACGGATCGACGACTGGCTCGCCGAGGGCGTCGACGCGACCTCGGACGGGATCTACAGCGAGCGGAGTTCGACGTACGCCGCCGAGGTGACGAATCCGTGCCTGCTGACGATCGCGCGGCTGCACGACAAGCCGGAACTGCTGGAGTACGTACGGCGCAACCTCGAGCTGACGCTGTACCTCCTCGAGCCGAACGGCGAGGTGGACACGACGGCCTCCCGGCGCCAGGACCAGAAGGGCGTCCGCGAGCTCTGGTGGTATCTCACGCAGTTCCGCGAGCTCGCGCTGCACACCGGGGACGGACGGTTCACGACTGTTGCCAAGAGCATCCAAGCGCGCGGGAGCGGCGAGCTCGGCGACTTCCTGGCCGAGGTGCTGGAGCGACCCCGGTTGTCCGCGGTGCTGCCGGATGCTGCGCCGGCGCCTTCAGATTTCGTCCAGCACTATCCTTCGCAGGCGTCGGCCCGGGTACGGCGGGGCAGTCGGACGGCGACGATCTTCGGCGGCACCGACTTCCACAAGATCCCGGTGATCGCGTCGGGGCTGTCCACGAATCCGACGTTCTTCAAGTTCCGCCAGGGCGCCGCGATTCTGGACTCGGTGCGGTTGTCGCCGCAGTTCTTCGGCACGGGTCACTTTCGCGCCGACGGGCTGCATCGCACCGGGGCGGGTACATTCAAGCTCCAGCAGGAGGTACGGGCGGCGTACCACTTGCCGCTGGCGCCGGATCAGCGGACGGGCGGGCGGTACGCCCTCACGCCGGAGGGGCGGTTCTACTCGTCGATGGACTTCGAGAACCGGCCCAAGCAGTACCGGTCGCTGCGGACCACTGTCCGGGTGGAGGAGGTGGCGGACGGATTCGATCTCGGGTTCGGATTCGACGGAGACGAGACGGTGTACGCGATCGAGCTCTGTTTCCGTCCTGGTGGAACGCTTTCCGGCGTGGAGGCATTGGATGCTGACGGCAACTACCAGCTCGTGTCCGGGACCGGCAGCTACACGGTGGGCGGCGACCGGATCGAGTTCGGGCCCGGGAGCGGGCCCGCCCGGGTCGCGATGGACCCGGGCGAGCAGTACACCTATCTGGGCGGAAACCTCACCCCGGACGGGCTTCGCGTGTACCTGACCGGTCGCACGCCGGGCGGCCAGGTGCTGCGGTTGCGCGTCTAGCCGGCCGTTCGTACAACGGTTTCCAGCGTGCCGTCGTGGGGGATGCGGAGGACGTGGACACGTCGGCGCCCGTCGCGGAGGTACGTCCGGGTGGACGTGCTGAGGGTCGCCGTACGCCGGCTCGACCAGGTGATCGTGATGGTCGCCTTGCCCCGGCGGATCACCAGGCCGTCCGCCGTCGCGGTCCGCGTCTGGCCGTACGGAACGACCGTTCCGTCCGAGAAAACGGTTTCGTCACCGGGCTGCAGTACGAGCGGGATCTGCTCGGTCGCCGCACCGGTCGCGGTGACGCGGCGGCTGACGGAGTGCGGGCCGACCAGCAGCTCGGTCGCCACCGAGCCGTCGGGCGTGTGGTAGCGGACCAGGTCCTTCGACGGATACGACGCGACAAGGTTGCTCTCGGCATCGGATTTCCCGCCGAGGACCGTGCCCCAGCATCCGGTGGCCGTCTGCTGCGCGTGGATCACGGTGCCCGCGACCGGGTGCCAGAGGAAGCCGGTGCCGGCCTTCACGCCGCTGCCCTGCCGGTTCCCGAAGAACGCACCGAGGTACAGGCCGGGACGGCGTACGTAGAGGTAGTCCTGGTTGCCGTAGTCGTCGTGCCGCCGCTCGGTGAAGTTGTCGCTGCGCAGGTACGGGAGTCGCGCGATCGCGGCCTGCTTCGCGGCCCGGGTCGGCATCGTCTCGCCGTACGGCGCGTGCGCGATGATCCGCGGCGATGTGTCCTGCTTCGCCAGTGCGGGCACCGGCGCCGGGTCGGCGGCCCAGGCCTGCCGGGTCGCCGTCTGGTCCTCGCGGGAGGTGAAGAACGCCCCGAGATCCGGCGCGACCGGGACGAAGTGCGAGCCGAGGATCGTGCGGTCCGGGTCCGGGATCACGTCGTCGAAGAAGGCCTCCGCGGTCCGGTCCGAGACGGCGTAGTAGGTCAGCCAGCCGGAGCCGTCGGGTTCCCGGAGCAGGTTGTACCCGAACCAGTCGGCGAACCGGCGCGTCATCGTCGCGAGCTGCGGGTTCCGGGTCAGCAGGTACAGCTCGGCCATCTCCGGCAGCATGACCTCGAAGTTGTAGTTGATGTCCATCCCGCGCGGGTCGTAGAAGAACCCGGCCGGGCTCTGCGCCCACTTCGCGATGAAGCGGATCCGGTCCTGCAGCTTCAGCGACCGGTCGTGGTCGGGCAGCAGCTTCAGCGTCCGTGCCGAACCGGCCACCCCCGCGGTCGCCTGGTTGGTGTACTCGAACGGGTCGTCCCAGACGACGGCGTTCCCCGGGTCGAGGTACCAGTCGACTCCCTTGCGCAGGGCAACTTCCAGCTGCGCCCGCCGGCTCGGCAGCGCATTCGCCTGGCGGAGGTTGGCGAGCGTCTTCGCCAGATACCCGATTCCGAAACCGCTTGACGCCTTTCCCTGCTCGCCTGGGTGGTACTCCGGCCAGGACCCGTCCGGGTTCTGCAACCCGAGGTAGTGCTGCAACGCGGCGTCGAGCCGGCCGAGGAGCGCGTTGTCCCGGTAGTACGGGTTCCAGGCCCGCTGGTTCGCGTAGAACCAGCTGAGCGTGAAAACGTGTTCCTGGACCCGCGAGTTGTACGGCTGAGCAGGCGTCCGCCACCAGCCACCACCCATGAACCCGTACGGATCAGTGTCGACGACGTCGTTCGCCATCGGCGCCAGGATCACCAGGTACGGCGCGAACCGCTGCTCCCCGGGCGCGAACAACCGCCGGTCCGGCGCCCCGGCCGGAAGCTCGGCGAGCAGCGGCAACCCTGCGGCACCAGCGGACCCGGCGGACGCGACTGACATGGACATCGAAGCCATCGTAGAAGCAAGACCGGCACCAGCGGCCCCGAGCAGAACAGTACGACGTTTCAGAGACATTGCGGATCTCCTCGCTGCGATCGGACTGCGGTGAGTTTTCTGCCCGGAACCCCGGCGGGTCAAGACCTCGGGCAGTGATAATTCGAATTATCAGCGAATCCGACCTCTTGACGAGCGTCGGCGGACTGTTCTACGGTTCCCGGCAATCCGTATTACCGCGAAGGATCGACGATGGCAGACAAGGCGACCCGGCTCACGCAGCGCGACATCGCGCGGCTGGCCAAGGTCAGTCAGACCACGGTGTCGCTGGTGCTGAACAACCGCAGCGACGCGACCGCGCGGATTCCGGCCGAGACCCGGGACCGGGTGCTCAGGGTGATCCGCGAGACCGGTTACCAGGCCGATCCGCTGGCGCGGCGGATGACGCAGCAGCGCAACCAGATCCTTGGCGTGTTCACGTACGAGTCGGTGTTCCCGAGCGCGAGCGGCGACTTCTACCACCCGTTCCTGGCCGGTATCGAGGACTGCGCCGAGCGACTCGGCTGGGATCTGTTGCTGTTCACCAGCGCGCCGGTCGCCGAGGGGCGGCGGCGGATCTTCCACGAGAACAACCGGCTCCGGATCGCGGACGGTTGCCTGCTGCTCGGTCGCGAGATCCCGAGCGGTGAGCTGGCCCGGTTGATCGCCGAGGAGTACCCGTTCGTCTCGGTCGGCCGCCGCGACGACGCCGGCGGCCCGGTGCCGTACGTCGGCGCCGACTACGCCAGCGCCACCCGCACCGTCGTCGGACAGGCCCGCGCGCTCGGCCACCGGCGGATCGCGTACGCCGGACTCGGCAGCGGCGCGGAGTCGTCTGCGGACCGGATGCGCGGCTTCCGCGACGCCGCCGGTGCCCGCGCACCGCACGTACCGACCACCGACCGTTCACCGGGTGAGGTCCTGGACGACCTGCTCGGACGCAGGATCACCGCGGCCTTCGTCGAGGACCGCGCGGACGCGATCGCGTTGTACGCCGCCGCGGCCGGGCGCGGTATCGACGTACCCGGGGATCTGTCCGTGATCACCCTCGGCGATGCCACCCGGCCCGCGGCCAGCGATCTGGACTTCTCCGGTTTCCACGTCCCGCGGCGGGCGATGGGACTGCGTGCGGTCGAGCTGCTCGAGGCGATCCTCAGCGGGACCGCGCCAAGTAGTTCCTCTGCGCAGCAGGTGCTCCTCCCCTGCGACCTGACCGACGGAATCACCCTCACTCCGCCCAGCAAAGGTGCCTAGATGCATACAGATGTTCTCGTGGTCGGCGGTGGGCTCGGCGGTGTCGCCGCGGCCCTGGCCGCGCTGCGAACCGGTCGCTCGGTGATCCTGACCGAGGAGTTCGACTGGCTCGGCGGTCAGCTGACCAGCCAGGCCGTGCCACCCGACGAGCACTCCTGGGTCGAGCAGTTCGGGATCACCGCGTCGTACCGCGCACTGCGGGACGGGATCCGCGACTACTACCGCCGGCACTACCCGTTGACGGTGGCGTCGCGGGCGGACCCGCACCTGAACCCGGGCGCCGGATACGTGTCGAAGCTCTGTCACGAGCCGCGCGTCGCGGTCGCCGTACTGGAGGAGATGCTCGCGCCGTACCGCGCCAGTCGCCGGCTGCAGGTCCTGCAGCCGTACCGGCCGGTGTCCGCGGACACCGACGGCGATCGGGTCACCGCGGTGACCGTGCAGCACCGGGACACCGCGGAGCAGTTGACGCTCACGGCGCCGTACATCCTCGACGCGACCGAAACCGGCGAGCTGCTGCCGCTGACCGGGACGGAGTACGTCACCGGGTTCGAGGCGCAGAGCGCGACCGGGGAGCCGAGCGCGCCGGCGGAGGCGCAGCCGCTCAACATGCAGGCGGTGTCGTACTGCTTCGCGGTCGACCACGTCGACGGCGACCAGGTCGGCGACAAGCCGGCGAACTACGCGTTCTGGCGGAACTACCAGCCCGCGTTCTGGGGCGACCGGCTGCTGTCCTGGACGGCGCCGAACCCGCGCACGCTGGAGAGCTCGGTACGGTCGTTCACCCCGAACCCGGACGACGACCCGCTCGCGGTGGTCGCGGACCAGCGGCGAGGCGGCGGCGACACGAACCTGTGGACGTTCCGCCGGATCGCGGCCCGCCGGCATTTCGTCCCCGGCGCGTACGAGAGCGACATCTGCCTGGTGAACTGGCCGATGATCGACTACTTCGAGGGTCCGGTGATCGACGTACCGGACGCGGCGAAGCAGCTCGCGGCGGCGCGCGAACTCTCACAGTCCGTCTTCTACTGGCTGCAGACCGAGGCACCGCGTCCCGACGGCGGCACCGGCTTCCCCGGGCTCCGGCTGCGCGGCGACCTGGTCGGATCGGCCGGCGGGCTCGCGCAGGCGCCGTACATCCGGGAGCCGCGGCGGATCAAGGCGGCGTACACGATCGTCGAGCAGGACCTGTCGGTCGCGGTCCGCGGGACGCGCGGAGCGGTGGAGTACGCCGACAGCGTCGGCATCGGGATGTACCGGATCGACCTGCATCCGTCGACCGGTGGCGACAACTACATCGACGTGGCGAGCAGCCCGTTCCGGATCCCGCTCGGGGCGCTGGTCCCGCAGCGGGTGGAGAACCTGCTGCCCGCGAGCAAGAACCTCGGCAGTACGCACATCACCAACGGCTGTTACCGGTTGCACCCGGTCGAGTGGAACATCGGCGAGGCCGCCGGCCTGCTCGCCGGCTTCTGTCTCGACCGCGGTGTCAGTCCGCGCGCGGTCCACGCCACCCCTGCCCTGCTCGGCGAGTTCCAGGACCGCCTGGTTGCCCAGGGCATCGAACTCGCCTGGCCGGCCATCAGTGGTTACTGAGTTCCGGCTACTGATGGAGGACCTGAGATGAAGATTCTGACAGCGGCGTTGTCCGCGGCCGCCCTGCTGGCCGCGGCCGGGTGCGGCGGTGGCTCCGGCTCCGGCGCGAGCAGCAGCGGGCCGATCGACCTGCGGATGACGATCTGGAGCGCGAACGCCAAGCACCTGGCGCTGTTCGACCAGATCGCCGCGGGCTACAAGAAGGATCACCCGGAGATCGGCAAGATCACCTTCGAGTCGATCCCGTTCGACAGCTACACGACCACGCTGACCACGCAGATCGGCGGCGGCAACGTCCCGGACCTGGCGTGGATCTTCGAGAGCAACGCGCCGGACTTCGTCAGCTCCGGCGCGCTGGAGCCGATCGACAAGGACCCGGACCTGGTGCCGAGTACGACGACCAACTGGGAGAAGGACGGCAAGCTGTACGCGTACCCGTTCTCCACCTCGCCGCTGGGTGTGTTCGTGAACACCGACCTGGTGAAGGCGGCGGGGCGGCCGGCGCCCGCGCAGCAGATCGCCTCCGGGACCTGGACCTGGGACGAGGCCGCGAAGACCGCTGCCGCCGTACAGGCCAAGACCGGCAAGGGTGGTCTGGTGGTCGGCGACTTCGACTACAAGGGCTGGGACACGCTGAACGCGATCTGGTCCGGGTGGGGCGCGCGGCCGTGGAGCAAGGACGGCAAGAGCTGCCAGTTCGACCAGCCGCAGATGGTGGACGCGATGACGTTCGTCCACAAGCTGATCTTCACCGGCAAGGGCATGCCCGGACCGGGCATCACGAAGGACTTCTTCGCGGGCGACTCGTCGATGGTGCTGACCCAGATCAGCCGGGCGGCGCTGCTCGAGAAGGCCAAGTTCCATTGGGATCTGGTGCCGCTGCCGAAGGGGCCGGCCGGTGCGTACTCCGTGGTCGGGCAGGCCGGGATCGGGGTGTTCAAGCGCGGCAAGCACGCGGATGCGGCGAAGCAGTTCCTGACCTACTTCAGCAACGCGCAGAACTCGGCGAAGCTGGCGGAGTTCTTCCCGCCGCCGCGGAAGTCCGAGCTGAACGCGGCCACGCTGGCAAAGGCCAACCCGCTGCTCAAGCCGGCCCAGCTCGACAGTGTCGTTGTCAAGGGCATCGAAAACGGCACGATCAAGCCCAGCCACACCGGGTACGCCGAACTGCAGCAGACCGTCCGCGCCGCCCTCGACCCGTTGTGGAAGCCGGACGCGGACGTGAAGACCGTACTCTCCGGCGTCTGCTCGAAGATCAACCCCCTGCTGGCGAAATGACCTTGCTCCTCGAGAAGCCTGCGCGGTCGGACTCCCCGGCCGCTCGGGCGCCGTACTGGACGATGCGGCGGCGCGACACGTTGGCCGGCTGGCTGATGGTCGCGCCGCAACTGGCCGGCATCGTCACGTTCGTGCTGGTGCCGCTCGGGCTGGTGGTCTGGTACAGCGTGCACGAGTGGAACGTGCTGGCTGGCACGTTCGAGTTCGTCGGCGGGGACAACTACCAGGCGCTCGCGAACGACCAGCAGCTGGGTCCGGTGCTGCGGGCAACGGGTTTGTTCTCGGTCGGGCTGGTGGTGCTGAACCTGAGCCTCGCGCTGTTCCTCGCCGTACTACTGAACCAGAAGCTCCGCGGCACCGTGGTCTTCCGAACGCTGTTCTTCTCGCCGGTGGTGGTGACGCTCGTCGCCTGGACGATCGTGTGGGGCTTCCTGCTGCAGGACAACGGTGGCGTGAACGCGTTCCTGCACGTCTTCGGCATCAACGGGCCGAACTGGCTGCGCTCCGGCGGTGCGGCGATGGTGTCGGTGATCGTCGTACAACTCTTCAAGAACGTCGGGCTGAACATGGTGCTGTTCCTCGCAGCGCTGCAGGGCGTACCGGCCGAGCTGTACGAAGCGGCCCGGATCGACGGGGCGTCGGCGTGGGCGCGGTTCCGGCGAGTGACCGTACCGTTGATCAGCCCAACGATCCTGCTGACGATGATCCTGACGATCGTCGGATCGCTGCAGGTCTTCGCGCAGATCGCCGTACTGACGCAGGGCGGTCCGGGGACGTCGACGACGGTGCTGGTGTACTACCTGTATCAGCAGGCGTTCCAGTTCCATCACTTCGGGTACGGCGCGACGCTGTCGCTGGTGCTGTTCCTGATCGTGCTGGTGCTGACCGTTGTTCAGTGGCAGATGCGTAAGAGGTGGGTGTTCCATGAGAATTGACAGAGCCATGAGGCTTAGGCTGCTGATCTACGGCCTACTGCTGGTGTGTTGTGTGCCGTTCGTGTTCCCGATCTGGTGGATGGCGACGACGTCGCTCAAGCCGGTGTCGGAGATCTTCGCGTTTCCGCCGTCGCTACTGCCCGCGTCGCCGACGCTGGACGCCTATCGGCAGGTGTTCGCGCTGCAGCCGTTCGGGCGGCAGTACGTGAACAGTCTCTACATCGCCCTGGTGGTGACGATCGGCACCCTGGCGGTGTCGTCGCTCGCCGGGTACGCGTTCGCCCGGGTACGGTTCCGCGGCTCCGGCGCGGTGTTCCTGATCGTGCTGACCGGGCTGCTGGTGCCGAACGAGGTGACGATCATCCCGCTGTACAAGATGTTCGACGCGTTCGGCCTGGTGGACACCCACTGGCCCCTCATCCTGATCCCGATGCTCGGCGCCCCGAGCGTGCTGGCCACCTTCATCATGCGCCAGTTCTTCATCACGCTCCCGTCCGAACTGGAGGAGGCCGGCCGGGTCGACGGCCTCGGCCGCTTCGGCCTCTTCTGGCGCGTCTGCCTACCGTTGGCCAGACCAGCAATCGGAGCGGTGGCCATCTTCACCTTCCTGCACAGCTGGAACCTCTACCTGGAGCCGATCGTCTTCCTCTCCTCCAAACAGAAGTTCACCATCCCCCAGGCCCTCACCCAATACGTAGACGCCTACGGCGGCCCCATGTGGAACACCCAACTGGCCGCAGCCACCCTCTCCGCCCTCCCCGTCCTCATAATCTTCATCCTCGCCCAACGCCAATTCGTAGAAGGCCTGGCCCAAACAGGCCTCAAAGGCTAGGCGGATCCGCCCGGTTCGGTTGTACCAATGGCCACCGTCGCGAAGCTGGTTCACGACCGCACGCTCGAGAGTCGTGCATTGCGGTAGCTCGTCGAGGAGAGCCGACGGTACGCCGGGTCCGTCGAAGCGTCGGTGGAACACGCGGCTCGACAGGGGCCTGGTTGGCCGCCTCCTGATCGGTCCACCGGGTGAAGCGGGGCTGGAACCGGATGATGATGCTCGACGTCTCCGGGAGGTACTGGCGCAGCTGACCATCCATCAACCAGGAGTGGCATGCTTCAGTTCTTCGCCCAATGCGCTCAACGAGTCCCAGTACTCGTTGTCAGTGAGTCCGATGGTCGCGTGGTAGTCCCGCACGTGCGGGATTGCCGCCAGGAAACCCGAGACGAACAGGCACGCGCGACAGTCAGCATCTCGCACCGGAGCCGGCCACACCGCCAGCGTCGACACCCGATCGACCGCGTCGATCCGGAGCCCCCGCGCTGAGATTCCGATCGCGTTGAACCTGCCGCACAGCCGCTCGACAACCTCGTCCCGACAGAAGCCGTGGGCGAGCCGGTTCCCGCGGTACGGAAGCCGAGCGCAAGCGGCGCGGCCCTGGCCCGCCGCGAGAGCGCCGACCAATGGCACGCGGCAACGGGCGGATACCCGACTGCACCGACCGCCTTCGCGCCGCGGCCCTGGTCTCGTCTTCCTGTGGACCCTGGATTTTGTAGCCGATGGCAACTATTAGCCCCGGCTGTGGAGAGGATTACGCCTTGTGGATAACTGGATGTTGCGGATCTTCTTGGAAATAAGGGGTTCTGGCGTTGGAAACTGTCGGAGGGCATGTCTAGAGTTGTGGGCATGGAGATCCTCGGCGAACGGCCCGTCTGGTCGATGAGTGGCAGCGAAGCGCTGTCGGCTCTCGACGCAGTCGTCGCCGAGGACGCCCGGATACAGACACTGAAGTGGCAGCTGCAGGCCCGTGTGGATACCTCCGGCCACGCGAAGGAACTCGGCGCCGGAGACACCGCCCGGCTGATGGCGACCCGATACCGCCAGGACCTGAAGGAGGTCCGCCGCGAGCTCCGCCTCGCCAACCGCCTCGGCGTCTACCCCGCCACCAGCGCCGCCCTGCCCGACCCCAGCACCCCGTTCGCCAACCCCGCCCACGCCGCCACCCCCGACACCGACGATGACGCCGCCTGGGACGAGCGCGACGACCAGCGCCGTGACGAACTCGGGGACGACCTCGGTGACGACCTCGGTGACAGGAGCACGGGCGCCGATGAGGCGAGCGACTCGGTCGATGAGCCCGCCAGTGAATCGAGCGAACAGCCCGCGGATGAACGCGGCGGGGCCGCGGCGGGCGGCTGGCGGGTGAGCCCCGCCCAGGCCGCAGCAATCATCTCCGTCCTGGACCAGGTCCCGAACACAGTCCCGGCAGAGAACCTCGCCGTCGCCGAGCAAGAACTGATCGGCCTGGCCGCCACCCACACCCCGTCCGAGCTGCGCCGCGCCGGCCGCGCGATCCGCGAACGCCTCGACCCCGACGGCCCCGAACCCGACGAGAACGCCGCCTACACCCGCGAATCCCTCACCCTCAAGAACGCCGACCGCGGCGTCACCTTCGCCGGCTACCTCGCCAACGAGAACGCCGAGCTCCTCCGCACCTTGATCCACGCCTATGCCCGCCCCCACAAAACCGACGACGGCGAACTGGACCCCCGCCCCCTGAGCAAACGCCAGGCCGACGCCCTCACCACCATCCTCAACACCCCCGCACCATCCATCACCACCCCGCCCAGCACCACCACGCGACCCGGCACCGGGTCATCCGGCACGATGCCGGCTCGTGCTGGGGCCGGGGTTGGCGGTACGCGGCCGTCCGGGTACGGCGACCTACTGCCGTTCCCGCCCAACCGGACGACAAGCCGCGCCGAACCCGATGCCCCCGCACCCAGCAGCGGCTCCGGCGGCGTTCCCACCAGCAGCCCCAGCCGGGCAACCGGCACCGGCACCGGCTCCACCGCCGAAGCGGGCGGCCGCGGCGGCACCAAACCGGGCGGCGTCGGCGACGCCAGCACTCGCGTGCCCGCCGACAGGCACACAAGCACCGACCTCGACCCAGGCCTGAACACCGGCACACATGCGAGCGTGAACGCAGGCACGGATACAGGCGTGGATACGGGCACGGACGCAAGCACGCAGGCGAGCGTGGATGCGGGCGTGGATAGTGGTGTGGGTGGTCGTGGGAGTGCCGGGCGGGAGGTGGTTTCCGGTCATGGGCCGAAGGCACACATCAGCGTCACGATCGACTTCAACGACCTCGCGGCCGCGACCGCTACCGCGACCGGAGCGCTGATCTTCGGCGACAACCTGTCGGCCGCGACCGTACGGCGCCTCGCCTGCGATGCCGAAGTACTCCCGATCGTCCTCGGCTCGAAGTCACAACCCCTCGACGTCGGCACCAGCCAACGTCTCGTCACCCGCCACATGCGCCGCGCCCTCAACGCCCGTGACAAAGGCTGCGTCATCTGCCACGCCCCACCCATCCAAACCGAAGCCCACCACATCATCCACTGGGCCGACGGCGGCCCCACCGCCGTCACCAACCTCGCATTGCTCTGCAAGCGCCACCACCAGGACCTGCATGCCGGCCACTGGCAGATCCGCATCCTCAACGGCATCGTCCAGGTCACCCGCCCCACCTGGTCCAACCCCAGCCGCATCCCACCCGGCAAATACCACCCACCCACCGCAAACATCGTCCACCAGCCGCCCAGCCGTTCAAACCCCTGGGGCGACGACGACACGCCGCCACCACCCACCAGCCCGAAACCACCAACCTCAGCAGACATCTGGGGTGCCGACGATCTGCCCGCCCTATCCCCACACGCCCCGCCGATCATCGCCAACCCCCCCTGGGACGACGACCCGCCCACGCCGCGAGCAGCCACCCCGCCGCCGATGCCGGCAGACCCCTGGGGCGACGACGACGTGCCCAGTTCACCCGCCAGGGCCGCACGACCAATTGCGGTGGATCCGTGGGGTGACGCCACGCCCATCCCAGTTGCCCCACGCGCCGACGACCGAGCACCCGCCCCGGCAGACCCCGGGCGCGACGACGATGCGCCGTGCTTGACCACCGCGTGCCTCGATCACCGTCGCAGCGGATCTGTGGGCTGACGGCAACACGCGCGTACCAGATGCCCAGCGCGTCGATGACTTACCGCCGATACGGACCGACTTCGAGGGGCGACGACGGATACGTCGGGCTTTGACGCCTGCGTCGTCCGCGGCCGTGACCGACCGCGCCTGTTCCCTGCGGATCCCGCTCGGCGCCGACGTGGTCGTGTGCGGGCTCAGTCTCCGTCGGGTGCACGCTATCGACCTGGTCCGCGAGGCCGGCAGCGTTCCGGTGATGGCGATCGTGATCGCGATCGCGAGGAGACAACCGCTGAATCCTCCACCATGTTAGGCCGGTTGGATACGTGCGGTGGCGACCGATCGGCCACTGCATCGGTCGATGGCCCCGCGATTCCCACGGATTCGTGGGGTGACGACGGATCGGCCACTCCATCGGTCGATACCCTTCCCGCGATTCCCACGGGTCCCGGAGCCGGAATCCATGAACAGCAGCTGGGCAGCCGACGATCCCGGCGACGACGCGGTGGGTCAGGTCCCGGTTCGAACTGTTGACGAAAATGGTGCCGGCATCCATCTCCGAGAGGACGACGATTCCTCCCGGGCGCGTCACGCGGGCCAGTTCCCGAACGGCGGACAGCGGATCGGGCAGGGCCATCAGAACCCGTTCGGCGCGGGTGCGGTCGAATGTCGCGGGTTCGAAGGGCAAGGCGTTCGCGTCTCCCTCGACGAACTCGATCGGCAGCCCGGAGTCCGCCGTACGGCGGTGCGCTTCCGCCACCATCGCGGTACCTCAGATCCAGGCCGGTGGCGTGTCCGTCAGGACCGAGGATCGCGACGAGTTCGGCCAGGTCGTCGCCGGTCCCCGAGCCGACGTCGAGAACACTCAGACCCGGGCGTGCGTCGAGCAGGTCCGCGATCACCTGCTTGACGTACAGCTCCCCGACCGCCGCGTGTCCAGGAACCGCACGAAGTAGTCGCCGGGCACCTCGTCTACCGCTGTGAACCCCGCTGGATCCTCCATCGCGACCTCCCCCGGCCGATGATCCTCGGCCCGAGGATCAGCGCGGTGACGCCCGGCCCGGGTGGCGTCACGTTGCCGCCACGGGTGTCTCAGCGGCGGTTCAGGAGGTGGACGGCTTCCGCGGCCCAGTACGTCAGGATGGTGTCGGCGCCCGCCCGGCGGATGGCCGTGAGGGTTTCGAGGATGGCGGCTTCGCGGTCGATCCAGCCGTTGGCGGCGGCCGCCTCCACCATCGCGTACTCGCCGGAGATGTTGTACGCCGCGACCGGGACGTTCACGTGGTCGCGGACCTGGCGGATGATGTCGAGGTACGCGAGCGCGGGCTTCACCATCACGATGTCGGCGCCTTCGGCGATGTCGAGGTCGACCTCGCGGATCGCGTCCCGGGAGTTCGCGTTGTCCTGCTGGTACGTCTTCCGGTCGCCGGTCAGCGACGAGTCGACGGCCTCGCGGAACGGGCCGAAGAAGGCCGACGCGTACTTCACGGCGTACGCGAGGATCACCGTGTCGACGAACCCGGCCTTGTCCAGCGCGGCGCGTACGACGCCGACCTGGCCGTCCATCATCCCGGACGGGCCGACGACGTGCGCACCGGCCGTAGCCTGCGCGACGCCCATCTCCGCGTAGATCTTCAACGTCGCGTCGTTGTCCACCCGGCCGGCAGCGTCGAGTACGCCGCAGTGCCCGTGGGACGTGAACTCGTCCAGGCAGAGGTCCGACATCACCAGCAGCGAGTCGCCGGCCTCGGACACCGCGTCGGCGATCGCCACGTTCAAGATTCCTGATGGATCCAGCGCACCGGACCCCTCCGGATCCTTCGACGACGGTACGCCGAACAGCATCACGCCGCCCAGCCCGAGCTGCGCCGCCTCCGCGACCGCCTTCCGGGCGGTGTCCCGGGTGTGCTGGACGACGCCCGGCATCGACCTGATCGGGATCGGCTCGCGGGCGTCTTCCCGGACGAACATGGGCAGGATCAACTGCCGCGGCTCGATGACGGTCTCCGCGACCAGTCGACGCACCGCCGCCGACGACCGAAGCCGCCGCGGCCGAATCTCCGGGAATCCAGGCACCTAGATCAGCTCTCCATCAGCTTTTGCGGCGAGAACCCGAGCGCCGCTCGGACGGACGGGTGACCGGCTCCCCGGCCTCCACCATCGTGTCACGGCGGTCCGCACCGAACCGGGCCAGGGCGTCGGCCAGCTCCTCGACGGACGGCGTCTCGGCCATCGCGTCGACCCGCAGGCCGTGCTCCTCGGCGGTTTTCAGCGTGGCCGGGCCGATCACCGCGATCACCGTCGACGCGTGCGGCTTGCCGGCGATGCCGACCAGGTTCCGGACCGTGGACGACGAGGTGAACACCACCGCGTCGAACTTGCCGGACTTGATCGCCTCGCGGGTCGGCGCGGGCGGCGGGGCGGCCCGGACGGTCCGGTACGCCGTCACGTCGTCGACCTCCCAGCCGAGATCGGTGAGGCCCGCGACCAGGGTCTCGGTGGCGATGTCGGCGCGCGGCAGGAAGACCCGGTTGATCGGGTCCAGCAGCGCGTCGTACGGCGGCCAGTCCTCGACCAGCCCGGCGGCGGACTGCTCGCCGGACGGCACCAGGTCCGGGCGGATGCCCCAGGCCGCGATCGCCTCGGCGGTCTTGTCGCCGACCGCCGCGATCTTCAGCCCGGAGAACGCCCGCGCGTCCAGGCCGTACTCGTCGAACTTCTCCCGGACCGCCTTCACCGCGTTCACCGAGGTGAACGCGACCCATTCGTAGCGCCCCTCGACCAGGCCGCGGATCGCCTTGTCCATCTGCTGCGGGTTCCGCGGCGGCTCGACGGAGATCGTCGGGACCTCTTCCGGCATCGCGCCGTACCGCCGGAGCCGGTCCATCAGCGGCCCGGCCTGGTCCTTGGTCCGCGGGACCAGGATCCGCCAGCCGAACAGCGGCTTGGTCTCGAACCAGGACAGCGACTCGCGCTGCTCGACCACGGTGCCGACCACGATCACGGCCTCGCCGACGACCTTCGAGGTCCGCAGGTCGGTGACGATCGTCTCCAGCGTCCCGACCACGCTGGTCTGCGAGGTCGTCGTACCGCCGACCGTCGCGGCGACCGGAGTGCCGGTGTCGAAGCCGGCCTCGAGCAGCGCGGCGACGGTCTCCTTCAGCACCTCGGTCGCGTTCAGCAGGACCAGCGTCTGCTTCGGCTGCAGGCGGGTCAGGTCGAGCTTGTTCTCGGCGAGGTCGACGACGGTGACCTCACGGTCGCCCTTCATCGTCAGCGGGATCCCGGCGTACGTCGGGACCGCGCTCAGCTCGCTGACCCCCGGGACCACGTTGAACGCGATGCCGGCCTTCTTGCAGGCGACTGCCTCCTCGGCGCCGCTGGAGAAGGTGAACGGGTCGCCGCTCAGCAGCCGCACCACGTTCGCCGCGGTCTTCGCGGTCTTCACCACCAGGCGCGCGCGGGCAGCCACCCGGAGCGCCCGGCTGCCCTCGGCGCCGGAGCCGTCCACGACCTCGACGCCCGCCTTGCAGTAGCTCAGGAACGCGTCGTGTTCGGGGCCTTCGACAACCACCGCGTCAGCGCCTGCGAGGACGTCCCGGCCGGCCAGCGTCAGCAGCGCCGGGTCACCAGGACCGACCCCGACGAACGTGACATGGCCGAGCGGTTTGGTCTGCTTGACGGTACTGGTCGCGGCCTTCTGCGGTGCCGCGGTAGCGGCTGTCTTCGCGCTCACGTCTGCCTTCGCCCTCGTCGTTTTCGTGCTCGTCCTGTGGGCCGTCTTCGGCGCCGTCGTCGGCGCCGTCTTCTGGGCCTTCTGGTGGGCTGTGCTCGTGCCCTGTGCCGGTGTCATGTTCGCTCCAGCAACTCGTTCGCCAGCGCCCTGCCGAGCGCTACCGGGTCGTCCACCGGCCCGTTCGCGGAGAGCCGCCGTACGCCGTCCTCCTGGCCGAGCGCGCCCCGCAGCCACAGCTCCGGGCCGTCTTCACCCTCGACCACCTCGGCGAGCGCCCCGACCGGCGCCGTGCACCCCGCTTCCAGGGTGGCCAGCATCTGCCGCTCCGCCGTCACCGCGGCACGGGTGGCCGCGTCCTCCAGCGGAGCCAGCGCGGTCAGTACGTCGGTGTCGTCCGCGCGGCACTCGACCGCCAGCGCGCCCTGTCCCGGCGACGGCAGCATCTGGATCGGATCCAGCGTCTCGGTCACCTCGGCGAGCCGCCCCAGCCGGGCCAGCCCGGCCCGGGCCAGCACCACCGCGTCGACCTTGCCGTCGGTGACCAGGCCGATCCGGGTGTCCACGTTGCCGCGGATCCCGGTGCACTCGATACCCAGACCGAGCGCCTCGATCTGCGCCGACCGGCGCGGCGCACCGGTACCGATCACCGCGCCGTGCGGCAGCTCGCCGAGCGTCAGCCCGTCGCGGGCGACGAGCACGTCGCGCGGGTCCTCGCGGACCGGGACGGCGCCGATCACCAGTCCGTCGACGGGCGCGGTCGGGAGATCCTTCAGCGAGTGCACGGCGATGTCGATGTCGCCGGCCAGCAGCGCGTCCCGGAGCGCGCTGACGTAGATGCCGGTGCCGCCGATCTGTTCGACCGGGGACACCTTGTCCGCGTCGCCGGTGGTGGAGATCGGGATCAGCTCGACCTCGTGGCCGAGGTCCCGGAGCGCATCCGCGACCAGGGTCGCCTGCGCGGTTGCCAGCTTGGAGCGGCGGGTCCCGAGGCGGATCATGCCTGCTCACCGCCCTTCGGCGTGGTGACCGCGTCCACGGCCGCCTGGTCGAGTGCGAACAGTTGCCGGAGCGCGTCGGCGTACGTCGGTCCGCCCGGATCGCCGCCGAGCTCCTTCACCCGGACCGTCGGGTTGTGCAGCACCTTGTCGACGACCCGGTGGATGGTCCGCTCGACCTCGCGCCGCTCGTGCTCGCCGAGGTCCGGCAGCCGGCGCTCCAGCCGGGCCAGCTCCTGGTCGACCAGCGAGCTGGCCATCGCCCGCAGCGCGACCACGGTCGGCGCCACCGACGCGGCCCGCCGGGTGGCCTCGAACGCACCGGTCTCCTCGCCGACGATCCGCCGTACCTCGTCGATGTCGGCCTCGCTGCCGCCCGCCGTACCCACGAGGTCGGCGAGCGTGATCAGCGTGACGCCGGGGATCCGGGCCGCCTCCGGTGCGACGTCCCGCGGCAGCGCCACGTCGAGGACGCCGAGCGGCCGGCCGCCGGACGCGTTCCGGATCATCTCCGCGGTGATCACCACGCCGCGGGCGCCGGTGCAGGACACCAGCAGATCGGCCTCGGCCAGGGCGGCCGGCACGTCCGCGAGCCTGATCGCCGTACCGCCGATCCGGTCGGTGAGCGCGACCGCCCGGTCGTAGTTGCGGTTGGCAACGGTCACGCTCCGCGCGCCGCCGTTCATCAGGGTCTGCGCGGCCAGCGAGGCCATCGATCCGGCACCGACGATCAGCGCCCGGCGGCCTTCGGTCCCGCCGACCGCCTCCAGCCCGGCCGAGACCACCGAGCGGCCGGCCGAGTCGATACCGGTCTCGGTACGGGCCCGCTTGCCGACCCGCAAGGCGTGCTGGAACAGGGCGTTCAGGTCGGTGGCGACGGTCTCGTTGTCCTGGCCGGCGCGCAGCGTCTCCTTCAGCTGGCCGAGGATCTGACTCTCGCCGACGATCATCGAGTCGAGTCCGACCGCGACCTGGAACAGGTGCGCGACCGCGCCCTCCTCGAAGTGCACGTACAGGTGCTCGGCGAGATCCAGCAGCGGTACGCCGGTGACGTCGGAGAGGATCGCGGTCACCTCGTCCATCCCGGCGTGGAACCGGTCGACGGTCGCGTACACCTCGGTGCGGTTGCAGGTGGCAACGACCGCGGACTCCGCGACGGCGGCCGAGTTCCGGACCGCGAGGCCGAGCTTGGTCGCGGCGTCCGCGTCCAGGGCGACCCGCTCGAGGACGTCGATGGCAGCGGAACGATGACTGATGCCGACGACCAGGTAACTCATGCCCCGACACCTCCCCCGACACTCGGGAGATCGGTCAGACCGTTCAGCGCTGGTAGTTCGGGCACCTGGGGGAGCGCCGCCTCTCCGGACTTTCGTTGTTCGTGGTACGCCAGGATCTGCAACTCGATCGAGAGGTCCACCTTGCGGATGTCGACGCCGTCGGGCACGGACAGCACCACGGGCGCGAAGTTCAGGATGCTGGTGACGCCGGCCCGCGACCAGCCGGTCGCACACCTCCTGCGCCGGGCCCGCCGGGGTGGTGATGACGCCGATCGAGACCCGGTCGGCCTCGACGATCTCCTCGAGCTGGGCGAAGTCGCGGACCTCCATGTCGCCGATCCGCTCGCCGATCAGGTTCGGGTCGGCGTCCAGCAGCGCGACGATCCGGAAGCCACGGGTGCCGAAGCCGGAGTAGTTCGCCAGCGCGTGGCCGAGGTTACCGATCCCGACGATGACGACCGCCCAGTCCTGGGTGACGCCGATCTCGCGGGCGATCTGGTACCGCAGGTACTCGACGTCGTACCCGACGCCGCGGGTGCCGTACGAGCCCAGGTAGGAGAGGTCCTTGCGGAGCTTGGCCGAGTTCACGCCCGCGGCGGTCGCCAGGTCCTCGCTCGACGCGGTGGCGGTGCCACCGTCGGAGAGCGCGGTCAGGGCCCGCAGGTAGACCGGCAAGCGCGCGACAGTCGCCTCGGGGATGCCACGTTCGGTTCTCGTCGGCGGGCCGGGGCGACGGCTGCTGGCACGCGTCACAATTCTCCTGGGAGCGGTTGGTTCACCGCGGTCTGACGGCCGGCGGCTCTCTTACTCTAGGAGCTTGTGAACGTGAGAACAAAATCGGCGAAGGTGACCCCTACCTCATCAGCGCCTTTCGCAGTCGGGCGGGGTCCACCCGCCAGAAGTCGTGCTGCGTGCCGTCCACGAAGGTGACCGGGATCTGTTCGCCGTACTGGGTGAACAACTGGTCGTCCTGCGTGATGTCGACCTCGGTCCACTGCACGCCCGCCTCGGCGCAGACCGCCCGGATGATCTCCCGGGCGTCGTCGCACAGATGACACCCGGGCTTCCCGTACATCAAGACCCTGTTCATCGGTCCCGCAACCGTCCCTTCGCGACCTTGCCGGTGACCGAGTGCGGCAGGTGGTCCACCACCTCGATCTCGACCGGGCACTTGAACCGCGCCAGCCGGGTCCCGGCGTACTCCCGGACCGTTGCGACGTCGACCGATGCGTCCGGCAACGGCACCACGAACGCCTTCACCGCCTCGCCGGTCTCCTCGGACGGTACGCCGATCACCGCGGCCTCGCGGACGCCCGGAGCGCCGACCAGTACGTCCTCCACCTCGCTCGGGAAGACGTTGAAGCCGGACACGATGACCAGCTCGCGCAGCCGGTCGACCAGGAACAGGTCGCCGTCCGCGTCCAGGAACCCGACGTCACCGGTCCGGTACCAGCCGTCCGCGTCCGGCCCGTCGGCACCGTCCGGCCAGTAGCCGGAGAACAGGTTGCCGCCGCGGATCAGGATCTCGCCCGGGTCGTCGCCCTCGACGTCCTCGCCCTGCTCGTCGGCGATCCGGAGCTCGACGTTCGGCAGCGGGCGACCGACCGAGCCCGGCTTCGGGACGGCCTCGCCGAGCGTCGTGGTGACGCCCGGGGACGCCTCGGTCAGCCCGTAGCCCTGATGAACGTGCAGGCCGCCGGCCCGTTCGAAGCGGTCCGCGAGCCCGGCGTCGAGCGTGGACGCGCCGGTCAGCACGACCTTGACCGTCTTCAGCGCCGCGCGCAGGTCCGGGCGGGACAGCAGGGCGTTCAGGGCCGGTGGGGCGAGCGGCAGCCGGGTCACGCCGTACCGGCCGATCAGTTCGAGGGTCTGCTCGGGGTCGAACCGCCGTTCGACGATCAGCGCGGCGCCGGTGGCGACCGCCCAGCCGAGCACCGCGTTCAGACCGAAGGCGTGGAACATCGGCAGCACCCCGAGCACCACGTCCTCGGGGCCCATCCGGTCCTCGCCGAGCTGGGTGAGGTTCTGCACATTCGCCGAAAGTGCCCGATGGGTGAGCATCGCGGCACGCGGATCTCCGCTGGTTCCGGAGGTGTAGAGCAGCACCGCGAGCGACTCGGGATCGATCGGCGGCGGTAACGGAACGTCACCCTGGAGCTCGTCGGGGGCCACCGTTCGGACGCCCTCGACGCGGTCCGCGAGGACCGCGTCGACGATCGCCAGCCGGGCCCCGGAGTGCTCCGCGACGGTCCTCAGCTCGGACCTGGTGAGGCCGGTGTTCAGCGGTACGGCGACCAGCCCGGCGCGAAGAACGCCCAGGTAGGACGTGACGAACTCGATGCTGTTGGCAACCAGGAGCAGCACCCGGTAGCCGGGCACCAGGCCGGCCGCGGCGAGCCCCTGCGCGGTCCGGTCGACGGCCTGGTCGAGCTCGCCCCAGGTCAGCCGCCGATCCCCGTCGACCAGCGCGGGACGCCCGCCGTGACGTTGCGCTGTGTCACGAAGGATGTCCGCGAAATTCACGTTCACCAGGTGAGTCTGTCACGCCCGGGATTCGGGCCGGGAGCAACCAGCTTGCCCAGAACGGTTGCAGCGGAGCGTGACCACCGATATACAGGTGACTTCGCGGCCGAGCTTCTGTCGAACCTCACACTGCAGAAACCCGTCCGCGCGGGGACCCTCATGCGCGATGTACCAACCCCCGACAGCAGGCTGCTCCGTTTTCACCGGACGCAGTCCGCTGGCGCATTCGTGACCATCGGACCGGACGGAAGGCGGCACGCCCCAGCCTGTTGACAGCACGTGCTTGAGCAGTAACGCTCTGTGCTGATCCAGTCACTGAGGCCATTCGCGGATGTGTCGAACGACGTGTCAGTCGAACGGGGAGACAACTTGACCACGCCGGAACCAAGCCCGGACGGGATGCGACGTGCAGAGCTCGTCGATCGCGCCCAGGCCGGGGACGTCGGTGCCTTCGGCGAGCTGTACGACGAGTACTCGCTCACCGTCTATCGCTATATCTACGCCCGGGTGTCGTCATCGGCACTCGCCGAGGACCTGACCAGCGAGACGTTCGTCCGGGCGCTGCGTGCGCTGGACTCGTTCCGCTGGCAGGGCCGGGACTTCGGCGCCTGGCTGGTGACGATCGCCCGGAACCTGATCACCGACCACTACAAGTCCGGGCGGGTCCGGCTCGAGGTGGTCACCGACGAGATCGAGACCCACGACCGGCAGACCGAAGGCCCGGAGATCGACGTACTGGCCGCGGCCACTGCGGAGGTACTCCGGGACGCGGTCGCCGGCCTGCCCGACGAGCAACGCGACTGCCTGACGATGCGGTTCTTCGCCGGCCTGTCGATCGCCGAGACGGCCAAGGCGCTGGAGAAATCCGAAGGCGCCGTCAAGCAACTGCAGCTGCGGGCCGTCCGGCACCTGGCGAAGGTTATCCCCAAGGACTTGAGATGAGGCCGGCCCGCCGTGGTCAGAAGAAGACGCTGCGGCGCTGCATGAGCAGTGTGTAGAGGGTCTGCTGGATGGTTTCGCGGACCTGGTCGGTGACGTTGAAGACCAGCATCGGGTCGTCCGCGGCACCGTCGGCGAAGTCGTCGGTGCGGATCGGTTCGCCGAACTCGATCAGCCACTTGGACGGCAGCGGGATCAGGCCGAGCGGGCCGAGCAGCGGGAAGAACGGGGTGACCGGGATGTACGGGACGCCCAGCAGCCGGGCCAGCGAGGCGATGTTGCCGACCAGCGGATAGATCTCCTCGGCGCCGACGATCGAGCACGGCACGATCGGTACGCCGGTACGCATCGCGGCGCTGACGAACCCGCCGCGGCCGAACCGCTGCAGCTTGTACCGCTCGGCGAACGGTTTGCCGAGGCCCTTGAAACCCTCCGGCCAGACGCCGACCAGGTTGCCCTGCCGGAGCAGCCGCTCGGCGTCGTCGTTGTTCGCGAGCGTCGCGCCGCCCTTGCGGGACAGCTCACCGACGAACGGCGTCTGGAACACCAGGTCCGCCGCGAGCGTCCGCAGCGGCCGGCCGGTGTGGTCCGCGACCACCACCTGCGTGACCAGCCCGTCGAGCGGCATCGTTCCGGAGTGGTTCGCGACGATCAGCGCACTGCCGTCGGACGGGATGTTCTCGATCCCCCGAACCTCGACCCGGAACCACTTCTCCACCATCGGCCGCAGCATCGGCAGCAGGACCTGATCGTTCAGGTCCGCGTCGTACCCGAACTCGTCGAGCTCGTACTCCCCCGTCACCCGCCGCCGCAAAAACGCCAGCCACTCCGCAACCCGCCGCTCGCCGTCAGCCCCGAAGAACCCACGCACCGCCCGCTCAAGCGCCCCGAAGTCCAGCCCCCCGAACTCCACCCCGGACGTATCGGGCCCGTCGACATCGGGCACACCCCCGGCAGCCGCTTCGCGGCCTGAGCGTTCGCCGTTCGTCCTGCGACCACCTGGACCTGTTTCACCGTCCGGTGGTGGGGTCTTCTTCTTGCGGGTGGCTGGGTTTGCGAGGGCTCGGGCGGCGGCGGAGGGAGTGGTGCGGCGGTTTGTGCCGCGGCCGGGGCGGCCGCCGGTGCCGATGGGGATGATGTCGGCGTCAGCCACGGAGCGCCCCCAGGCCGGCGGTCAGCAGGCCGGCGGCGCGGGTCATCGCGCCGGTGCCGAGCGACCTGCGGAAGTCGTCGAACGCCTCCGCGGTCGTGTACGTCGGCTCGAACCCGAACTCGCTGCGCATCCGCGTCGTGTCCACGCCCCGCCCGTACGTCAGGAATGTGATCTGGTCCGGCGAGAAGTCCGCCAGCCGCGCGCGGCGCACGACAGCCGCCGTACTGGAGGCGGTGAACGACGGCAGCCGCAGGGTCGGGCGGCCGAGCCGGCGGATCGCCTGGGACAGCGACAGTACGCCGTCACCGGCCAGGTTGAACGTCCCCGGAAGATCCTGGACCGTGGCCCGCCGGATCGCCTCGACGCCGTCGTCCTCGTGCAGGAACTGCAGGCGGGCGTCGTATCCGAACACAGTGGGTACGACGGGAAGCCCGAAGTACCGCGTCATCGGGGAGTCGGTCTTCGGGCCGATCCAGTTCGCCATCCGGAGCGTGCTGACGCAGACGTCCGGGCGGCGCCGGGCGAAACCCCGCACGTACCCCTCGACCTCGACCGCGTCCTTGCTCAGCCCATGGTGATGGACGGCCCGCGGCGCCATCTCCTCGGTGAACATCGCCGGATCCCGCGGACCCGCGCCGTACACCGTGGTCGAGGACTTCACCACCAGCTTCGCGACGCCGGGCGCCTTCTGGCACGCGGCGAGCAGCTGCATGGTGCCGATGACGTTGATCTCCTTCATCGACGACCGGCCACCGGCGCTGCCGGGGGTGGCCACGACGCCGGTGTGGACGACCGTGTCCACATCCTCCGCGGCGATCACCTTGGCGATCACCGGGTTACGGATGTCGGCCCGGACGAACCGGACCCGACCGAGCTCCGCGCGCGGCGGAACCACGTCGACACCGATCACAGTGCCGATCGACGGGTCCTCCGCCAGTCTCCGGGCACAGCGAGCACCGGCGTCCCGCGAGACGCCGGTCACCATCACCACCTGTGCCACGAGCTACCCCCAGCCGGACCGGGCGCGGCAGAACTACCTACTTGCCGAGCTTGCGGCGCTGCACCCGCGTCTTCTTCAGCAGCTTGCGGTGCTTCTTCTTCGCCATACGCTTGCGGCGCTTCTTGATTACGGAACCCACGTCTGACCATCCAAACTCAAAGAGAACGTCGGCAAAGCTTACCCGTAGGTCGCTTCCCCGACCTAAAGCAGGCCGCTCCGGTAAACTCAGACCCTACCTGGGAGGCTGGATGCGGGCTCGGTACGACGGTCTGGCGGAGTGGTACGACGAGCGTTTCGGGGTGGACGCCCCGCCTCATCAGCCCGGACTGCTGGACCTGCTCGGCCCGGGTTCCGGCCCTTGTCTGGACCTCGGCTGCGGCACCGGGCGGAACTTCGAGAGCATCCGCGCGAGTGGCCGGAGCGTCGTCGGCCTGGACTTCTCCGTCGACCAGCTCCGGCGCGCCCGGATGCGTACGGACGGGCCGCTGCTGCACGGCGACGCCGCCGCTCTGCCGTTCGCGGACGCGTCCTTCGACACCGCGATCACGCTGTGGATCTCCACCGACGTGGACGACTTCGGCGCGGCCGACTACCTGAACGCGATCATCGCGTCCGGTCTGACAGTCGAGTACTTCGAGGAGCCCACCGGCCCCGACATCCCGCACGCGCTGGCGGTGCGGGCGCGGAAGCGCTAGCCGCCGTCGGCGCGGGACGTCAGGCGGCCTTGCGGTTGCCGGTGGGGGCGACCGGTTCGGTGAGGACGGCCAGGTGTGGGGTGGCGGTCTGCTTCGTGGTGCTCGCGTAGGCGGCGGGGGTGAAGGCGACGGCGGCCAGGCCCAGGGTCGCGATGGTGCCTACGGCAACGGTTCTGACGATACGGATCGGCATCGGGAGCCTCCTTCAGGTTGGTGATTCCATCCTGGACGCCCGGACTGCGACGGTCCTGGAAGATTCCTGGGAGCCGGCTGGGAGTGCGAGGTAGCGTGGAGTTCATGGCGTACGTCGTGTTTCTCGCGGGTGTCGTGGTGGTGCTCGCGGGGCTGACCTGGTTCGCGTCCTGGGCGAAGCGCCGGGGTCGCGGATCCGGCGTGGCGGGCGCGCTCGCGGCGTACGAGGAGGCGTACCGGACGACCGCCCATCAGTCCCACCACGAGCTCCGCCAACAGTCCGACCGCAAGTCCGAGACCGGCTCCCCGGACGACCTCTAGCTGTGATGCCCAGGGACGTTGGTCAGTCGGCTGACTGGTGGCCTGCCGCCGATGGCGGAGTGGGCTCGGTGATGATTGTAGAAGTGGAGCCATCCGGGCAGGGCCGTGTTGCGTTGGTTGGTTGAGTCGTAGAACCGGGCGTAGGCCCAGCCGTCGGCCAGGGTGCGGTGGAAGCGCTCGATCTTGCCGTTGGTTTGGGGCCGGTAGGGCCGGGTTCGTTTGTGGGTGATGCCGAGTGCCGTGCAGGTGTCGCGCCAGGCGAATGAGCGGTAGCAGGACCCGTTGTCGGACAGGACGCGTTCGACGGTGACGCCGTGGTCGGCGAACCAGGCGACAGCGCGTTGGAGTACGCCGGTGGCGGTGGCGGCTTTCTCGTCGGTGTGGATCTCGGCGTAGGCGGTGCGGGAGTGGTCGTCGATGACGGTGTGCACGAACGCGGTGCCGATGTTGGGATGGCCTTTGGCGGTTCGTCCGGTGCGTAGCGCGGTGGCGGCTTTGTTCTTGTCGCCTTGCTGTTTGCCGAGGTAGCGCCAGCCGCCGCCGTCGGGGATGTTGCCGAACTTGGTGACGTCGACGTGGATCAGTGATCCGGGGTGGTCGTGTTCGTAGCGGCGCAGGGGTTCGCCGGTGACCCGGTCGATGCGCGACAGCCGGTTGATCCGGCAGCGGACCAGGACGGCGTGCACGGTCGAGGCCGCAACGCCGAGCCGGCCGGCGATCTGGACCGGTCCGAGCCGGTGGCGCCACCGCAACCGGACGATCCGGCGTACCACGCCTGGCAGGGTCTTGGTGGGGCTGCGGTGCGGCCGGGAGCTGCGGTCGGCCATCCCGGCGATTCCTTCGGCCCGGTACCGCTCGGCCCACTTGCGCGCGGTCTTGGCCGCGACCATGAACATCTTCGCCGCCGCGGCACAGGTCCAGCCCTGGTCGACGATCAGACGCGCCAGCCGCAACCGGGTACGGGGAGTCAGAGTCGCGTTAACGTGGGACACGAAGGCCTCCGGTCAGGTGAAGCGGTGAACTAGACAGCTCCACTTCACAACCGGAGGCCTTCACCTGTCAGGCCGACTCACCGCCGCAACGCGGGACAACCTCCCTGGACATCACATCTAGCCGGTTCTCGCCGCGGAGCTGTCGGCTAGGCGAGGTAGTCGGAGATCGGGCCCATCGTGATCATGCCGCTGCCGGCCGCGTGTTCTTCGCCCGCCGGGGCGAGCGCTTCCTGCGCCGTCGCCAGCAGCTCAGCGTCGTCCGAACGCCTTGCCGCATGGGCGATCAGCGCCCAGTGCACCTCCAGCAGCAGCCCGGCCGGCGGCTCCAACACTCCGCGAGCCCGCCGAGCATCCTCACCGTAGGCACCCGGGGTATCCGCGCCGGGCGTACGCGAGCCAACCGCGTCGTGCACCCACGGGGTGTAGGAGGGGCCGTAGTCGGCGGCGGGGATGGGGTCGTCGTGGCGTACGGCGTGGGTGGCCAGCGCCAGCGGGAGCAGCCCGTCGGTCAGGCCGGGCATGCCTGCATCGGCGAGTAGTGCGGCGGCGGCCCGGTACGACTCGGGCGTGTCTTCGCGCAGGGCGGCGTACCAGCGGGTGAAGACCGCGACCAGTGGAAGCTCGTGCCGAGCAGCCATCGCGTCAGCCGCCGCAGCGTGTTCGTCGGCGGCCGTGTAGTCGGCACGTGCGCACGCCGACTGCAGACGGATCAGCTGGCCGAGAACCTCATAGGTAAAGAGATTGTGGCGCTGCGACAGCGTGACGAGCTCCGCGCCGATCGCGTCCCGTGCCGGTGCGAGGCCAGTGCGGTAACAGGTCTGCATGAAGACGCCGTTCAACGTGAACGCCAGCAGCGCGGGATCGTCGAGACCGCGCGCGAGCTGCTCGGCCTCGAGCGCGGCCTCGCGGGGGCGGGTCTCCCGGGATCCGCGGGATTCGAGCGCGATCGTGGCGAGCAGCCGGGCGCGGATGCTCGGGTGGTCCTGCGTCGGCAGCACCCGTTCGGCCGCCGCGACGATCGCCGCCGCCTGCGCCTCGTCGTCGGAACGCGTCCAGATCGCCGGTACGTCGTACGCGCCGATGATCCGCGCGGTGACGTCAGGATCGCCGAGTTCCTCCGCCGCAGCGACCGCGGCGAGCCGGTGCCGACGGGCGGCCTCGAGACCGCCGCCGCCGGTGACCGCGAGATTGCGGAGCAGGCCGACGGTCGACTCGATCCGCGCCCGGGTGCCGCCGACGGCCCGGTCGTACGCCGCGGCGGTCTCGGCCCACACGTTGCCGGCCGGGGCGAGATGCGTTGCCTGATTGAGGATGTCGCGCTCCAGCCGGGCGAGCGCCGGACCAGGATCCACCCCGAGCTGCCCCACCAGCGTCTCCCGGGCACGACGCAGTACGGCGAGCGCATCCCCCTGCCGATCGCTGCGGTACAACGCCAGCGCGAGCAGCCGCCACGCATCCTCACGCCACGGATGCTGGGTGACGTGCGCATCAAGATCGGGCACCGCCTCCGCCGCCAGCCCCAAGTCCAGCCGCGTCGCCCCGACTCGCTCCGCGGCACGCAGCCGCAACTCGGTCAACCGGCTCCGCTCCGCCAATGCCCACGGCTCGTCCGCGAACTCGGCGTACGCCGGCCCGCGCCACAACTCCAACCCCGCCACCAGTTCCGGCAACAACCGCTCCGGACGAACTGAGGCGTTGACGGATGCCTCGAACCTCGTGGCGTCGACGTTCTCCGTCCTCAGCGCGTAGCCCGGCCCATCGGTGACCAGCAGCCGGGCCGGAGCCCGCGGCGCCCGGTCCGGTTCGATCGCCCGCCGGAGCGCCGCCACGAAGGTCCGCAGCGCGCTCAAAGCCCCCTCCGGCGGATCGGCCCACAGGTCGTCCACCAGCACACTCGCCGGTACGACGCGCCCGCGCGCGACGATCAACCGCGCCAGCACCGCCCGGTGCCGTGGCCCCTTCAGGTCGACCTGCTGCCGATCCCAGGCCATCACCGGCCCGAGTACGCCGAACTCCACCCGGCCACGGTAGCGCTCATCCACTGCTCATCGACGGGAGCGACGCTGGGGGCATGACAATCGAAGGATTCGAGTACCACCGGATCGCGGGCGTGGACGATGTCGAGCTGAACGTCGCCGTCGGAGGTTCGGGATCGCCGGTGGTGTTGTTGCACGGGTTTCCGCAGACGCATCTGATGTGGCGGCACGTCGCGCGGGACCTGGCCGCGGACCACACGGTGATCTGCCCGGACCTGCGCGGGTACGGCGCCAGTGACAAACCGGTGGACGGGTACTCGAAGCGGGAGATGGCGGCGGACGTGGTCGCGGTGGCCGCGGCGCTCGGGCATTCACGGTTTGCGCTGGTCGGGCACGACCGGGGCGCGCTGGTCGCGTTCCGGGCCGGGCTCGATCGTCCGGACGTGGTCACGCAGCTGATGAGCCTCGACGTACTGCCGACGCTCGACATGTGGGACGTGATGCACGGGGCGAGTGCGGCGGTCGGGTTCCACCTGTACCTGATGGCGCAGCCGCCCGGGCTGCCGGAGCGGATGATCGCCGCCGCGTCGGACGAGTTCTTCGGGTACTTCCTCGACGTCTGGGCGAACGATCCGCGGGCGATCCCGGCCGACGTCCGGGCGGCGTACCTGGAGGCGTCGCGGAACGCCGTACCGTCGATCGTCGCGGACTACCGCGCCTCGGCGACCGTCGACGTCACGGACGACGAGGAAGACCTTGCCGCGGGCAACAAGCTCCGGATGCCGGTGACGGTGATCCAGCAGGACTGGGGCGCCGCCCTCGGCTTCGACGCCGCGGCCCGCTGGAAGACCTGGACCACCGACCTCCACCACCAAACGACGACCGCCGGCCACTTCATGGCAGAGGAGTCCCCCACCGAGATCGCCTCAGCCCTCCGCGCCCTGCTCACGCGCTAGTTGCCCCCGCACCTGGAGGGTTGCCCACGCATGACGAAGGGGCCGGTCCATGGATCCGGCCCCTTCGGTTTGTTGTTATCCGGCCTGGAAGAAGGCGCCTTTGAGGTAGTCGTGCACAGCATCCTCGGAGACCCGGAACGAACGACCCACCCGCACCGCGGGCAGTTCACCGGAGTGCACCAGTCGGTACACGGTCATCTTGGACACGCGCATGGCCGTGGCGACCTCCGCCACGGTCAGGAACTTCACCTCGGCGAGCGGCTGCTCACCACCGGACTTCTTTGATGCCATTGCGCACCGCACTTCCAGCACGGATCGTGCGCCGGCTTCCCCTCCGGCACCTCCGTCCGTGCATGCAACGAGCGTAGTGGCTGTTGGTACGAATGGGAAAGAGGGGGACTCCTGTGACTCAAAACCACCCAAGGCGAAGCGCCGCAGCGGGTGCTAGCCCAACCCACCTCCCGCCCCGGAGCGAAGCGCAGGGGCGGGAATTAGTACGAAGGATCGAGACCCAGCAACGGGAAGCTCGCGTCGCGTGTCGCCTTGATCGCGCGGTCTAGCCAGGTGTCGGGGTTGTAGCCGGTCGACCAGTCGGCGTACGACGGCTCCCGGCCGTCGGTCATCCGGAGCGGGGCGACGCGGCCGAAGCGCAGCTGGACCTCCTCGCGCCAGGCGTCCGGCACCGGCGTGGCAGGGTCGATCGGATGGCCGGCGACGATCGCCAGCAAATGGGTCCAGGCCCGCGGGACGACGTCGATGATCGCGTACCCGCCGCCGCCGGTGGCGATCCACTTACCGCCGGTCAACTCGTGCGCGAGGTCGTGCAGAGCGACGTACGCCGCCCGCTGCCCGTCGACGGTCTTGGTGAGATGCGCCAGTGGATCCTCGACGTGCGAGTCGCACCCGTGCTGCGTGACCAGCACCTGCGGCCGGAACGCCTTCACCACGTCCGGTACGACGGCGTGGAACGCGCGCAACCAGCCCGCGTCCCCGGTCCCGGGCGGCAGCGCGACGTTGACCGCCGTACCTTCCGCGTCCGGGCCGCCCGTCTCGCCGGCGCTGCCGGTGCCCGGGAAGAGCGTGGTGGGCGACTCGTGCAGGCTGACCGTGAGTACGCGCGGGTCGTTGTAGAAGACCGTCTGTACGCCGTCCCCGTGGTGCACGTCCACGTCGACGTACGCGACCCGCTCCGCGCCGTGGTCGAGCAGCCACTGGATCGCGATCGCCGGATCGTTGTAGACGCAGAATCCGCTGGCCTGGTTGGGCATCGCGTGGTGCAGGCCGCCGGCGATGTTCGCGGCGTGCAGTACGTCGCCCTCCCAGACCGCGCGGGCCGCCTCGACGGAGGCGCCGGCGATCTGCGCGGAGACCTCGTGCATCCGCGGAAAGCAGTACGTGTCCGACGTACCCAGTCCGTGCTCCGGGTCGGCGTCGTCGGGGTGCTCGCCGGCCCGCTTCACCGCCGCGACGTACTCGGCGGTGTGGACGGTCTCGAGCAACGCGTCGTCCGCGGTCGGCGCGGGCACGATCTTGAGCTGGTCGAGCACCCCGAACTCCCGGGCGAGCTTGATCGTCAGCTCCACCCGGATCGGGCTCATCGGATGCCCACGACCGAAGTCGTACGCGGTCAAGCCGTCGTCGAACACCAGCAACGCCTCACCACTCATGCCCTTGACCTTAACGTTCAGACGTGCGGAAGTGGTCTCCCGAAGCGTGTACTCAGCCAGTAGGCGCCGCGGCGGGCGTGGAACACGGTCATCACTACGGCGCCCAACGCACCGGCGATCAGGGCCGCCCACGGATGCGTACCGACGTGGGCGAGGGCGAGCAGCACCGCGGCGATCGCGAAGGCCGCGAGCCCGCCGACGGCGTTGTTGGTGGCCGAGTTGCCGGTCACGTTGGGGAACTCGCGGCCGGTGATTCCGGTGACGAAGTGCGGAACCCCGTTGAGCCCCATCAGCCCGGCCAGGAAGGCCAGCACGATCGCCTGGACCATCAGCATCACCTTTCAGTCTACGGACGTTGGCTGAAAGCGTAACACCACTGAGTCAACATGCGTAGACTGAAGGTCGTGACCACCAGGGCGGAGCAGCGCAGGCGGACCGAGACGCGGATCCTCGCCGCCGCGCGGGAGCTGTTCGGCGAGCTCGGGTTCGACCGGACCACGGTCCGGATGGTCGCCTCCCGGGCCGGCAGCGATCCCGGGCTGGTGATGCGGTACTTCGGCTCGAAGGAGCAGCTGTTCGCGCAGGCGGCGGCGATCCCGGCGGACGGGGCGATCGAGGGTACGCCGGACGAGATCGCGGCGCAGCTGACCGCGGCGCTGACCGGGAAGCTGGCCGAGGAGCCGACGACGGCCCTGGCCGCATTGCGCGCGATGTTCAGCCACCCGGAGGCGGCCGACGAGGTCCGCAAGGCGATGACCGAACAGCAGCGGCAGATCGCCGGGCAACTGCGCGGCGACGACGCACTGGTGCGGTCCGGAGTGATCGGCGCGCTGACGCTCGGCCTGGTGGTGTCCCGGCACCTGGTCAGGCTCGACGGCCTCGACGTACCGCCCGACGAGTTGATGGCGATCGCCGGGCCGCTGATCGAGGAGCTCGTGATCGGTTCCAGACCGATCGAATAGCGGTCGACTGCTACACCGAGCTGAACTCGATCGACGTCAGCCCGGCACCGGTCGCCTGATCAGCTTCGGGCACAACAAACGGGCGGCGCGACACCCCTCCCTGGTCGCGCCGGCCCGTCAGCGGTCCAACAGTCGATTCATCGGCGCCGGACTGCAAAGCGTTACAGGTTTTGCACTTCCGTGCAGAAAAACCGGAGAATCTGCCCCGAATCCGCCGTGGCTCGACTGCGGACAGTGAGATCCGGACTTGCGAGTACGCACCAGAGGGGCCCAAGGTTCTTCCGTGAGGCAAACGAAACCCAACCGGCGGCAGATCTTTACGGTGGGCGCAGCCGCGGCCGCCGCGACGGTCGCCGCCTCGACCCAGACCGCAACCGCCCGCCCGGCGGCCACCAGCTCGGCGGAGGCGACCGAGTTCGCGGCCGCCACCTCCGCGTCCTCCGGGCCGTACGGCTCCGGTGTCGCGGGCTCGTGGACCAACGCCACCCGCGCCATCTCCACCGCGGCACAGTTCCAGAAGACCCGCGAGACCAACGGCGGCTTCATGTTCGGCGACAGCATCGGGGTCCAGGACGGCAAGGCGCTGGCAGCCCGGCTGCTGAGCCGCAGCGGCACCCAGCTCGCCGTCAACAACTGGTCCAGCCGGCCGAGCTCGGGCGCGGTCGACGCGCTCCAGCGGGCCGCGTCGGCGTACGGCCTACCGCGACGGGTACTGCTGGCCAGCGGCTCGAACGACATCTTCGATCCGCCGAAGTTCGCCGCCCAGGTCGCCCGCGCGGTGAGCATCGTCGGCCAGAACCGGACGCTGTTCTGGGTCAACCTCCAGGTCGTCCGCAAGGCGGTGAGCGCGCCGGTGCAGCTCGCCGACCAGCGAAACAGCTCGTGGCTGAACATGCAGCTGTACGACGCCCAGGAGAAGTACCCGAACCTGCGGATCATCCGCTGGGCCGAATGGCTCTGGGTGAAGCCGTACCGGCTGGCGAACTACCTGCGCGACGGCGTCCACCCGTCGGTGCCGCTGGGCCAGGACGCCCGCAACGAGCTGATCGTCCAGTCGCTGCTAAGCTGATCGTCGTGAACACGAACTTGCAGCTGTGGTGGGTCGCCTAGGGCGGTCCACCCGGCGTGTTCGCACGCAGCCACTGAGGCCGCCTCACCGAGGCGGCCTTTTTCGTGCCCTCGGTGGGGCTCCAACCACTGAGAGGGCCTTGATCATGACCTCGCTTTCCGGCATCACCCCGTCCGGCCGGCTGACGCTCGGCAACCACCTCGGCGCCCTCCGCCGGTTCACCGACCCGGACGGTTTCTACTTCGTCGCGAACCTGCACGCGATGACGACCAAGCACGATCCCCGACGACTCGCCACCCTCACCCGCGAGTTCGCGACGCTGATGCTCGCGGCCGGTGTCCCGGAGGGCACGGTGTTCGTGCAGTCCGACGTACCGACGCACGCACAGCTCGCGTACCTGCTCGAGTGCACGTCGTACGTCGGCGAGCTGTCCCGGATGATCCAGTACAAGGAGAAGGGCAAGGGCCGGCCGATGACGCGGGCCTCGCTGTTCACGTACCCGTGCCTGATGGCCGCGGACATCCTGCTGTACGGCGCGGAACGGGTACCGGTCGGCGGTGACCAGGACCAGCACGTCGAGCTGGCCCGGGACGTCGCGACCCGGTTCAACCGCGAGTACGGCGAGACGTTCGTCGTACCGCGGCTGAGCAAGGCGGCGCTGGCGACGCGCGTGAAGGACCTGCAGGACCCGACCGCGAAGATGAGCAAGTCGGACGCGGACGACGCAGTCGGCACAATCCGGCTGCTGGACCCGCCGGACGTGATCCGGCGGCAGATCATGCGCGCTGTCACGGATTCCGAAAACGTTGTCCGGCACGACGAGGCGACCAAGCCCGGCGTCACCAACCTGCTGGAGATCCTGGCCGCCTGCACCGCCGGCGATCCGGTCGAGCTGGCCGCGTCGTACACGTCGTACGGCGCCCTCAAGCAGGACGTCGCGGACGCCGTACTGGCGGTCATCGAGCCGCTGCAGAAGGAGTACGCGCGGCTGGCGACCGACCCGGGCGCGATCGATCACCTGCTCGCGCAGGGCCGCGACCGGGCGCTCGAAGCGAGCTCTCCGCGACTCCAGGCTGCGACCCGGGCGATGGGTTTGGCAGGATCTGCTCCATGAAGATCCGCGCCGCCTCCTTCAACATCCGCAACTCCTCCGCACCCGACGGCGACAACGCCTGGCCGGTACGGCGGAAGGCGGCCGTGGCGACGATCGAACAGCTGGACGCGGACGTGGTGGGGCTGCAGGAGGTCCTGCCCGACCAGCTCGAGTACCTGCGCTGGCGGTTCCCGAAGTACCAGATCGTCGGCGCCGGCCGGGACGACGGGATGAGTGCCGGTGAGCACTCGCCCGTCCTGGTCCGGCCCGGCGACTGGCGGATCGAGCGGCAGGAGACCCGCTGGCTGTCCGACGACCCGGGGACGCCGGGTTCGATCGGCTGGGACGCCGACCTGACCCGGATCGCGACCCTGGTCTGGCTCCGGCACCGCAACGGTACGACGGTCGGCGTCGTCAACACGCACTACGACCACGTGGGCGAGGTCGCGCAACTGCAGTCGTCCCGGCTGATCGCCCGCTGGATCAGCGGATCGCTGCCGTGGATCGTGATGGGCGACCTGAACGCGACCCCGGACTCGCCGCCGCTGAAGGCGCTGGTCGCGTCCGGCCTGTCGCTCGCGGTCCCGCTCGAGGCCGGCGGCAGCTGGCACGACTTCACCGGCGCCGAGGACCACGACCGCATCGACCACCTCCTCGTCACGCCGGAGTGGACCGTGACCGAGGCGGCCGTCTCGCACGCCCGCCCCGACGGCCGCATTCCCAGCGACCACTGGCCGGTCGTCGCGACCCTGGAGCTCGGCTAGCACCTCTCCGTCATCACCTACGCCCCGCACTCATCCCGTCTCCTGGGCAGCGAGGATCGCGTCTCCGTTCGCTTCTGCCCACTCCGTGAGCATCCGCACCGGTCCCATCAACGTGCGGCCGAGTACGGTCAGTTCGTACTCGACGCGGGGTGGGACGCCGCCGTGGGCGGTGCGGGTGACCAGGCCGTTGGTCTGCAGGCGGCGGAGGGTTTGGGTGAGGACCTTTTTCGAGATGCCGCCGATCAGTTCGATCAGTTCGGAGTGCCGACGGGGGTGGTCGTTCAGTCCCCACAGCACCACGACGGCCCACTTGTCGGCGATCACCTCGACCGCGAGGCGGGCCGGGCAGTCGGCCAGGAAGACGTCGCCAGGTTCCACTCCGTACACAGCCGCCAGGGTACCCAGAGGTTCCCACGGCGCTGTCTAGCGTCTGCTCCATGAACCTTCCCGAGAGCAGCTTCCGGCTCTTCGACGAGCCCAAGGACGTCACGATGATCACGATCGACCCGGACGGGTCGCCGCAGGCCGCGTTGGTGTGGGTCGGGCGGGACGGCGACGACCTGCTGATCGGCGTCGAGGAGAAGCACCGCAAGACCCGGAACCTGCGCCGTGATCCGCGGATCACGCTGGTCGTTCAGGACGACCGGATCAGCCCGCGCGGGCTCACGCAGTACCTCGTGGTCCGCGGTACGGCGCGGCTCGACGGGCCGGGAAGTCCGCAGTACAAGGGGTTGATGGACCGGCTGAGCCAGAAGTACCTCGGCCGCGACGAGTTCCCGTTCGGCAACGAGAAGGTGTACGCGGGCGCGACTGTCGTACGGGTATCCGTCGATCAGGTGCTGGGCGAAGGACCTTGGGCCGTCAGATGACGATGTGCCAGCGGAGGAGGAAGGCGCCGATCGAGAGGACGACGTAGAGCAGGACCAGGGCGGTGCCGATGCCGGGGCGTGGGCGCTGCCGGCGAACCTGGGTGGTGAGGGAGCGCTCCCGCAGTACCTCCATGACCGCGGCGACCTCGGCGACGCGGTCGGCCGGGATGCCGTTGATCTCGTGCTCGTCCGGGCCGCGGGTGAGGACGACGCTGTCCTCGCCGATCTCGAGCTTGCCGACGTCCTGCCAGGCCAGGCTGCGGATCAGCATGCTGGTCCGTGCCTTCAGGCCGGTCGGGAACAGCTCGACCCGGTACAGCACGACACCGCCGGCGACCCGCACCACGGACGCGCCGATGATCGTCAGCAGACCGACCGCGAGCATGTCGCGGGCGCCCATCCAGAGCCACGAGTTCAACGCCGGTACGGCGACGAACGGCAGCAGGAACAGGGCCCAGGCCCACCACGGCGCCGGGTCCAGCGGCACCCGCCACGGCAGCGGCGGAACGTCCTGCGCCTGCAGTGCTTGCGGTGCTTGCTGTACTTGCGCAGGCGCGGTGACCGGCTCGACCGAACCATTACCCATGGGCGGACTCATCCCTCGAACACGGCAGAAACCCCGGCGGGGCATACCTTAACGCCACCTGAGGGACAGGTGTTATTCCGCAGCGAGATCGCGGGAGCGGTTGCGGGCGGCCTCGATCGCGGAGAGGAACGCGGCGCGGACCTTGTGGTCCTCGAGTTCACGGACCGCGGCCGCCGTCGTACCACCGGGCGAGGTCACGCGTTCGCGCAGTACGGCCGGGTGTTCGCCGGTCTCGCGGAGCAGCTTCGCGGACCCGACCACGGTCTGTACGACGAGTTCGGTCGCCGTACTGCGCGGCAGGCCCATGTGGACGCCCGCCTCGATCATCGCCTCGACGACGAAGAAGATGTACGCCGGACCCGAACCGGAGACCGCGGTCACCGCGTCCTGCTGCTTCTCCGGCACCCGCACCACCCGACCGGTCGCCGCGAGCAGGCTCTCGGCGAGCTCCAGGTGGCTCTCGTCGCAGTGCGCACCGCGGGAGATCGCGGCCATCCCTTCGTCGACCAGAGCGGGCGTGTTCGGCATGACGCGAACCACGGCGACGCCTTCGGGCAGCCGCGACTCGACGAAACCGGTGGTGATACCGGCCGCCAGCGAGACGATCGTCTGCGTCGGCTGCACCGCCGGGGCGATCTCCGCGAGCAGGTCCGGCATGTCCTGCGGCTTCACCACCAGGACCAGAGTGTCCGCCCGCTTCGCCGCCTCCAGGTTCGACACGACGTCGACGCCGTACCGCTCCCGCAGCTCGGCGGCGCGCTCCGGCCGGCGCTCGGTGATCAGGAGGTCCTCCGGTCGCCGGCCGGCCCGAATCAGCCCGGACAGCAACGTCTCCCCCATCACGCCGGCCCCGAGGACGGCCACCTGTGCACTCATGCTCCACAGGTTAGCCGTGCCGGTCGGAGTGCCGCCGGGGCGTCTTACTTCTTGCTGACCAGGGACCTCAGGAAGAACTGGAGGTTGGCGGGCTTCTCGGCGAGGCGGCGGACCAGGTAGCCGTACCAGTCCTCGCCGTACGGGATGTAGATGCGCATGGTGTGCCCGAGGCCCGCCAGCCGGAGCTGCTCCTCGGGGCGGATGCCGTACAGCATCTGGTACTCGAAGGTGCCCGGCTTGCGGCCCGCCCGGTCGGCCAGCGCGCCCGCGATCGAGATCAGCCGCGGGTCGTGCGAGGCGATCATCGGGTAGCCGTCGCCGTTCATCAGGACCTTCATCGCTCGTACGTACGCCTTGTCGACCTGGCGCTTCTCCTGGAACGCGACCGACTCCGGCTCCTTGTACGCGCCCTTGCAGAGCCGGACCCGGGAGCCCGAGTGCGCGAGGTCGCGGCAGTCGCCCTCGGTACGGCGCAGGTACGCCTGCAGGACCGCACCGGTCTCGGGGAAGTCCTGGCGCAGCTCGCGGAGGATGCCCAGCGTCGAGTCGGTGGTGGTGTGGTCCTCCATGTCGAGGGTGACCGTCGTACCGGCGTTGCGGGCCGCGAGGCAGATGGTGCGGGCGTTCTCCAGCGCGATCTTCTCGCCGTCGCCGGGGAGTGCCTGGCCGACCGCGGACAGCTTCACCGAGACCTCGGCGTTCGCGGTCAGGCCCGCTGCGGAGAGCTGCTTCAGCAGGTCGAGGTACGCCTCGGCGGTCGCCGTCGCCGCGGCCAGATCGGTGACGTCCTCGCCGAGATGGTCCAGGGTGACCCGCAGGCCGTTACTGACCAGCTTCTCGGTGGCGAGCACGGCCTCCGGAGTGGTCTCACCGGCGACGAACCGCGCGACGATGCCGCTGGACACCGGCAGCGACGACACGGCCTTCTTGATCTGGGGGCTGCGGGACATGCCCAGCAGGACTCGCCGAAGCACTACGTGTTCCTCCTCATCAACCCACCCATTTGCCAGTGGTGAATGCAGGTTACGCGCCTGAACCGGGCTTTGCGGAATCGTGGGGCGTTTGTGTGGCCGGGGCCACACCAGCACGGTCACTGGTTCGATGGTCGCACCCCTGAGTGGTAGAAGATGCGCTCATGCCCATCTTCAAGCGTCGCCGCCGGAACGCCGTGGAGGCCGACCCGATCGGCGCGTTCTGGTCCTGGTGGACGACGACCGGCGCCGGCCTGGTGGCGGACGCCGTCGCCCGTCGCGAGCCGTCCGCGACGAACGCCGACCTGACCGAGCGGCTCGGCCGGATCCATCCCGAACTGGAGTGGGAGCTGGGCCGCGGGCTGCATGCCGAGCACGTCCTGATCGTGACCGCCGCGGGCAACCCCGCACACCGCGCGGTCGCCCGCCGCTGGCTGCGCGCCGCACCGCCGTCGGACCAGGTCTGGGAGTACGCCGACCTGCGCCGGCCGGGGCCCGCCGTGACGATCCAGTTCGAAGGGCTGCCACCGGTCCCGATCGAGGAGTCCGTGGTGTCGATCGAGCCCGACTCGGCGTCGGTGCACGTCGGCGTACATCACCCGGCGTTCGCGTCGCTGTCGGTGGACGCTCAGCAGCGGGTGACGTTCCTGATCCTCGACCTGGTGCTGGGCGAGGAGATGGTGGAGACCTGGGTCGGCGCGATCGAGGCCCTCGCCGATGCTCCGGCGGACGGCGTACCGGTGATGGAACTGCTGCCGGCGGTGGCCGGGTTCGCCGCCGAGCACACGCTGGAGGACGGCAGCCCCGCGTGGAAGATGCTCGAGGGTACGCGCGACGGTCAGCGGGTGATCGCGACCGCCGAGTACCCGCTGCGCTCGATCCGGCGGCCGCACCTCGACACCCACGTGGAAGTGTCGATCCGGTACCCCGTCGTCCGGGAGGACGGCCTGCCCGAGTCCGAGATGCTCGACGAGCTCCGCGCCTTCGAGGACCACCTCACCGACCGCCTCGGCGGCTCCGGCAACCTTCTCGCCCACGAGACGTCCGGCGGCGTCCGCATCCTGCACTACTACACCGACGGGTCCACCCCCGCCGACGCCCAGCTCCAGGCCGCCACCACCGGCTGGCCGCACGGCAAGGTTGCCGTCACCACCACCCTTGACCCCGGCTGGCAGAACGTCTCCCACCTCGCCGGCTGAGCGGGGACGGCCGGGGCGGATCCGGTGCGCACCTTCCCCTAAGCGGTACGGCGGCGGAGGGTGGCGGCGCCGAGGGCGAGGGCGGCGACTATGAAGGCGAAGACCACGAGGGCGTCGGCGCCGGTCGTGGTGGTGAAGCCGTTGCCCTTGGCAACTCCCAGGACGGCGTCGACGGCGTAGGACAGTGGGAGTACGTCGCTCACCGCGTGCAGGACCGACGGCAGGCCGGAGCGGGGTACGAACAGGCCGCAGAGCAGGATCTGCGGGATCATGATCGCGGGCATCATCTGCACGGCCTGGAACTCGGTCGCCGCGAACGCGCTGGAGAGCAGGCCGAGCGCGGCGCCGAGGACGCCGTCGAGAACCGCGACGACACCCAGCTGCCAGGCGGCGCCCTGGATGTCCAGACCCAGGAGATACAAGGTGATCGAGACCAGCACGACCGCCTGCACGACGGCGACCAGTGCGAACGCGAGCGCGTACCCGAGCAGGAAGTCCAGCTTCGCCATCGGCATCGTGAACAACCGGGACAGCGTCCCGCCGGACCGTTCGCGCAGGGTGGTGACGGCGGTGACGACGAACATCACGATCGACGGGAAGATCGCCAGCAGCGGCCCGCCGATCTGGTCGAAGACCGCCGGGTTGTCGTGGAACATCCACCACATCAGGGTGACGAACACGGTCGGCAGCGCGATCAGCAGCGCCACCGTCCGCGGGTCCCGTCGCAGCTGGGTGATCACCCGGGCGGCGACGGCGAGGGTCACGCGGGGAGTCATCGGGCGGCCTCCTTCTGTTCGATCAGGGTCAGGAACGCCTGCTCGATGTCCGACGTACCGGCCGCGGTGAGCAATGCGTCGGGGGTCTCGTCGGCGAGCAGTTCGCCCTCGCGCATCAGCAGCAGCCGATCACAGCGGGACGCCTCGTCCATCACGTGGCTGGACACCAGCAGCGCCGCACCGTTGTCGGCCAATCGGTGGAACAGCTCCCAGAGATCCCGCCGCAGCACGGGATCCAGCCCGACCGTTGGTTCGTCCAGCACCAGCAGCTCGGGACTGCCGAGCAGCGCGACGGCCAGCGACACCCGCGACCGCTGCCCACCGGACAGCCGATCGACGCGTACGTCGGCATGCGACACGAGGTCGACGGTCTCGATCACCTGCGCCACGTCGGACACCGGGACGCCGAGCACCGCGGCGAAGAAGCGCAGGTTCTCGGTGACGGTCAGATCGCCGTACACGCTGGGCTCCTGCGTCACGTACCCGACCCGGCCGCGCAGTTTCGGGGCACCGGCCGGCAGCCCGAGCACCGACACGTCGCCGGTGACCTGTGCCTGCAGGCCGACGATCGCGCGGATCAGTGTCGTCTTCCCACAGCCGGACGGCCCGAGCAGACCCGTCACCGTCCCGGTCCGGAGATCGAAGCCGATCCCGTGCAGGACCTCCTGCTCGCCGCGCACCACGACCACGTCGCGGCAGCTCACCGAGTTTTTCATCATATGATGAATTTAGCGCGCACCGAGCCGCCCGCGCAACAGGGCGACAGTCAAATGACGGCGTACCCGGTGGCGTCGCTGAGCGCGCCGAGCTCGGGGTCGCCGTACCGCTGCCGGAGCTCGCCGAACCGGCGTACCTTGTCCGCCCCGAACCGTCCGACCTCGGCTGCGTACGTATCCCCAGACAGGAACACCGGCGGCGTGCGCTTGCTGTGGAACTTGTCCGCGTACATCACCAGCTCCTCCTCCGGCGTCCGCGGCAGGTAGTCACCGACCGGGATCGGCAGCCCCTGCCGGACGACGTCGTCCCGGGTGATTCCGACGCCGGTGTGACATGAGCAGAACCGGCAGATCTCCAGCGGGAACCCGAGCGAGGCGAGCAGCTCATGCCCCAGTACGCCGTGCCGTACGTACGCCGACGACTCCAACCGGTACACCCCGACGTCGTGCAGCAGCGCGCCCGCCCGCACCAGATCGGTGTCGACGTCCAGCCCGGCGAAGAACTGCGTGGCCACCGAACACACCAGCCGGCAGTGCTCGAACACCACCTCGTACGCCTCACGACTCGGCGCGTACGCACGATGCAGCGCGCGGATCTCGGCGTCGGACGGGATCTCCATCAGCCGGTCAGGTGCTGCTGCAGGACCGGCGCCAACCGGTCGATCAGCGTCTCGACGTCGACCGACGCGACCGGCTCCAGCTCGACCAGGTAGCGGACGACCGCGGCCCCGACCAGCTGGGTCGCGACCAGGCCGACCCGCAGCCGGGCGTCCGGTACGTCAAGCATCTGGGAGATCGGCTGGATGATCATCTGCGTGATGCCTTCGCGCATCATCCGGGCCACCTCGTCGCTGCTCAGCACGCTACGGAACAGCGCCTTCATCCGCTGCTGCCCGTCCGGCGACTCCCAGACCCCGAGGAACGCGGTCGCGATCCGGCGGCCCGTCTCCTCCCGCGGCCCACTGAGGATGTGCGCGGCGATCTGGCGCGGGTCGACCGGGATCGCCATCGCCTCGATGAACAGCTCGTCCTTGCTGTCGAAGTAGTGGTGCACGAGCGCCGCGTCCACCCCGGCCCGGCGGGCGACGGCGCGCATCGAGGTGGCCGCGAATCCCTTGTCCGCAAAGGATTCGCGGGCGGCGTCGAGGATCTCTCCCCGGGTGTCCGGTCCCCCTGGGCGGCGTCCCGGCGTACGGCGGGCTCGTGTCATCGGGGTGTCATGGGGTCAGCTCCGAGATCTCGCCGTTCGGGCTGACCGCGAACGGCGTCCGCCGGGTCTTCACGAAGTGCCGGCGGGTGAACTCCAGCGACTCGACCAGGTCGACCTCACGCTCGGAGCGGCTGGTCGCGCGGCGGGTGTTGATCTCGATGATGATGTGCCCGCTGAAGTCCAGTCTCGCCAGCTCGGTGAGCAGGTCGGCGGCGCGCTGCGTACCCCGGCCCGGGACCAGGTGCTCGTCCTTCGCGGAGCCGGTGCCGTCGGTGAGGTGGACGTGTGTGAGGCTCCTGCCCATCGTCGCCGCCAGGTCGACGCAGTCCTGCTCCGCGGTGGACGCGTGCGACAGGTCGAGCGTGGTGTGCGCGTAGCTCTGCTCGGTCGGGTCCCAGCTCGGCGCGTACGCCTGCAGGTCGCGGCCGGGGGCCCGCCACGGGTACATGTTCTCGACCGCCAGCTTCACACCCGTCTCCGCCTCCAGCCGGGCGATCCCCTCGACGAACCCGCGCGCGTAGTCCCGCTGCCAGCGGAACGGCGGGTGGACGACGACCACGTCCGCGCCGAGCTCCTTCGCGGCCTCGGCGCTGCGCTCGAGCTTGCTCCACGGGTCGGTACCCCAGACGCGCTGCATGATCAGCAGGGTCGGCGCGTGGATCGCGAGCACCGGCAGCTGGTGGTAGTCGATCAGCCGCTGGATCGCGTCGATCTGGGTGCTCAGCGGGTCGATCCCGACCATCACCTCGACACCGTCGTACCCGAGCCGGGCCGCCAGCTCGAAACCGCTGGCGGTGGACTCGGGATAGACGGAGGCGGTGGACAGGCCGATCTTCGCGGTCGTACGAGGGCTCATCGGTTCACCGGGGTTGCAGCTGGTCGAGCCGGGACAGGATGACACCCTCGCGCAGGGCCCACGGGCAGACCTCCAGCGCGGGCAGGTCGAAGAGGTCCATCACGGCGTCGGCGACCAGGGCACCGGCGGTCAGCTGGGACGCGCGCCCGGCCGAGACGCCGGGCAGGGCGGCCCGCTCGGCGGCGGTCATCGTGGTCAGCTTCGGGATCCACTCGTTCAGGTCGCCCCGGTTCAGCGTGCGCGGTACGTACGGCCCGTCGGCGGACGGAGCGGCCCCCGCGATCCGGGCCAGCGAGCGGAACGTCTTGCTGGTGGCCACGGACCGCTGCGGCTTACCGGCCCGCAGTACCGGACCGGCGACCGCGGCCAGCTCCAGCCGGATCCGGCGGCGCAGCGCACGCACCTGGTCCTTGTCCGGCGGGTCCGCGGTCAGCGCCTCCCGGGTCAGCCGCCCGGCGCCGAGCTGGACGGACTCCGCCACCGTCGGCTGCTCGTCCGACCCGGCGGCGATCTCCAGCGAGCCGCCTCCGATGTCGAAGACGGCCAAGCGGCCGGAGGACCAGCCGAACCACCGGCGTACGGCGAGGAACGTCAGCCGGGCCTCGTCCTCGCCGCTGAGCACCTCCAGGTGCACGCCGGTCTCGGTGCGGACGCGCTCCAGCACCTTCTCGCCGTTCGGTGCCTCGCGGAGCGCGGAGGTGGCGAACGCGAGCACCGACTCGCAGCCCTTGTCCTCGGCGAGCTGCACAGCCTCCTTGGTGAACGCGATCAGCCCGTCGGCACCGGACCCGTCGATCTTGCCGTCCTTGTCGAGGTGCTCGGCCAGCCGTAGCTCGGTCTTGTGCGAGTACGCCGGCAGCGGCGCGGCACCACGATGCGCGTCCACCACGAGCAGATGGACGGTGTTTGATCCCACGTCGAGTACGCCGAGCCGCATACCCTCACGCTACTGGACAACGGGAGTAGCAGTGCATTTCACAGATGTGAGGCAGAGGCGCGTACGCTTTCCAGGTGCCTGAGGTTTCTCTCGACTTCCCCCGCGCCTGGGTCGAGTTCATCGACCCCGACGACCCCGACCAGGTCTTCCGTTGCGACGTGACCTGGCTGACGTCCAACTGGTCCTGCATCTTCGGCGGCGGCTGCCAGGGGATCTACAAGGGCCGTCCGAACGACGGCTGCTGCACGCTCGGTGCGCACTTCTCCGACGCCGACGACGAGAAGCGGGTGAAGAAGTACGTCAAGGAGCTCGGCAAGGACGACTGGCAGTTCCGCAAGGAGGGTCGCGCCAACGGCTGGGTCGAGACCGACGACGAGGGCGACCGGAAGACCCGGGTCTGGGACGGCGCGTGCATCTTCCTGAACCGTCCGGGCTTCGCCGGCGGCGCGGGTTGCGCGCTGCACGGGCTGGCGCTGAAGCGCGGCGTGCACTTCGTCGAGACCAAGCCGGACGTGTGCTGGCAGCTGCCGATCCGGCGGACGTTCCGCGAGGTCGAGCGGCCGGACGGCACGACGTACACCGAGGTCGGGATCGGGGAGTACGACCGGCGCGGCTGGGGTCCCGGCGGGCACGACCTGGACTGGTACTGCACCGGGAACACCGAGGCGCACATCGCGGTCGAGCCGGTGTTCGAGTCCAGCAAGGTCGAGCTGCAGACGCTGATGGGCGACAAGGCGTACGACGTACTCGCGGACCTCTGCCGGCAGCACCTCGAGGCGGCCCGGCCGCTGCTGCCGCATCCCGCCTCTCAGACGCTCTCTAAGTGATCTTCCCGTTGTCGACGAGCCAGGAGATGCCGGACAGCGCGGCCTCGATCGCGGAGTAGCGCGGGCGGAAGCCGAGCAGCCGGGCGGCCTTGTCCATCGAGCAGTTCGGGCTGTGCTCCACATGGTCCCAGGTGGCGTCGGCCTGCTTCTCGGACTGGTGGGCACGCAACTGGCCGATCGGCACGAAGCCGAGGTTCGCCGGCTTCCCGAACCACTCGGCGACCGCGTGAGCGTAGCCGCGGAGCGTGACCGCGTCGCTCGCCACCGCGTGGAAGCTCTCGCCGATCGCGGTCGAGCGGCTCGCGATCGCGGCCAGGAACACCCCCGCGACGTCGTCGGCGTGCACCGGGTTGAGCGTCTCCAGACCGAGGTTCGGCAGCAGCACCTCGGAACCTCGGGCAAGCTGCTCGTAGACGCCGAGATCGAAGTTGGCGGCCGGGTTGACCGGTGTCCAGCCGGGTCCGCAGATGTGTCCCGGGTGCACGATCGTGACCGGGAAGCCGTCGCGGCGGCCCTTCGACAGCAGGTACGTCTCGATCGCGGCCTTCTGCTTGCCGTAGTCGCCGAACGGCGTGCGCGGCGCGTCCTCGCGGGTCGGGACGGTCATGCTCGGGCCGTGCACCCAGATCGTGCCGCAGTGCAGGAAGTGCTGGATCCTGCCGTCCAGTGCCTCGGCGAGCTGACGGGCACTGTCCTCGGTGAAACAGATCAGGTCGATGACGATGTCCGGATCCAGGTCGGCAACACGCCGGCCGAAGGTGCCGACGGCGTCCTCGGCCGGGCGGTCGACCCGGACGAACGTGACGTCGCTCCAGGCGCCGTCCGAGTGGTACGGCGTACGCTCGCCGCGGCTCAGGACCGTCACGTCGTGCCCGAGACGGACCAGCCGCGGCACGAGGTAGGTGCCGACATGCCCGGTGCCGCCGACGACTACAGTGCGCATGACACCGATCCTAGTCCGACACACCTTCGAGAGTACGGTCGCCGGTGCGGGAGGCAAGAATGATCGACATGCGTCTGGATCATCTGTCGTACGCGTGCGGGCCGGACGGTTGCCGCGCGACCGTCGAGCGGTTGTCGGCGCTGCTCGGAGCCGAGTTCGTCGACGGTGGGGTGCACCCGCGGTTCGGCACCGTGAACCACATCCTCCCGCTGGAGAACGACCGGTACATCGAGGTGGTCGACGTGCTCGACCATCCGGCGTCGGACAAGGCGCCGTTCGGCCAGGCGGTCCGGGCCCGCAAGGAGCTCGGCGGCGGGTGGCTCGGCTGGGTCGTGGAGGTCACCGACATGGAGGCGATGGAGAAGCGCCTCGGACGGCAGGCGGTGCCCGGTAACCGGCACCGGCCCGACGGGGTGAACCTGGCCTGGCGGCAGATCGGCGTCAAGGGGCTGATGGCGGACCCGCAACTGCCGTTCTTCATCCACTGGGACGACCTCGGCGAGCACCCGTCGATCGGCGGCAAGGACGTGAAGCTGACCGGCCTGGAGATCGCCGGCGACCCGACCCGGGTCACCGACTGGATCGGTCACCCGGCGGATCATCTGCTGGACGATCTCGACGTCGGCTGGATCGGGCCGAGCGGGCAGCCGGGTCTTGTCGCTGCCGTCTTCCAGACGCCGAACGGGATCGTCCGGGTTTAGTGGATGTTCTCCAGCTCGGCCAGTGAGGTTTCCAGGTGGGCGAGCATGCGTTGCAGGTGCGGGACGGTGCGGCGGCAGCCGACCAGGCCGAAGTGGAGTTGGTGGGCGTAGCTGGTGACGCTGATGTTCAGCGCCTGGCCGTTCATCACGATGCTCGCCGGGTAGAGGCCGAGCAGACGGGAGCCGTTCCAGTAGAGCGGGCTCTCCGTGGGGCCGGGGACGTTCGAGATGACAAGGTTGTACGGCGGCGTCGTACGGCCGGCGACGCCCGGGAGGACCGCGCCGGGTCCGGCGACCGCGAAACCGAGGGCGCCGACGATCAGGTTCTGCAGCGGGGTGAGGCCGGACAGCACGCTCTTGGCCTGCGCGGTCGACGCCATGATCCGGCGGATGCGTTTCTCCGGGTCGGACAGGTCGGTGGCGAGGTCGGCGATCAGCGTCGCGAGCGAGTTACCGCCGCCGGGGCCGGTGTCGGAGGTCCGCAGGTTGACCGGGACCATCGCGGTCAGGGCTTTGTCCGGGAGCGCGTTCAGGTCGAGCAGATAGTTGCGCAGGGCACCTGAACACATGGCGAGCAGTACGTCGTTGAGCGTCGCGCCGGTGATCGCCCGTACCTTCTCCAGCCGCTCGATCGGCCACGACTGCGCCGCGAACCGCCGTGCCCCGGTCACCCCTTGGTTGAACACCGTCCGCGGCGCCTGAAACGGCATCGTCGAATACAGCAAACTCTTCAACCCGGCCGACGGCAACCCGGCCAGATCCGCAAGCGCCCGCCCAGCTCCGAGTGCTCGCCCAGGAAGCCGGCCGACAGCTCCCAGCACCTCCGCCACCCCGCCATCCACTCGTCCTGCCTCGGTGCTCGGCAGGGCGTAGGTGGCAGGCATGTTTGTGCGGGTGGGGTCCGTGCTGAGGGTTCGCTGCATCCAGCGGAGTGCTGTCACTCCGTCGATCATCGAGTGGTGGATCTTGCTGTACACCGCGAAGCGGCGGCCCTCGACGCCTTCGATCAGGTGCATCTCCCACAGCGGGCGATGCCGGTCGAGGAGCGTCCCGTGCAGGCGACTGGTGAGCTCGAACAGCTCCCGGTACCGCCCCGGCCGCGGCAGCGCCGACAGCCGGACGTGGTACTCCAGGTCGATCTCGTCGTCCTGTTCCCACGACCAGTACCCGAGGTCCACCGGCCGGTTCCGCACTCGTCGCGTGAACAGCGGATTCACCTCCGGCGCCGCGAGCATCTCGTGGTAGAGCCGCGACACGAAGTCCCGCGAACTCTCGGGGAACACGTGATCCCGGCCGGCACCTTCAGGCAACTCGAACAACATCAGCCCGCCGACGTGCATCGGCTGCTCCCGCGACTCCCCGCCCAGGAACATCGCATCCAGCGGTCCTACCGCGGTCATGCGTCCTCCGCTCCCGACCGGGCCTCCTGACACTTCATCTTTTGCCAGGTCCGACCGGGTCGTCTACCCCACCTAACAGGGCTAACGCAGATTTTGTTATCCCCTCAGGTATCGGGCAGGTGGATCAGTCCAGTGGGCGGTAGTTCACGCCGAGGTTCTCGATGCGCTTGAGGTGCGGGCGGAGGCGGGCGAGGAACTCGTCGTACGACGTCTTCGGCGAGCCCCAGGCACGCTCGGCGAACGCGGACAGCCGGGGCAGCAGCATGTACCCGACCTGCTCCGGCCCCTCCATGTACTCGGTCCAGATCTGGCACTGCGTCCCGACGATCAGCGCCTGCTCCGCCGCGGACAGCGCCGCCGGGATCACCTCGAAGTCGTACACCTTCCGCAGCGGGATGTCGCCGCCGATCGCCAGCGGCTCGGTCGCCGGGTCGCCCTGGTAGTAGTCGAAGTACACCGACTCGCACGGCGCCATCACGACCTCGTGGCCCGCCTTCGCCGCCACCTCGCCGCGCTGCGCACTCCGCCACGCCATGATGACCGCGTCCTTCGGGCAGTCGGTCTCGACCATCTCGTCCCAGCCGACCAGCCGCCGCCCCTGCTCGGCCAGCACCTCCGCGACCTGCGCCGTGAACCACCCCTGCAGCTGCCCCGGCTCGTCGAGCCCGAGCTCGGCCTGCCGCTTCTGCGCCACCTCCGACTCGGCCCACTGCACCGACGGGCACTCGTCACCACCGAGATGCACGTACGGCGACGGGAAGATCTCCAGCACCTCCCGCAGCACGGTCTTCACGAACTCGACGGTCGCGTCGTTCACGTTCAGCACGTCGTCGCTGATACCCCAGTACGGCCGCACGCTCAGCTGCTGGTCCGGGTGGTTCCCGAGCTCCGGGTACGCCGTGATCGCCGCCTGCATGTGCCCCGGCAGGTCGATCTCGGGTACGACCGTGATGCCCCGCTCCGCGGCGTACGCGACGATCTCCCAGAGCTCGTCCTTGGTGTAGAACCCGCCGTGCCGGATGCCGTCGTACTCGAAGTCGGTCTGGCCGTGGGACATCTTGCCGACCATCGTGTGCTCGCGCCACGCGCCGACCTCGGTCAGCTTCGGGTACGCCTCGATCTCGACCCGCCAGCCCTGGTCGTCGGTGAGGTGGAAGTGCAGCACGTTCAGCCGGTGCAGCGCGAGTACGTCGATGACCCTGAGCACGAACTCCTTCGGCATGAAGTGCCGCGCGACGTCCAGCATCATCCCGCGCCAACCGAACCGCGGCGCGTCCGCGACGTGTGCCAGCGGTACGGCGACCTTCCCGTGCTCGGCCGGTTCGGCAGCCTCGACGAGCTGTGCGTACGTCGTCTCCGCGTGCCGGAGCGCGTCCTCGGAACCGGCCGTCAGCCGGGCCCCGTCGGTGCTGATGTCGATCCGGTACTCGGTCGCGTCGAGGTTCTCGACCACGTCCCGGACGGCGCCGGCGATCGGGTCGGCGGTGATCCACCGGCCCTCGTCGACGGTGAGCTCATGCGGCGCGGGAACGATCGCGATGTCGGGCATCCGGACTCCAAGGGGCTGAATCATCAGAACGGTCGTCGAATTACGTCAGGACGATCCTATAAGCGGCTGCCTGTCAGGTTCATGAGAGGGTTTGCCCGTGACAAGCGAGCGGCAGCGGACAACTCTCCGGGTTCTGGTGGCCAGCAATGCCCTCGGCGGCGTCGCGACAGCCAGCGGATTCGCCGTCGCCGGACTCCTCGCCGAAAACGTCTCCGGCTCCACCTCCCTGGCCGGCCTCGTCGCCACCTCCAGCACTGTGGGTGCAGCCGTCGTCGCGGTACCCCTGGCCGGCCTTGCCCGGACCCGCGGCCGAAGGGTTTCGCTGACGATCGGCTACGGGATCGCCTTCGTAGGCGCCATGCTGTCGATCCTCGCCGCACAGCTCGGCTCGCTCGCGCTACTGCTCGCGGCCGGCTGCCTGTTCGGCAGCGGCAGCGCCGCCAACCTCCAGTCCCGGTACGCCGCAACGGACGGAGCCGAGCCCAGCCGGATCGCCCGCTCACTCGGCCTGGTCGTCTGGGCCACCACGATCGGCGTGATCATCGGCCCGAACCTGACCGGCGTCGGCGGCTCGATCGGCACGAAGCTGGGCATCCTGACGCTGGCCGGCCCGTACGTGTTCTCCGTGGTCGCCTTCGGACTCAGTGCGGTCACCGTGTGGACGGGCATGCGCAGCCAGGTGCGCCCCGACAAGGTGGAGCGCCAGCCGCTGGCACAGACGTTCCGCCAGGTCGTGAGCATCCCGCACGCGCGGCTGGGCCTGCTGGCGATCGCCACGGCGCACGCGGTGATGGTCGGCGTCATGTCGATGACCTCGGTCCACCTGCGGCACCACGGTGCTTCGCTGACCATCGTCGGCTTCGTCATCAGCGGTCACGTGGCCGGCATGTATGCCCTGTCCCCGCTGACCGGCTGGTTGGCGGACAGGCTCGGCCGCATCCCCACGATCGGCATCGGCCTGGGCGTCCTGGCTGTGGCGATGACGCTGGCCGCGGTGGCTCCGGACGACGCGCATGCGCTCACCGGGCTCGCGCTGTTCACGCTGGGCCTCGGTTGGTCCGCCTGCCTGGTCGCGGGCTCGACGCTGCTGTCCCGGTCCGTCCCGGACGACATCCGTACGTCGGCGCAGGGTCTGTCCGACCTGACGATGGGCATCCTGGCTTCCCTTTCGGGCACAGCTGCCGGCCCGGTCCTCGCGTACCTCGGCTTCCACTGGCTGGCCGTCTTCTGCGGCATCCTGCTCGTCCCGGCGGCGCTGCTGGCCGCCACCACGAAGCAGGCACTGGCTAGGGTCTAGCGCTGTGAGCATCGCGGACGGCGGGATCCCGAGCCCGAACATCTGGCAGCACCCGAAGGTGTACGAGATCGAGAACCGGGCGGTCGACCCGAACGGTGTGATCGAGCCGGCGATGCGGGCGATCCGGGACTGGACCGGCGGGACCGTGCTGGACATCGGCTGCGGCACCGGGTTCTACCTGCCGATGTTCGCGCGGACCGCTGCCCAGGTGGTCGGCGTCGAGCCGCACGGTGGCCTCGCGGAGGCAGCACGGCGGCGTACCGGATCCTTGCCGAACGTCGAAGTACGGCAGGGATCGGCGCAGCGGCTGCCGGTACCGGACTCGTCGGTGGACGTGATGCACGCGCGCTGGGCGTACTTCTTCGGGCCGGGGTGCGAGCCCGGGCTGACCGAGCTGGACCGGGTGATGCGCCGCGGCGGGACCGCGTTCGTGATCGACAACGACGGCAGCCGGTCGACGTTCGGGCAGTGGTTCAGTACGTCGTACCCGATGATCAAGGCGCCGGTCGTGGAGCGGTTCTGGGCCGACCGCTGCTGGCAGCGGACGCGGCTGGACATGGGCTGGCGGTTCCAGAGCCGGGCCGATCTGGAGGCGGTGGTGAAGATCGAGTTCACGCCCCAGGACGCCCGCCGGATCCTGGCCTCGCACACCGGCGTCGAGGTCGACTACGCGATCAACCTGTGGAGCCGCGGTTACTGAGCGACACTCTGGTGCCTGCGGGCGGACCTCGGATCCTCATAGGGTTGACGGACCAGTCGACGGGGCATTTTGGGAGGCGCCGGGCACAGATGGACGGACTGCTGCTCGAACGCGTACCGGGGTTGCCGGAGCGACTCCGCATCGACGTAGGTGAGCAGCGTGCGGTGGTGGTGCCCCATGCGGCCGACCGTCGCAGGCTGGCCGACCTCCTGACCGGATTGGACGATCCACCGCCGAGCGCGATCGTCCTGGCCGGTGGTGCGGTGCGGCTGGTGCCAGCCGAAGGCGGACTGCTCCCCCACCTCACCGTGCTCGGCAATGTGGTGCACGGCCACCTCACGACGCACTCAATCACCAAGCAGGCGGCCCGCGAACAGAGCCGGGTACAGGCGGTCGGCTGTGGCCTCGAGGACGTACTGGACCGCTACCCGCACGAGATCACGCCAGGGCGCCGCCGGCTGACCGGTGTGGCCCGTGCGCTCGGCGCATACCCGCGGGTGATCGTGCTGGAGGACGCGAACGGCCTACCTACCTGGGGCTCACTCCTGTCGATCCGGCCCAACCCGGACCTCGCCTCGGTCGCCCTGCTGCTCATTACGACCAGCACGACCCGTACTACTGGATTCGACGATGCCGAGTAGCCGCAGAGCGTTACTCGGAGCCGCGGCGACGCTGTTGCTGACCGGGTGCTCGAGCGACGTACTAGGACTGCGCCGTGCTGTACGCGTTGCAGTCAGTTGGAGCGGTGAGGAGCTACGCGCGTTCCACAAGGTCCTGCACGGTCTTGGTGCGCTGAGCTACCCGGTCGAGGTCGTACCGCTTGGCGACGACATCTCCACTGCTTTCGATGCCCCCGCCGCCAGAAGGCCGGACGTGGTGATGCTGCCGCAGCCAGGGCTCGTACGGGAGCACTGGCGCGACTTGGCACCGATGCCCGACGACCTCGCCCCACTAGGTCAGGTGAGGCTCTGGCGAAACCTCCTGGTGCAGCAGGGGCAGACGTACGGCGTCCCGTTCAAGACAGCGCACAAGTCGGCGGTCTGGTACCGCCCGTCGGTCTTCCGGCAGGTCGGCGTACAACCGCCGCAGCACTGGTCGGACTGGCTCGCGCTGAACCGGACACTGACGCAGGCAGGCGTCACACCGCTGGCGCTGGGCGCAGGAGACGGCTGGGTGCTCACGGACTTCCTGGAGAACATCCTGCTGGGCATAGCGCCGTCTGTGTACGTCGGTCTTGCTACCGCAGCACACCCGCGGCCGTCGCAGCAGCCACAGTTCGGGGCTGCGCTGCGGTTGCTGGGCACCATGTGGTCGGCGCCCGGTGCGCTGGCGGGTGGCGTGAAGGAGTCGCTGGTCCAGCAGTTCCCGGACGCGCTGGTGGAGGTGTTCGGGCATCGCAGGGCCGCGATGGTGCTCGCGTCCGACTTCGCGGAGCCGGTGGTCCGCTCGTTCGCCGCGGATCCCGACGACATCGGGCTCTTCACGTTCCCGCCGATGTCCGCCGGAGCTCCGGCGCCTGTGGTCGTCGGCGGCGACGTGATGGTGCTGGCGGCACCCATCTCGGACAACTCCCGTGACCTGGTCCGGCGGCTGGCCGCACCGGCCGCAGTGGATCCGTGGATCGCCGAAGGCGGGTTTCTGGTCGACAGACGCACCTCCGGGTACTCCCCCGAGCTGACCCGGCTCGCGGAGCAGCTGACCATGCCGGGCGGGCAGTTGCAGTTCGACCTGTCCGACCTGCTCGGCGCGCTCGGGGGCATCAACGGCCTCTGGCGGGTGCTGACGGACTTCCTGATCGCGGTGGGCGGCCGGGGCACGGACGCCGTACCGGACGCGGTCGTCGCGGCGATGAGCGCGATGCGGAAGGTGGAGACGAGCTGATGGGTCTGCAGACGAACGGCCTGTCGCTCGAGGTCGTCGGCCGGGAGATCACCGGCCGCCCGGTGCAGGGCAAACCACGGCGGCCGGCCGGACCGTTTCTGCTCGGGCTGCCGGCGCTGCTGCTCAGTTGCGTACTGCTGGTGCCGATCGGTGTGACCGTGGTGAAGGCGTTCGTCACGAACCAGCACTTCGGGTTCGGGAACTTCGCGGTGATCGGCGACCCGGCCGCGTTGCATGCCGTGGGCAACAGTCTGCTGTGGGTGCTGGTCGCTTGCGGGACGGTCGCCGTCGGGTTCTCCCTTGCTCTGTTGAGTTATCGTCTGCCCGCGGTCACGACGCTGCTGCAGCCCGCGCTGGTGATTCCGTTCGCCGTCTCGGTGCTGGTGTCCGGTGCGACCTTCCGGATGATCTTCGACCCGACACCGGAACGCGGGACCATCACGGCGGTCACGACACGCCTGTTCGGCTCCAGCCCGGTGTGGCTGGGTCCTGGCCTGTTCTGGATCGTGCTGATGTCCGCGTTCGGCTGGACCTGGTTGGGGTACGTCGTGTCGCTCTTCCGTGCCGGCTTGGACGCCATACCTGACGACGTGTCCCGGACACTCGCGGCCGAGGGCGTCCGGGGCTGGAAACGCCTGTGGGCGTTGGAGATCCCGCTGCTGCGCCCGATCACCGGTGTGGTCACGCTGACGCTGGTCATCGCCGCAGTACGGGTCTTCGACCTGGTGCTGATCGTCGTACCAGGGTCCATGCAGCGGTCCGCCGACGTACTGGGGCTGAACTGGTGGCGGGCGTCCACGACCAACGCGGACTCCGGGCGTACGGCGGCGCTCGGTGTCGTGCTGTTCGCGATCGTCGCCGCTGTCGGGCTGATCGGCGTACGCGGGCTGAGGCGACGGCGGTGGGCGATGCCGGTTGCCGTCGTACCGCTGGAGCCGACGCTGAGACGGCCGCGACCGCGGCCGGTGGTACGGCGGCTCGGCTGGTTCATCGGGTCGGCTGTGGCACTGGTGTGGGTGTTGCCGGCGGTAGTACTCGTCGCCACGGCGCTGCACTCGCCACGGGAGGCCGGGCTGCGTGGCTGGTGGTCGCCCTCGGGCCTGGGGTTCTCGTCGTTCGCGGCCGCGGCCAACGTCGGGCTGTTCAGGGCGTTGCTGTCCACACTGGTCATTGCTACGGCTGCGACGGCGGTACTGCTGGTGATAGCGGTGCCGACGGCGTACCTGGTGGCGTGGGGCGGTCTGCCACCACGAGTAGGTCGGGTCGCGATGGCCGTGTTCGTAGTACTCGCTGTCACGCCTGTCCAGATGTACGCCGCTCCCTTGCGCGATGCGATCGACGCAGCCGGGTTGGCGGGGTCACGGGTCTCACTGGCGCTGGTACACGCGGCCGCCGGTCTGCCGTTCGCAGTACTGCTGCTGCGGTCGGCCTTCGCATCGGCACCGCCTGCAGTGGTTTCTGAGGCGTTGCAGGGCCCGGTGCGGCAGAGCGCAGTACTGGCGACTGTGCAGCGCACGTACCGGCCCGCACTGATCGCTGTCGCGGTGCTGGAGTTCGCCCTGGTGTGGAACGACTTCATCGTGGGGTTCCTGATCAGTGGGCCTGGTACGACGCCGCTCTCGTTGGTGCTGTGGGGTGAGGCGCGGCAGTTCTCCACGTCGAGCGGACCGGTCGCGGCTGCGGCTGTTGTCGCGTCGGTCGTACCCGTGGTGCTGTTGCTGTCCTTCTGGCGCACCGTGGTGCGTGGGCTGACCACAGGGAGCCGGCCGTGAGCGAGGAGGAGCGGGACGAGCCGTCGCGGGCTCAAGAGGTGTCGCTGACCATCGGCGCCGTCGCCTCCGGGTTGCTCACCGACCTCTCGTCGCAGCTGCTCAGTCAGAGCTTCGGCCAGCGTGGCATCGTGCAGTGGGTCGGGTACTCCGTGACGATCCTGCTGGTGGTCGCCATCTTCCTCCGGCTGCGCGCCCGGGCCAGGCGGGCACGGCGGCGCCGACAGCTCGGTGTGAGCGACCTGCACGTGGCAGCGGAGGAGGCCGAGCAGTGGATGGTCGCGCTCGGCTCCAACGCGGGCGGGATGGCTGCGGCCGAGTGGTTCGCGCTCAACGAGGAGCGACTCCGGCAGCTGCTCGCGACGGAAGAGCCGCACAATGACGCGATCGACGACTTCGCCCGCGTCTGCGACGCGTTGGAGGCCTGGTACGTACGTCATCCCGACCCTGACGCGCTCCTCCAGCTCAGCGACCTGCTGAGCGCGGCAGCCGAAGCAGCCGGCCGCAGGAGCCTCTCCGAACTCGCAGCAGCCCGCGCGGCAACGGCGTACCGGATGCTGGGTGATCTGGACGCGGCCAACGCCCGGTTGAGCGTCTCGGACAACATCGGCGCCAACGGCCGTACTGCGTTCGCGCTGAAGATGCGGCGACAGGTGGAGCGGGCCCTGGTGAACCTGGCCGCCGCGAATCGCGCACCGGCCGGCAACGACCGCGAGGAGGCCGTACTGAACGCACGGGACCGCCTGGACGAGGCACGCCTCCGCCGCCCCGGCCCGGACCTGGCTGCCGACGTAGCGATCTCCATCAACTTGGCCGTCGTACACCTCTACCAGCACGACAGCGAGGGCGCACTGGAACATCTGCGGCCCGCACACGCCCACGCAACAGCCGCAGGTGACGTCAGCGGCGAGGCCCACGCGTTGGAGCTCATCGGTGTCGCCGCCTGGATGCAGCGCAACCGGCACGAGGCCGTCGGCCGCTGGGAGCACGCCGCCCACCTGTACGCCGAGATCGACGAAGGCGAAGGCCACGCCCGCTGCCTGCAGCACCTAGGCTCCGCGGAGGTCACCGCCGGCAACCTCGAGGCCGCGCTCGTCCTGCTCGAACAGAGCCAGCTGCTGCGTACGTCGGAGAGCGAGCTCCTCACCAAGTACCTCGACGCGGCCCGCCGTACGTCGGACCTGCCGGCGGTCGCCGAAGACCCGCCGCACCGCAAGGCCGGCACCTGGCTGAAACGCGCCTTCAGACGTTTTGTCGGCGGCCTGAAATAGGTTGTGTGCATGGCGAAGGCGGCGACTCAGGCGAAGGGCAAATCGGCGTACGCGTGTTCGGAGTGCGGGTGGACCTCGGCGCGGTGGATCGGGCGGTGCGGCGAGTGCCAGGCGTGGGGCACGGTCGCCGAGGTGGGCGCGCCGAAGGCGGCCCGGATCACCGCCGGGCCGGTGTCCTCGCCGGCGATGCCGATCTCCAAGGTGTCCGCGATCGAGGCCGAGTCCCGCCCGACCGGGATCGGCGAACTGGACCGGGTGCTCGGCGGCGGGGTCGTGCCGGGCGCGGTGATCCTGCTCGCGGGCGAGCCCGGCGTCGGCAAGTCAACGCTGCTGCTCGAGGTGGCGGCGCAGTCGGCCCGCGGCGGCGAGCGGACGCTGTACGTGTCCGGCGAGGAGTCGGCCGCCCAGGTGCGGCTGCGCGCCGGCCGGACCGATGCCCTCGTCGACGACCTGTACCTGGCCGCCGAGACCGACCTGGGCGCGGTGGTCGGCCAGGTCGACGCGGTCAAGCCGTCGTTCCTGGTGATCGACTCCGTGCAGACGATGGCGCACCCCGAGGTGGACGGTGCCCCGGGCGGCGTCACCCAGGTCCGTGAGGTCACCGGTGCGCTGGTCCGGCTGGCGAAGGAGCGGCACATCGCGGTCGTCCTGGTCGGCCACGTCACCAAGGACGGCGCGATCGCCGGCCCGCGGATGCTCGAGCACCTGGTCGACGTCGTGCTCGCCTTCGACGGCGACCGGCACTCCGGGTTCCGGATGGTGCGCGCGACCAAGAACCGGTTCGGCCCGTCCGACGAGGTCGGCTGCTTCGACATGGTCGACACCGGCATCGTCGAGGTCACCGACCCGACCGGCCTGTTCGTCTCCGAGCACGCCGAGCCGGTCGCCGGGACCTGCGTGACCGTGATGATGGAGGGCCGCCGACCGCTGCTGGCCGAAGTACAGGCGCTGGTCGGCCCGTCCGCCGCCCCGCAACCCCGCCGTACGACATCCGGGCTGGAGTCGTCCCGGGTCGCGATGGTGCTCGCCGTGCTCGGCAACCGGGCAGGGCTGAAGCTGACCGACCAGGAGGTGTACGTCGCGACCGTCGGCGGGGTGAAGATCACCGAGCCGGTCGCGGACCTGGCGGTGGCGATCGCGGTCGCGTCGTCGGTGATGGACAAGCCGATCCACCCCGGCCTGATCGCGATCGGCGAGGTCGGCCTGGCCGGCGAGGTGCGCCGGGTCGGCGGCCTGGAGAAACGGCTCGCGGAGGCGGCCCGGCTCGGGTTCACCAAGGCGATCGTCCCGGCCGACATCCCGAACCGCAGCCGCGAGGCGAAGCCGATGGACATCCAGAAGAAGTACGGCCTCCGCACCTTCGCCGCCCCCGACCTCCGCTCCGCCCTCAGCGCCGCCGGGCTGGCTTGATTGCCACGACTCCGTCGCGGCGGGTCGTGGGGCAGCGACCTTGTGTTCCCGGCCACAGGTGTGAGACGAGGGATCAACAGCAGCCGGTCCGGGAACGTACGCTGGGGGCGCCCCCACGCCGACGATCCCGCAGGAGCAGGTAGATGACCGGATCAAGAGTTGTCGCGCTCGGCCACTACCAGCCCGAGCGGGTGCTCACCAACGCCGAGCTCGCCACCATGGTCGAGACCAACGACGAGTGGATCCAGAGCCGGGTCGGGATCCGCGAGCGCCGGATCGCCGGGCCGGACGAGTCCGTCGACGAGATGGCCTGGCGGGCCGCCGACAAGGCCATCGCGAACGCCGGCCTGGACGTCACCGAGATCGACTACGTGATCGTCGCCACCTGTACCGCGATCGACCGGTCCCCGAACATCGCGGCCCGGGTCGCCGCCCGGCTCGGCCTCGGCAACCCGGCCGCCATCGACCTGAACACCGCCTGCTCCGGTTTCGCGTACGCGCTGGCGACCGCGGACCAGGCGATCCGCGCGGGCGCCGCGTCGAAGGCGATCGTGATCGGCGTCGAGAAGCTCAGCGACTGGACGGACTGGACCGACCGCACCACCTGCGTCCTGATCGGCGACGGCGCCGGCGCCGCGGTCCTGGTCGCGGACGACGACCCGGCGGAGGGCGACCTGGCCGGTGTCGGCCCGGTGGTCTGGGGTTCCGTCCCGGAGATGTCCGACGCGGTCCGGATCGAGGGCCGCGACGGCCCGTTCCAGCAGGAGGGGCTGAGCGTCTTCCGCTGGGCCACCACGCAGCTGCCGCAGATCGCCCAGCAGGTCTGCGAGAAGGCCGGCCTGAAGCCCGAGGAGCTGGGCGGCGTCGTGCTGCACCAGGCGAACCTGCGGATCATCGAGCCGCTCGCGAAGCGCCTCGGCGCGGTCAACGCGGTGGTCGCCAAGGACGTCGTGGAGTCCGGCAACACCTCGGCCGCGAGCATCCCGATCGCGCTGTCGAAGCTGGTCGAGAAGCGCGAGATCCCGTCCGGCGCGCCGGTGCTGCTGTTCGGATTCGGCGGCGGCCTGTCGTACGCCGGCCAGGTCATCCGCTGCCCCTGACGCCGCAGCCGTCGTACCGCCGCCCGCGGGCTGTGCCTGTTCTGGGCGGAAACGGGCGTACTGCACGGTCCGAATGCACGAGCGGGTGCACGCGCACCCGCCGCCGTACGCCGAACCGCACCTGCCGTCCCCGGCGAGGCGGCGGATATCCGCACAACTGCGTGCGCCGAACCGCATAGACTCAGGTTCCGTGGCGGCGAACACGGACAAGAACAGCACCGGCGCCCGGCTGCGCGCGACGCTCGCGGCGGTGGCTCCCGGTACCGAACTGCGCGAAGGCCTGGAACGAATTCTGCGGGGCCGGACCGGCGCCCTGATCGTGCTCGGTCACGACAAGGCCGTGGACGCGATCTCCACCGGCGGCTTCGAGATCGATGTCGAGTTCACCGCGACCGGACTACGGGAGCTCAGCAAGATGGACGGCGCGATCGTCCTCGACCGGGACGCCACCCGACTGATCCGGGCGGCCGTGCACCTGATGCCGGACCCGGCGATCGCGACGCAGGAGACCGGCACCCGGCACCGCACCGCCGACCGCGTGCACCGGCAGACCGGCTTCCCGGTGATCTCGGTGTCGCAGTCGATGCACATCATCGCGCTGTACGTCGACGACCAGCGCTACGTGCTGGAGGACTCCGGCGCGATCCTGTCCCGCGCGAACCAGGCCCTCGCCACGCTGGAGCGCTACAAGCTCCGGCTGGACGAGGTGTCCGGCACACTGTCCGCCCTGGAGATCGAGGACCTCGTCACGGTCCGGGACGTCGCCGCGGTCGCGCAGCGGCTGGAGATGGTACGGCGGATCGCCACCGAGATCGACGGGTACGTCGTCGAGCTCGGCACCGACGGCCGGCTGCTCACGCTGCAGCTCAACGAACTCGTCGCGGGCGTCGCCGGCGAACGTGAGCTGGTCGTCCGCGACTACCTCCCGCCGGCCACCGGGCGCCGCGCCAAGACCGCGGACGACGTACTGCTCGAGCTCGACGCGGTCAGCGCGACCGACCTGCTGGACATCGGCCAGGTCGCCCGCGCGCTGCAGATCGGCGGCGCCGAGCAGCTGGACGCGGCGGTCACCCCGCGCGGGTACCGGCTGCTGGCCAAGGTGCCGCGGCTCCCGGGTGCCGTGATCGACCGGCTGATCGACCACTTCGGTCACCTCCAGAAGTTGCTCGCGGCAAGCATCGACGACCTGCAGACGGTCGAGGGCGTCGGCGAGAACCGGGCCCGCACGGTCCGCGAGGGCCTGTCCCGGCTGGCCGAGTCCAGCATCCTGGAGCGGTACGTCTAACCACCGACAGTCACCCGACGCCTCCGGTTCGTGAAAGAACCGGAGGCGTCTTGCATTCCCGTCCGCGCGGGCTAATACTCCACATGGAACATTCCGTTTGGAGGATGATGACCGAGCTGACCCCGTTGGCGATCTCGGTGCTGGCGCTGCTGAACGAGCGGCCGATGCACGCGTACGAGATGTACCAGCTACTGCTGAGCCGTCAGAACAACCGGATCGTCAAGGTCCGCCCCGGTTCGCTCTACCACACGGTCGAGCGGCTGGCCGGTCAGCAGTACGTCCGCGCGATCGGCACCGAGCGTGCCGGGAACCGCCCGGAACGGACGACGTACGAAATCACCCCGGAAGGGAACGACGCGCTTACCCGCCGGGTGGAGAGCGGGCTGGAGAACTTCGTCTACGAATACCCGCAGTTCCCGGTGGTACTGAGCGAGGCACACAACCTGGAGGCCGACGACGCGGTACTGCGGCTCCGTCGGCGGGCGGAGGACCTGGACCGCTGGCTGACCGACGTCGACGAGGCGATCGTCCTGGCCCGGGCGTCCGGCGTGCCGGAACGGTACTGGATGGCTGCGGACTACGTCCGCGGGCAGCTGAGGGCCGAGCGCGCGTGGCTCGCAACCACCTTCGAACGCATCGAGAGCAAGGACTTGGAATGGCTATCCCGCAAGACTCCCAGCACGACCGGGTGAGGCCGGAGATCCGGCCGTGGCCGGCGTTGTGGGCGCTCGTCCTCGGCTTCTTCATGATCCTGGTCGACTCGACCATCGTCTCGGTCGCCACCCCGGCGATCCTCAAGGACCTCGGGTCCGACGTCGGCACGGTGGTCTGGGTGACCAGCGCGTACCTGCTCGCGTACGCCGTACCGCTGCTGATCACCGGGCGTCTCGGCGACCGGATCGGACCGAAGAAGCTGTACCTGACCGGGCTGGCGGTGTTCACGCTCGCGTCGGTGTGGTGCGGGCTGACCAACTCGATCGAGATGCTGATCGTGGCCCGGGTGTTCCAGGGCCTCGGCGCCTCGATGATGACGCCGCAGACGATGGCCGTCATCACCCGGATCTTCCCGCCGAACCAGCGCGGCCGGGCGATGAGCCTGTGGGGCGCGACCGCCGGCGTGGCGACGCTGGTCGGCCCGATCCTCGGCGGCGTACTGGTCGACGGGCTCGGCTGGCAGTGGATCTTCTTCATCAACGCCCCGGTCGGCGTGGTCGGCTTCTTCCTGGCGCTGCGGCTGGTGCCGGACCTGCCGACCCACGAGCACAAGTTCGACCTGATCGGCGTCGTGCTGAGCGCGGCCGGGTTGTTCCTGCTGGTGTTCGGGATCCAGGAGGGGCAGAAGTACCACTGGGGCAAGATCACCGGCCCGATCTCGGTGTGGGGGCTGATCATCGCCGGTGTCGTCGTACTCGCGGCCTTCGTGATCTGGCAGGCCAGGAACAAGGGCGAGCCGCTGCTGCCGCTGGGGTTGTTCAAGGACCGGAACTTCTCGCTGGCGAACGTCGCGATCACCACGGTCGGGTTCGCGATCACCGCGATGGCGTTCCCGCTAATGCTCTGGGCGCAGGCCGTCCGCGGTCTGTCTCCGACCCGGTCGGCACTGCTGCTGGTCCCGATGGCGGTCATCTCCGGCGCGCTGGCGCCGTTCGTCGGCCGGCTGGTGGACCGGACGCCGCCGCGGTTCATCGCCGGGTTCGGGCTGGCGTGCTGCGCGGGGTCGATGTTCTGGATGAGCCAGGTGATCGAGCCCGACGTACCGATCTGGCAACTGCTGCTGCCGATCGCACTGCTCGGTGTCGCGAACGGCTTCATGTGGGCACCGCTCGGTACGACGGCCACCCGGAACCTCCCGATGCACCAGGCCGGGGCGGGCGCCGGCGTCTACAACACGACTCGGCAGGTCGGCGCGGTGCTGGGCAGCGCGAGCATCGCCGTACTGATGGAGTCGCGGCTGGCACACAACCTGCCCGGGATGAGCGGCGGTGCGTCGGGGGCAGGCTTCTCCAGCGGCAGACTGCCGGCGATCGTACGGCAGGGATTCAGCGACTCGATGGCGCAGTCGCTGGTGCTGCCCGCGCTGGTGCTGCTGATCGGGCTGGTCGCGGCGCTGCTGTTCGTGGCACCGAGCCACCTGCAGAAGCAGCCGACCGCCGCCTCGGAACCGGCCGAGGCGAGCTGATCAGACGACCTGGAAGGCCTGGGCGCCCGACAGGCGGCCGTCGTACTCGGCCTTGACGACATAGGTTCCAGGCTTGGCCACCGGTTGACCCGGAAGACAGCCAGGCCTGGACCGGTGTCCGTCCCAGGGCACCGTGACCGCCGACTGCTTGCCCTTGGCAACGACGAGGGTGGCGTTCTGGATCGCCTTACCGCACTGTGTGGTGCTCCAGATCAGGTCCGTGCCGGACATCACCGTGACGGTCAAGTGGTCGCCGCCGACGGTCGCCTTGCAGCCGTCGCCGGCCGGGGTGAGCTGGATGACGAAGTTCAGCATCGAGCCGGAGACGATCTTCCGGTTCGCCGGCAGCGCGGCGAGGTTCAGGTCCGATCCCTTGCACGGCAGGTCGGTCGGCGGAGTGGTCTTCGTCTGATCAGGGCTCGGCGTCGGCGACTCGGTCGGTGTCCTGGTCGGCTTCGAGGACACCGCGGTGGTCGGCGTCGTACTGGGGGCCGAGGCCGGCGGCGCGGTCGTCGACTTCGGCTGCGGATCCGAGGCGGCCGCGTTCTGGCCGTCGCCACCCCCGCCGAACAGGTTCGAGATCACGACGATCAGGACCACAACGACCGCGAGCACGAGTCCCCGCCGGAACCAGTACACGCTGGCAGGCAGGTGCCCGACCGGACGGAGCAGACTGCTCATGAAGCGCACTCTAATATCGACACCGTGCTGGACCACTCAGGCTCGCCGTCAGCTCTTCACAACCCGGTTCTGACCTGGTACGACGCCAACAAGCGGGTGTTGCCGTGGCGGGAGCCTGGCGCTGGGGCGTGGGCGGTGATGGTCAGCGAGTTCATGCTGCAGCAGACGCCGGTGAATCGGGTGCTCCCGGCGTACCAGCGCTGGCTGGAGCGGTGGCCCACACCGGCTGACCTGGCCGCAGAGGCCCCTGGTGAGGCTGTGCGGGCCTGGGACCGGCTCGGGTACCCCCGGCGCGCCCTACGGCTTCACGCGGCCGCTCAGGCGATCGTGGACCGGCACGGCGGGGAGGTCCCCGACGACCACGCCGCCCTGCTGGCGCTGCCCGGGGTCGGGACCTACACAGCCGCCGCGATCGCGTCGTTCGCCTTCGGTCAGCGCCACGCGGTCGTCGACACCAACGTCCGCCGCGTCCTCGCCCGCTCGCTCACCGGCGTCGCGCAACCCACCATCTCCCCCACCGTGGCCGACCAGCGCCTGGCCGTCAGCGCCCTCCCCACCGACGAAACCACCGCAGCCCGCTGGGCAGTCGCGTCGATGGAGCTGGGCGCCCTGATCTGCACCGCCCGTACGCCGAACTGCGCCGACTGCCCCATCCGCTCCGACTGCGCCTGGGTCCTGGCCGGCAGCCCGCCGTACGACGGCCCACCACGCCGCGGCCAAACCTACGAAGGCACCGACCGCCAAGCCCGCGGCCGCCTCCTCGCGGTCCTCCGCGCCGCCACCACGCCCGTCCCCAAATCCACCCTCGACACCACCTGGCCGCACGCCCGGCAACGCGAACGCGCCCTGGACGGCCTCGTCGCCGACGGCCTGGTCGAACCCCTCGCGAACGCCCGCTACCGCCTCCCCGGCTGACCGACCCGCCGGTACTGCGTAAACACCTCGACCCCGGGCGCCTCGCGTGTCGTCGGCGGCCTCGGGGAGGTTCAGCAACCAAGAAGCCGGCTCGAGGGGTCGAGCCGGCTTCTCACGGGGTTGGTGATTCAGTTCTTCTTGCTGCCGGTGGTGGCGTCCTCGCCGTTGTCGGCGAGCAGGTCGAGCGGCATCGCCGGCTGGCCGGACAGCGTCGCCAGCATCTGGCGGACGTTGGTCAGCTGCGCGTTGATGCTGTCCCGGCGCTGCGTCGCCGCGGCGAGCTCACGCTCGGACTCGGCGCGGATCCGCTCGGACTTGTCCTTCGCGGCCGCGACGATCTCCTGGGCCTGACGGTTCGCGTCGGCCAGCTGCTGCTGGGACAACCGCTCGGCCTCGGAACGCGACCGGTCGGCCTCCCGCTGCACCTGTGCGGCGCGGTCGGTGACGGCGGCCAGCTGCTGCTCGGCCAGCGCGGTACGGGCGGCGAACTCCTGCTCGACCTTGCCCCGGCGCTCGGCCAGGGTGGTCTCGAAGGCGGCCGCGGCCTGGGCGGACTTGGCCCGCTCCTGCTCGTACAGCGCCTGGGCCTCGCTGCGCCGCGCGGTGGCGTCGCGCTCGGCCTCGTCACGCATGTCGTCGGCCTGGGTCCGGGCCTCTTCGAGGATCCGGGCGGCCTCGGCGTCGACCTCGCTCTTCCAGTCCAGGGAGTACTGCTCGGCCTCCTTGCGGACCTTCTTCGCGTGCGCCTCACCGTCGGCGACAATCGCCTCCGCGTCGGTGCGGGCGCGGGTCACCAGGTCACGGGCCTCGTCGTCGGCCAGCGACAGGATCTTCGCCACCCGCTCACCGAACTCGGTGAACGTCGGCGCGCGGTCCTTGGAGTCCTCCTGGGCGGAGATGACGGCCGCCTCCGCAGCGTCCGTGCGGGACTGCAGCTCCTGGACGTGCCGCTGCAGCTGCTCGGACTGCTGCTGCAACGCGGTCAGGGAGGTGGTCAGCTCACGGATGTGCTGATCCACCTGGGCAGGCTCGTAGCCACGCAGAACGGTACGGAACGGGGTTGGGCTTTCACTGCTCATGTTTTCCGATGCTCACTTCGATGGGTGGGTGGATCACACATTGTCACTGACAAGGATCTGACTGTCACGTCCTCATCCTGATTCCCCCGTGGAACCCTCACTGGAGGACATTCCACCACCTGGGCGGAACCCCGGTACAGCGAGTGCCTCGATCACACCCGAAAGCTGGGTGAGCTCCTTGGTGATCTCATCACGGCGCTGGTTCAACGCCGCGACCCTCGCCTCGGCGTCGGCGAGAAGTTTGCGGGCCTGCGCTCGCAGGTCGTCGGAGTGTTCGCGGGCCATGGCCTCGATCTGCTGGGCCTCGGCGCGGGACTTGCGGATCAGCTCGTGCGACTGGCGCTGCGCCTCGGACAGGTCGTTCGCGGCGCGCTCCCGCAGTACCTGGGTACTCGCCTCGGCCTCGGCCTCGCGGCGGTTCGCCCGCTCGATGATCTCCCGGGCGTCTTCGGCGGCGGTGGTCTTCAGCCGGTCCGCCCGGGTCTGCGCCTGGGCGGTGACCTTCGCGGCGTGCTTCTCGGCCTCCGCCACCATCGCCTCGGCCCGCTCACCGGCCGAGTACAGCGTGGTCTCGGCGAGCTGGGTGAGCTCCGCGTTCTCCTTGGCGATCGTCTCCTGGGTCTGCTTCAGCCGGCTCGTCGAGCGGCCCACGACGCGGCGCAGGTGTGCGCGCTTCTGCTTCAGCAGCTCGGTCGCGTCGGCGGCGGCCCGGTCGCGGATCGACTGCGCCTCGGTCTCCGCGGCGGCGATCAGGCCGTCGACGGTCTGCCTGCTCCACAGCGTCTGCTTCTCGGCCTCCGCGAGGGCGGCCTCGGCCGTCTGGTTCGCCTCGTCGACGATCCGCTGCGCCTCACCCGTCGCCGCCCGGCGGTCCGCCTCGATCGAGTCGACCACCAGCTTGGCCTGAGCGCGGGCGTCCGCCATCAGCCGCTCGTTGCCGGCCTCGGTCTGGGCCTTGCGCTCGGCGATCTCCGCGACCGCCTCGGCCCGGAGCTTGTCGATCTCCAGCTTGATCGCGGCCAGCTTGGCGCGTTCGGTCTCCTCGAGCTCCGCCGTCCGGCGCTCCAGCTCGGTACGGTTCTCCCCGCGCAGCCGCTCGATCTCGGCATGTGCCTCGGCGATCTCGACGCGGGACTTCTCCCGGGCGGTCTCGACCTCGCGCTCGACCGCGGCCCGGAGCTCGCTCGCCTCGGACTCGGCGCGTGCGATCAGATCGGCCTCGTTGCGTACGGCGGCCTGTGACACCAGCGCGGCCTGCTCGCCCGCGTCGGCGACCAGCTGCTGTGCTTCCTTGCCGGCCCGCTCGACGGCGGCCTGCGCCGACTCGCGCGCCATCCGCGCGTCCTCGAGCAGCTCGTCGGCCTCGTCCTTCACCCGCTCGGCCGCGATCTCCGCTTCCGCGATCCGGCGATCCGCCGCCGCCTGCGACTCGGCCCGCAACTGCTCGGCAGCCGCCTCGCTCGCCGCCGTCAGCGCGGCGGCCTCAGCCTCACTCTTCTCCTTCAGCGCCGCCGCCGCGGCTTCGCTCTGGTGCTTCAACGCCGCCGCCGCGGCTTCGCTCTCGGCCTTCACTGCCGCGGCCGCCGCTTCGCTCTCAGCGGTCAGGGTTGCCGCTGCGGCTTCGCTGCCGGACTTCAGGGCTGCGGCTGCAGCTTCACTCTCGGAGGTCAGTGCTGCGGCGGCGGCTTCGCTCTCGGTTCGCAGTCGTTCGGCTGCGAGCTCGGCCTCGGCCGTCATGCGCTCCGCGACGGACGCGGCCTCGGAGCGGACGCGCTCTGCCTCGGCCGTGGATTCGGAGGTCAGCTGCTCGGCCGCAGCGGCAGCATCCCGCCGTACCCGCTCGGCCTCGGCGGTGGACTCGGCTCGCAGTTGCGCGGCCGTGCCGGCGGCCTCGGACCGTACTCGGTCGGCCTCGGCGGTGGACTCGGCGCGGAGCCTTGCGGCGGCTTCTGTGGCCTCGGAGCGGACTCGGGCGGCGTCGGACTCGGACTCGGTGCGGAGCTGCTCGGCGGCCCGCTCGGCGTCGTTCAGGACCCGCTGGGCGGCGGTCATGGCGTCCGCGCGGAGCTTCTTCGCGGCGGCGCTGGCGTCGGCCTTCAGCCGCTCGTTCGCGGCCCGGATCCGGCTCGCCTCGTCGCGGGCGACGTCGTTCTCGTGCTCGGCCTGCTCGCGGAGCGTGTCGGCGATCCGCTGGGCCCGTTCGAGCACCCCGCCCGCCTGCCGCACGCCAAAAGAACCGGTGTCGGCGACCGGTTCCTGGGTCAGCGGCAGACGCGGAGCGTCCATGCGACGAGATGATTCCATCACCGGCCCCCTTTCCGACAGTCCGGGTCCGAACAGCGTGGTCACAGGGTTACAACGCGGTAGACAGGCGGTAGGTAACTGCTTCATCAGCAGTCGCGCGATCTTCCCATCGCTACCGAGGTGAGCGCGAGTCGCGGTTGCATCGGAATGATCACGCTCCGCAGGACGATACGACCAATCAGTAGCCCCCGCGCAAATCACGCGTGTCTTTCCGTACGCCGAACCCCACCGCAGTACTGACCACCCGCCAAGACCCGATCCGGCCTGGACCACTCCCCTCCGGCGCCCCACCCCGATAAAAAGGTGGTCGCCGCAGCTCCTGGGAGGAGCTGCGGCGACCGGGACTGCTGGTGTTCGGTTGTGGTTAGGAGTCCTGTACGCCGGAGGTTCCGCCGCCTGTGGTCAGGTCGGTGAGTTCCAGGTCGGAGGTCGAGGACTTCTGGTTGCCGGTGAAGGTGAAGTACTCGGCCAGGCCGTCGGCGTTGACCGTGCCTTCGGGTGCGGCGTCGACCAGGACGATCTGGCCGGGGCGCAGTTCCCCGAACAGGATCTTCTCGGCCAGGATGTCCTCGATGTCGCGCTGCAGTGCGCGGCGCAACGGGCGGGCACCCAGGACCGGGTCGAAGCCGCGCTTCGCGGCGAGTTCCTTCGCCGCCGGCGTGAGCTCGATGCCCATGTCCTTGTCCTTCAGCCGCTGCTCGATCTGGGCCACCATCAGGTCCACGATCTTGACGATGTCTTCCATCGTGTGCTGGTGGAAGACGACGATCTCGTCGACGCGGTTCAGGAACTCGGGACGGAAGTGCTGCTTCAGCTCCTCGGTCACCTTCGACTTCATCGCCTCGTACGTACCGACCTCGTCGTTCGCACGCTGGAAGCCGGGGCGGACGGACTTCGCGATGTCCTTGGTGCCCAGGTTGGTGGTCATGATGATGACGGTGTTCTTGAAGTCGACCACGCGGCCCTGGGCGTCGGTCAGCCGACCCTCGTCCAGGATCTGCAGCAGCGAGTTGAAGATGTCCGGGTGGGCCTTCTCCACCTCGTCGAACAGCACCACGCTGAACGGCTTCCGGCGGACCTTCTCGGTCAGCTGGCCACCCTCTTCGTAGCCGACGTACCCCGGAGGCGAGCCGAACAGCCGGGAGGCCGTGTGCTTCTCCGAGTACTCCGACATGTCGAGGCTGATCAGCGCGTTCTCGTCGCCGAACAGGAACTCGGTGAGCGCCTTGGACAGCTCGGTCTTACCGACACCGGACGGGCCGGCGAAGATGAACGAGCCGCTCGGTCGCCGCGGGTCCTTCAGGCCGGCGCGGGTACGCCGGATCGAGCGGGACAGCGCCTTGACCGCGTCGGTCTGGCCGATGTAGCGCTTGGCCAGCTCCTTCTCCATGTCCAGCAGCCGCGCGGACTCCTCCTCGGTCAGCTTGAAGACCGGGATGCCGGTCGCGGTGCTGAGCACCTCCGCGATCAGCTCCTCGTCGACCTCGGCGACCACGTCCATGTCGCCGGCCTTCCACTGCTTCTCACGCTCGGACTTGGCGTTGATCAGCTTCTTCTCGTCGTCCCGCAGCCGGGCGGCACGCTCGAAGTCCTGCGCGTCGATCGCCGACTCCTTCTCCCGGCGAACCGTCGCGATCTTCTCGTCGAACTCGCGCAGGTCCGGCGGAGCCGTCATCCGGCGGATCCGCAACCGGGCCCCGGCCTCGTCGATCAGGTCGATCGCCTTGTCCGGCAGGAACCGGTCGGAGATGTACCGGTCGGCCATCTGCGCGGCGTTCACCAGCGCGGCGTCGGTGATCGTCACCCGGTGGTGCGCCTCGTACCGGTCGCGGAGGCCCTTGAGGATCTCGATCGTGTGTGCGATCGAGGGCTCGGCCACCTGGATCGGCTGGAACCGGCGCTCCAGCGCGGCGTCCTTCTCGACGTACTTGCGGTACTCGTCGAGGGTGGTGGCACCGATCGTCTGCAGCTCGCCGCGGGCCAGCATCGGCTTCAGGATGCTCGCCGCGTCGATCGCGCCCTCGGCCGCACCGGCCCCGACGAGGGTGTGGATCTCGTCGATGAACAGCACGATGTCGCCGCGGGTGCGGATCTCCTTGAGCACCTTCTTCAGGCGTTCCTCGAAGTCGCCGCGGTAGCGCGAACCGGCCACCAGGGCGCCCAGGTCGAGGGAGTAGATCTGCTTGTCCTTCAGCGTCTCCGGGACATCACCGCGGACGATCTGCTGGGCCAGACCTTCCACGATGGCGGTCTTACCGACGCCCGGCTCACCGATCAGGACAGGGTTGTTCTTGGTACGGCGGGACAGCACCTGCATGACCCGCTCGATCTCGCTCTCCCGGCCGATCACCGGGTCGAGCTTCGCCTCGCGGGCCGACTGGGTGTAGTTCCGGCCGAACTGGTCGAGCACCAGGGAACTGCTCGGGGCATCGCCCTGCGTCCCGGTTCCCGGCGCCGTGGTCTCCTTGCCCTGGTACCCGCTGAGCAGCTGGATGACCTGCTGCCGGACCTTGTTCAGGTCCGCACCGAGCTTGACCAGGACCTGCGCGGCGACTCCCTCACCCTCGCGGATGAGGCCGAGCAGGATGTGCTCGGTGCCGATGTAGTTGTGGCCCAGTTGCAAGGCCTCTCGCAGGGAGAGCTCCAGCACCTTCTTGGCGCGGGGGGTGAACGGGATGTGCCCGCTCGGTGCCTGCTGCCCCTGGCCGATGATCTCCTCGACCTGGGAACGAACGGCCTCGAGCGAGATACCCAGGCTCTCGAGAGCCTTGGCGGCGACACCCTCACCCTCGTGGATCAGGCCGAGCAGGATGTGCTCGGTCCCGATGTAGTTGTGGCTGAGCATCCTGGCCTCTTCCTGAGCCAGGACGACTACCCGACGGGCGCGGTCCGTAAATCGTTCAAACATCGCCAAAGCGCTCCTTGCCTCAGAGGAGTCGGACGTGCCGTGTTGGCCGACCCCCGTACATGCATGCTAGTCCCCGGTACCGACAGGCTCGCTCTCGGCGAACATCCGATCACGCTCCCACCGGCCGTCCGGGTGGCATCACAAGGGAACAACCGACCGGATCTCCAGCGTGTTCCCGCGTGACCGGGTCGGGACAGCTTGTTCGCCACCAGCGAATTCCCCGGACTACCTGCCGGGTCAGCCACCGGATCCGACACGCCCGTGTCCCACTCTGTGAAACAACCGGAATGCGGACGGTCCCGGCACCCACGGTTCGGGTGCCGGGACCGGCGACAGCTGCGAATTACTTGGCTTCGTTGTACGCCGTGCGCACCTCGGCGGAGATCCGGCCGCGCTCGCTGACGTCGTACCCGTTCTCCTTGGCCCACGCGCGGATGTCCGCGGAGTCCGAGGCCGAGCGGCCACCGCGCCCGCGGGACCGCCCCGCCGCACCCCGGCGGCCGGCCACCCGGCGGCCGTTGCCGACGTACGCGGCCAGCGCGTCGCGGAGTTTTGCAGCGTTCTTCTTGGACAGGTCGATCTCGTACGTCGTTCCGTCCAGCCCGAAAGTGACGGTCTCGTCGGCCTTACCGCCGTCGAGATCGTCCTCGAGAACCACCTGCACCCTTTGCGCCATCGATGACAACCTTTCCGCGCCCGCCATCGGGCACAATCCCCCTGCCGAATTGTTAGCCCCTGATTTGTACCGCACAAACCAGGTTCTTGTCATTCATCGACGCCGTGCGGTCGTGGTGACCTTGCGTATTCATCCGGACCGAACCGGCCGGTCCGGAATGAATTCGCACCCTGGATTTGCGAAGGCGGTCCGTTGTGCTATGCAACGACCCGGCTCAGGATTCGGAAATCACTCCGGACGGAGCAACGGGAACAGAATCGTCTCCCGGATACCGGTACCGGTGAGCAACATCACCAACCGGTCCAGCCCCATCCCCATACCACCGGCCGGTGGCATGCCGAATTCCATTGCACGGAGGAAGTCCTCGTCGAGTTCCATCGCCTCCGGATCACCGGCGGCGGCCTGCATCGACTGCGCCACCAGGCGATCGCGCTGGATGACCGGGTCGTTCAGCTCCGAGTACGCGACCCCGAGCTCGACGCCGTTCACGAACAGGTCCCAGGCCTCGACCAGCCCCGGAATTTCCCGGTGCGGCTTCGCCAGCGGCCGCGCCGACTCCGGATAGTCGCGGACAAAAGTGGGCTGGATCAGCGTGTCCTCGCAGAGCTTCTCGAACAGGTCGACGGCGATCTCACCGGCATTCCGGCCGGGCTGCAGCTCGACCTCGTGCTGCTCGGCCAACTTCAGCAGCGTGGCCAGGTCGGTGGTCACGTCGACACTCTCGCCGACCGCTTCGGACAGCAGCCCGAAAAGCGTCGCATGCCGGAACGGCTGCTCGAAGTCGATCGTCTGTCCGTCGCGCGCGGTGACGGACGTCCGGCCGATCGCGCGGCCGGAGTTCCGGATCAGCTCCTGGATCAGCTCGGCCATCGTGTCGTAATCGCCGTACGCCTGATACGCCTCGATCATCGAGAATTCCGCCGAGTGGGTGGAGTCCAGGCCCTCGTTGCGGAACGTACGGCCGATCTCGTAGACCCGGTCGACGCCGCCGATCATCGCCCGCTTCAGGTCCAGCTCGAGCGCGATCCGGAGCTTCATCTCCTGGTCGAACGCGTTCAGGTGGGTCGAGAACGGTCGCGCAGCGGCACCGCCGTTGGTCAGCTGCAGCACCGGCGTCTCGACCTCGACGAAGCCGTGGTCGTCGTACGTCGCCCGCAGCGCCTTCAGTACGGCGGCCTTCGCGCGGACCATGTCCCGGGCCTCCGGGCGGACGATCAGGTCGACGTACCGCATCCGGACCCGGGCCTCTTCGCTGAGCGGCTTGTGCTCGTTCGGCAGCGGGCGGAGCGTCTTCGCGGCCATCTGCCACGCCGTCGCCTGCACGGACAGCTCACCCCGCCGGCTGGTGATGACCTCGCCCTGGACGGACAGCAGGTCGCCGATGTCGACGAGCTGCTTGAACCGGGCCAGCTCCTCCTCACCGAGGTCGGCCAGCGACAGCATCACCTGGAGCTCGGTCCCGTCGCCCTCGCGGAGCCGGACGAAGCAGAGCTTGCCGGTGTTGCGCAGGAAGATCACCCGGCCGGTCACCGAGACCTGCTCGCCGGTCCTGGTGTCGGCCTCCAGCTCCTGCGCGTCGTACTTCGCCCGCAGATCCTTCAGCAGGTGCGTCCGGGGCACCGAGATCGGGTACGGCGGCACTCCTTCCGCCAGCAGGCGGTCACGCTTCTCCCGGCGGACCCGCATCTGCTCGGGCAGGTCGTCCTGCCCGCTGTCGGGGTTCACCGGGTCCACGTGGGTATCAGTCATGCCCAAAGGCTACGGACTGACCGCCTCCAGCTCCGAATCCTTTGTTCGTGCGACGAGCAGGCCGGCGACCGCGGCGGCCACCGCGCAGGCCACTCCGCAGGTCACGAAGGTCCCGCGCGGACCGATCAGTGCGGCAGCCGTGCCGCCGAGCAGCAGGGCGAGGATGCTGAACGTGCGGACCGTCCCGTTGAGGGCGGCGATCACCCGGCCGCGGACGTTCTCGGCGGACCTCGTGACGACCAGGGAGCTGGTCGCGGCGTTCAGCATCCCGCTGCCGACGCCGATCGTGGTCGCGCCGATCATCAGCGTGGCGACGTTGCCGGCCAGACCGATCAGCACACACGATCCGCCGATTGCCGCCATACCGCCGATGACAGCGCGGGACCGTCCCAGGTCGCTGTGAACGCGGGCGGTGTACGAGGCGCCGGCGATGGCGCCCAGGCCGGTCGCCGCACCCGCGGCGCCGTACAGGGCGGGTCCGAGGCCGAGCTCGCCGGTGATCAGGAACACCTCGACGACGTTGACCGCCTCGCCGACCACCACGAACAGCCAGAGCGCCGGCACCAGGATGCGCAGGATGTTGTCGCCGAAGATCGCGCGCAGCCCGACCATCACGCCGCCCTTCTCAGCGTCGCTGCCCGGCTCGGGGCGACGCCGGGTGCGAACGAGCCGCGCGACGAAGACCAGTACAAGAAAGGTGGAAGCGTCGACCAGCAGGGCGCCGCGGCTCCCGGTCCAGCCGACCAGGAGGCCACCCGCGGCCGAGCCGGCCAGGGTCGCGACGCCGATCAGCGCCTGACTGGTCCCGGTGGTACGGCCGACCAGCTCCTCGCCGACGATCCGCGGGATCAACGCACCCCACGCGGGACCGGCGACCGCCTGGCCGATCTGCAGTACGCACACCAGCGCGAGCGTGTGGACCAGGTCGTTCACGAACGCCAGCCCGACGCCCGCGACGACCTGCAGCAACCCCGACCAGACCAGGACGGTCCGCGAGTCGTACCCGTCCACGATCCGTCCCGCGAACGGGATCATCGCCACCGTCGGTACGGCGAACGCGAGCAGCAGCGCCGTCACGGCGGCCGGCCCGTGCCCGTCGGAGACCCGCAGCATCAGCGCGATCATCGCGATCGAGTCGCCGGCGTAGGACAGCGCGCGAGCCGGCAGGACCAGGCGGATGTCCCGGTAGGACCAGATCGAGGTCTGAAGTGTTTGCTTCACAGTTGTGAAGTAAACACTTCAGATTGGACAGCGTCAAGCGGTTCGCTACGCTGACCTCGTGGGTACGAAGAAGCGGCTGGTGATCACCGATCCGCGGGCGATCCGCGCGCTCGCGCATCCGGCCCGGCAGCGGGTCATCGACGAGCTGTTCAACGGCAAGGTGCTGACCGCGACCGAATGCGCGGAGCTGGCCGGGCTGACCCCGTCGGCGATGAGCTACCACCTCCGGGCGCTGGAAAAGTGGGGCATCATCCTGCGCGCCGACGATTCGGCCGACGGCCGCGAACGCCCGTGGAAGGCACCGGCCCGGAGCCTCGTCATCTCCTCGCAGGCGAGCGGCGCCGGCCGGGCTGCCGGCCAGGCGATGATTCGCAGTACGACCGACGCGGTCATCAACCTGTTCGCGGACCTGGACCCGGACGACCCGTGGGACGACGTCAGTTCGCTGAGCAGATCGCGGTTGTGGCTGACCCACGACGAGGCGAAACTTCTCGGCAAGGAGCTGACCGACCTGATCGACCGCTTCGAGAAGAAGCGGACGTCGAAGGGGCCGGCACCCGGTTCGCGGCAGATCAGCACCTTGATCGCCGTCGTCCCCGGCCAGGAGCAGAGCTGAACCGTTAGCTGCCTGGTTACGTATGTCGGAGTACCTTCGAGGTAGAGGTGCTTCACATGCAGTCCTGGGTCCTTTGGGTGATCGTCGCCGCCGTCCTCGGCACGGCCGAGTTGATGGCAGCGACCTTTGACCTGCTCCTGCTCGCCGTCGCGGCGCTCGCCGCGGGCACGGTCGCGGGTGTCGGACTCGGCATCGGCTTCCAGGTACTCGCTTTCGCCGTCACCGCCGCGACGCTGGCCACCCTGGTCCGGCCGGTCGCGCGCCGGCACCTGACCGGGCACCCGGGGCTACGCACCGGAGTCGCCGCCCTGGTCGGGCGGGAGGCCGTGGTCCTGGCCCCCTGCGACCGGGACGCCGGCCGGGTCCGGATCGGCGGCGAGGAGTGGAGCGCCCGCTCCTACGACCCCGACCTGCACATTCCCGCGGGCACCCGGGTCGACGTGTTCGCCATCGAGGGGGCTACCGCCCTCGTCCATCCTCAGGAGGAACCATGGCCGAACTGATCATCGGAATCGTCGTCGCGCTGCTCGCCGTCGTGCTGGTACTGCGCACCGTGCGGATCGTGCCGCAGGCGCGGGCCAGCAACGTCGAGCGCCTCGGCCGCTACCTGCGCACCCTGGAACCCGGCCTGAACGTGGTGATCCCGTTCGTCGACCGGCCCCGGCCGCTGATCGACCTGCGCGAGCAGGTGGTCTCGTTCCAGCCGAATTCGGTGATCACCGAGGACAACCTGGTCGTCCACATCGACACGGTGCTGTACTTCCAGGTCACGGATCCGCGCGCGGCGGCGTACGAGATCTTCAACTACATCCAGGCGATCGAGCAGCTCACCGTCACCACGCTGCGGAACGTGATCGGCAGCCTGGACCTGGAGAAGACCCTGACGTCACGCGAGCACATCAACTCGATCCTTCGCGGAGTGCTGGACGAGGCCTCCGGCAAGTGGGGCATCCGGGTCAACCGGGTCGAGCTCAAGGCGATCGAACCGCCGGCGTCGATCAAGGAGTCGATGGAGAAGCAGATGCGGGCCGAGCGGGAGAAGCGGGCCGCGATCCTGAACGCCGAGGGTCAGCGGCAGGCCCGGATCCTCACGGCGGAGGGCGACCGGCAGGCCGCGATCCTGCGGGCCGAGGGTCAGGCGAAGGCGATCGACACGGTGTTCGAGGCGATCCACCGCAACGACCCGGACCCGAAGCTGCTCGCGTACCAGTACCTGCAGATGCTCCCCGAGCTCGCCAAGGGACCCGGCAACACGTTCTGGGTGATCCCGTCCGAGGTCACGTCCGCGCTGCAGAGCGTCACCAAGGCCTTCAACGGCGAGACATCCAAGATTCCCGAGATTCCCGCGGAGGCCCTGTCGGAGAACGGGCACAACCCTGAAATCACCCCCAGATAGTTGCCCCGGAACCTAATCGGTTGTCCCTCGATGTCACTATGGGTGCATGGGGGAACCTCTGCTGCTCGCTCAGGCCATCGCCATCCCGACCGGCGTCGCCGTCCTGGCGTACCTCGTGGTCGGACTCGTCATCGGTGTGGAGAGCATGGGCGTGCCGCTGCCCGGCGAGACCACGCTGATCGCGGCCGCACTGCTCGCTTCCCAGCACCATCTGAAGATCGAGTTCGTCATCCTGGCGGCCGCGCTCGGCGCGATCGTCGGCGACTCGATCGGGTACTTCATCGGCCGGAAGGCGGGCCGCAGCCTGTTCGAACGGCTCGGCCGCCGGTTCCACCATTTCTCTCCGGACCGGATCGCCCGGGCCGAGAAGTACTTCCACAAGTACGGCGTGTGGACGGTGTTCTTCGGCCGCTTCGTCGCGCTGCTGCGGATCTTCGCGGGCCCGATGGCCGGCATGCTGCGGATGCACTACCCGCGGTTCCTGATCGCGAACGCGGCCGGTGGTATCGCCTGGGCGACCACGATCGGCGTGGTCGCGTACAAGATCGGCGACAACGCCGACAAGATCTTCGGCCGGGTCTCGGTCGGCGCGCTGATCGCGATCGCGGTGGTCGCGGTCGGGCTCTACGTCGTACACAAGGTCCGCAAGCGCCGCCGGGAGCAGGCCGAAGCGGCCGGGACCGCGGCAGTCGAGTCAGCGGACGTGTAGCTGCAACCCGGGCGTGATGATCCCGTCCATCGGCCGGCCGAACATCATCCCGCCCGGCACCACGATCCGGTAGACGAAGTCGCCCGGCTGCGCGGCCTTGAACGCCAGCGCGGCCCGCCCGTTCCGCATCGGTAGCGCCTTCGCGTCCATCCAGCGGCGGGTCTGCCGGTTCCAGGCCTGCAGCATCACGGTCGTGTTCATGGCCGGCTGCACCGCCACCGACACGGTCACCATCGAGCCGTGTGGCTTCGCGGTGTTGCCGCCCGCGAACCCGGCGGACGCGATCCGCACCACGGACTTGGTGTACGCCGGCCTGCTGCTCGACGTACCCGTGAACGATCCGCCCTTGGCCGTCACCGGCACGGTGATCTTGTACGGCCGGCTCCCGGACGTCGGTACGGCGATGTCGTAGTACCCGCCCGCGGTCGTCGCGCCGCGGGCCGCCGGGGTCCAGCGGGCGTCCGGCGTGACCTGCGTCAGCACCACGACCGGCACGCCGGCCGGTGTCGCGCGCCTGGTGATGCACGGCGACTCGAGATCGCACGAGACCTGCTGCAGGATCACCCGTCCCCGGGCGCGGATCGGCACGCCGTACTGCGCCTTCGGCGGGACCACGCCGCTGATCGTGCTGGTCAGTCCGAGGACGTCGCCGCCGGCGCGGGCACTCCACTCGTTCTGGGCGCGGAGCTGGAAAACGTACGGCGGTTTGATGCTCTTGATCAGCTGCTGGTTCGCGGTGGTCGCCGGGCCGATCGCCTTCAGCATCTCGCCCGGGCGGCCGATCATCGGCAGGTACCGCTGGGTCTTCTTGCCCGTCACGTCCAGCGGGTCGTTCGGCGTGAAGTCCTGCGGCGCGACCTGCACCGACCAGCGGATCATCACGCCGCGGCCTTGCTGCGCGACGGTGGCGCCGCTCGGTCGCACCGGCCCGTCCGTGTCGAAGACCGGTGACTTGGACGGCTTGCTGGTCACGCCGCCCTGCGACGTACCGGTGGCCACCACGATCTTGTAGTTCCCGTCGGGTGGGAACTCCGAGGTCGGGATCTCCCACCGGTTCGGGTCGCCGGCCGGGATGTACTTCACGTACGACGGGCTCTCGCTGAGCACGCCCTCGATCGTGATCCGGTTCGGCTGGCCGGTGTCCTTCCAGGTCACCACGACGGCGGGGCGGCCGTTGGGTGCCCACGCCACCGCGACATCGGTCGGCGCCGGGTTCGAGGCACAGGCGGTCAGGCAGGACGCCCCCGCCAGAATCCCCAGCGCTACGGCGAGCACTCGCCGCACTCCGACCACCTCCGCCTCACAACTGACCGGGTGAACCATACCCAGTCGACGGTGTCCGCCCTCTATGGCCGTTGCCGGATCGGTATGCCGGACCTACCGTGAGAGAAGCCACAGAGGGGGAAATCATGATGGCTTTCATCAGCGCGCCCGAGGATCCCGCGTTCTTCGACGCGAACCGGGCAGCGGCTGGGCACGTGCCGAACTTCGTCCGCACCTTCGCTGCGCGACCTGCCGTGTACGAAGCGTGGAAACAGCTGAACGGCGCGATCAAGGAGTCGATGGACCTGCGCCGCTACGAGCTCGCCACGCTGGCCGCGGCGACCGCCCTGAAGTCCAGCTACTGCAGCCTCGCGCACGGGCAGGTGCTGGCGGACAAGTTCTACACCGCGGAGGAGGTCGCCGCGCTGGCCGGCGAACCGTCGAACGACCCGGTCGACCGTGCGGTGATGGCGTTCGCCCGTCAGGTCGCGTTGGGCGCCGACACCGTCACCCAGGCGGACGTCGACAAGCTGAAGGCGGCCGGCCTGACCGACAGCGACGTACTGGACGTCGCCCTCGCCGCGGCCGCCCGCGCGTTCTTCTCGAAGACCCTGGACGCCACCGGCACCCAGCCGGACTCGGTGTTCAACGGCCTCCCCGACGTACTCCGGACGGCACTCACGGTCGGCCGCCCGATCTACTCGGGCTGATTGTTGCCAGTGGCATCTATGCGGTCGTCGTGCTGGACTCGGTCGCGGCCGGCGTGCGGCCGGCGCGGCGGCCGGCCAGCCCGGCGACGGCCAGCAGCGCCAGCGCGTTCGCCCCGTGCAGTACGCCGACGACCGGCGCGCCGAACGCAGCGAACGCGAGCACGATCTGCAGCACCACCAGGCCGAGCACGTACAGCGCCCACTTGATGCCGCCGTCGACCTTCGCGAAGAAGGACACGATCAGCAGCAGCAACGCGATGATCGGGATGATCATCAACCCGAAGGTCCCGTGCAGCGACAGGCCGGCGGGCGTGCTGGAGTTCTTGTCGATCACCGCACCGCCGCTGATGTCCTTGTCCACCGCGAAGAATCCCCAGGCGATGAACATCGCCTGCAACACCACACCGATCGCGACGAGACCGGCCAACACCCGATAAGCAGCTCTCATGGTTCCCCCCAATGCAGCTGCCTACATAGTGATCCCGATCATCTCGAGGGCACAAGAGGACTAGGTGGAATTGCGGGCGAAGGCCTGATACAGACCGCGCAGGGGTAGTAGCGGTTCGTTGCGGGTCCGGGTGTGCAGCTGGCCGTCCAGCAGTGCTGCGAGCGCTCCGGTGAGGACCACCGGAGAGTCGTCCGCAAACGACTGTTCGGTCCGGATCCGGGCGATCAAGCCGTCGACGAGTGCCGCGAAGCCGTGGATCGCGCCCGACTGGAGCGCTTCGACGGTGTTCTTCGCGACCACCGACCGCGGCCGGACCAGCTCCACCCGGCGCAGCTGGGCGGCCGCGCGGCCGAGCGCGTCCGTCGCGGTTTCGATGCCGGGGGCAATCACTCCGCCGACGAACGCGCCGGCGGAGTTCACCACGTCGATCGTGATCGCGGTACCGACGTCGACGACCAGGCAGGGCGCGCCGTACAGCGTCACCGCCGCGAGCGCGTTCGCGATCCGGTCGGTGCCGACCTCGCGCGGGTTGTCGACCAGCACCGGCAGCCCGGTCTTCACCCCGGGCTCGACGACGACGCTCGGCACGTCGTGGTAGTACCGGGCCACGACGTCTCGCAGCTCGTGCAGGACATGGGGTACGGCGGAGCACACCGCGATCCCGCTCACCGGCGCCTCACCCGTGAGCAGGCCCTGCAGCAGCACGGCCCATTCGTCGGCGGTCCGCCGCGCATCGGTCCCGACCCACCAGTGCCGCTTGACCGTGCCCTCGAACACCAGGCCGACCAGCGTCCTGGTGTTCTCGACGGCAACGGCCAGCAGCACTCAGGCCTCCTTGAGGTCCAGCCCGATGTCGAGCACCGGGGCGGAGTGCGTCAGCGCACCGACCGCCAGGAAGTCGACGCCGGTCTCGGCGACCGCGCGGGCCTTGTCGAGGGTGAGTCCGCCGGACGCCTCCAGCCGGGCCCGGCCGGCCACCTTGTCGACGGCCTCGCGGAGCAGCGGGACGTCCATGTTGTCCAGCAGGATCAGCTCCGCGCCGGACTCGACCGCGATCAGCGCGTCGTCGACCGAGTCCACCTCGACCTCGATCGAGATGTCCGGGAACGCCTTGCGTACCAGCCGGAACGCCTCCGCGACGCCGCCGGCCGCGATCACGTGGTTGTCCTTGATCAGCGCGGCGTCGGACAGCCCCATCCGGTGGTTCTTCCCGCCGCCGCAGCGCACGGCGTACTTCTCCAGCGACCGCAGCAGCGGCATCGTCTTGCGGGTGTCGCGAACGACCGCGCCGGTGCCCGCGACCGCGTCCACCCAGCGCCGGGTCAGCGTGGCGACGCCACTCAGGTGGCAGAGCAGGTTCAGCGTGGTGCGCTCGGCGGTCAGCAACTGCCGGGTCTTGCCGCGGGCCATCAGCAGTACGTCGCCCGCGTGCACGGCGGCACCGTCACGTACGGCGTACTCGATCTCGAGCTCGTCCGGCGCCGCGACCTGCCGGAGCACCAGCTCGGCGATCTCCAGGCCCGCGACGACACCGTCGGTCCGGGCCACCAGCTCGGCGATCGACACGTGGTCCGGGTCGACCGTGGCGGTGGTCGTCACGTCGACGCCTCCGGCCAGGTCTTCCTCGATGGTCGCCCGCACGAGGTCACCGACCCACTGCCGGTCGACTGTCTCATCCATGCCGGTCATTCTCCTCGGTCTGCGCGCGGAACAAACGTGGCTTGTGGGACGGCGTGCTGGTCGAGGGTGACGTCCAGGCTGCCGAACCACAGCAGATCATCGCGGTCCGGGTGGTCCTCGCGCCAGTGCGCGCCGCGGCTCTCCTCGCGGGCGGTGGCCGCGGCGATCAGGGCGGACGCGACCGTCACCAGGTTGGTCGCCTCCCAGCCGGGCGTACCGGGCTCGGCGGCCGGCTGCTCGGTCAGCTTGCCGATCGTCGCCGCGGCCTCCGCCAGTCCGGCAGCACTCCGGATCACGCCGGCGCCGACCGTCATCGCCCGCTGCAGCTCGGGTACGGCGTCCGCGTCGACGAGTCCCGGCGTACGGCGGTCCTCGACCGGCTCGCGCTGCGCCGGCAGGCCGTCGGCGAGGTGCGCGGCGATCCGCCGGGCGAACACCAGGCCTTCGAGCAACGAGTTCGACGCGAGCCGGTTCGCGCCGTGCACGCCGGTGCAGGCGACCTCACCGCAGGCGTACAGCCCGGGCACCGAGGTCTGTCCGTTCAGGTCGGTCCGGACACCGCCGGACGAGTAGTGACAGGCCGGGGCGACCGGGATCAGTTCCCGGACCGGGTCGATACCGTGCGACCGGCAGGACGCCAGGATGGTCGGGAACCGGACCCGCCACTTCTCGTCGCCGAAGTGCCGCGCGTCCAGGTACACATGGTCCTTGCCGGTGGCAATCATCTGGCGCATGATCGCCTTCGCGACGATGTCCCGCGGCGCCAGGTCGGCAAGCTCGTGCTGCCCTTGCATAAAACGTTTTCCGGTGTGGTCGACGAGGAACGCTCCCTCGCCGCGGACCGCCTCGGACACCAGCGGCTGCTGGCCCTTCGCGCTCTTCCCGAGCCACAGCACGGTCGGGTGGAACTGCACGAACTCCAGGTCCCGGACCTTCGCGCCGGCCCGCAGCGCGAGCGCCATCCCGTCGCCGGTCGAGACGCTCGGGTTGGTCGTTGCCGCGTACAACTGTCCGAGCCCTCCGGACGCCAGGATCACCGCCCGCGCGCGGATCGCACCGACGCCGTCCAGCTGACCCTCGCCCATCACGTGCAGGGTGACACCCGCGATCGCACCGTCCGCGGCGGTCAGCAGGTCCAGCACCAGGGCGTGCTCGATGATCCGGATGTCCTTGGCGCGCTTGACCGCGGCGACCAGCGCCCGCTCGATCTCCGCGCCGGTCGCGTCGCCGCCGGCGTGCGCGATCCGGTTCCGGTGGTGGCCGCCCTCCCGGCCGAGCGAGATCTCGCCGTCGGCCAGGGTGTCGAAGCGGGCGCCCAGCTCAATCAGGTCCCAGACCGCGTCCGGGCCTTCGGTGACCAGGACCCGGACCGCTTCGGGGTCGCTCAGCCCGGCACCCGCGACGAGCGTGTCCTGCAGGTGTTCCTCGGGCGAGTCCTCCGGATCGAGGGCGGCGGCGACCCCGCCCTGGGCCCACTGCGTGGAGCCGGAGGCGACGACGTCCTTGGTCACCACCAGTACGGAGCCCAGTTCACGGGCTTTCAGGGCAGCGGTCAGCCCGGCGACACCGGAGCCGATCACCACCACGTCGACGGCATCGGTCCAGCCGGCTTCCGGCGCGGACAGCCGTTGCGGGACTGCGGGCCCGGTCACGGGGCCTCCCGTCCTGGACTGAGGAGCGGAGGGAGCGAAGCGACCGGAGCGACGAGGGAAGGACGGGAGCTACAGCCCCGTGACCCGCCGCGCCGGAGGCGTGGCATCAGGACAGTCATTCAGGGACCGTATCAACCGAATTCATCTGAGGGTGATGGAAATGTTGTCAATGAGACGCGTCAGACCCACCCGGGCGGCGATCAGCATCCGGGCCTCGCCGGGGCCGATCACCGGGCCGAGGTCGGGGGCGCGCAGCGCGAGGTAGTCGATCCGCACCGACGGTACCGCCTCGAGCTCCGCCTGGGCCGCGGCCAGCACGGCGTCCGGGCCGTTCATCCCGGCCTTCGACCCGGCGCTCAACGCCCGGTGCAGCACCAGGGCCTCGTCACGCTCGGTCTCGCTCAGGTACCGGTTGCGTGAGGACAACGCGAGCCCGTCAGGCTCCCGGACGGTCGGCACCGGCACGATGTCGACGTCCATGTCGAGGTCGCACACCATCTCGCGGATCAGCGTCAGCTGCTGGTAGTCCTTCTCGCCGAACAGCGCGATGTCCGGCGCGGTCAGGTGCAGCATCTTCGACACCACGGTCAGTACGCCGGAGAAGTGCCCCGGGCGGAACACCCCTTCGAGCTCGTCCGCCAGCGGCCCGGGGTGGACTGTGACCGACGGCTCGTTCGGGTACAGCTCGTCCCGGGACGGGTTGAACACCAGGTCGACGCCGGCGTTCTTCGCGATCGCCAGGTCGCTGGCGAGCGTCCGCGGGTACCGGTCGAAATCCTCGGTCGGCCCGAACTGCAACGGGTTCACGAAGATCGTCAGCACCACGCTGCCGTCCGGCCCGACCCGTTCCCGGGCTTCGGTCAGCAACGCGGCATGGCCGTCGTGCAGGGCGCCCATGGTCATCACGACCGCCCGCGGCCGGATCGCGGCCGCTGCCCGCAGTTCGGCCTTGGTCTGGGTGAGTCTCATCGCGGTGCCTCCCCTGTCCGATTCAGTACTTCGCTGAATCCAGCGACCCGTGCTGCCTCCAGCCAGTCGGCCAACTCCACCGTGGCCCTGGCCAGCGCGGCGTAGGTGTCGCGCGTGCTGCCCCGCAGTACGGCCAGATGTGCTGCCACGGTGTCGACATCGCCCCGGGCGATCGGCCCGGTGAGCGCATGATGACCGGATCGGAGCGTGTTGTCGAGAGTCGCGGTCAGCAACGGCCGGAGCGTCGCCACCGGGTCCGCCACGCCTGCTTCCCGCAGTACGGCGACCGCTTGGCAGATCAGGGTGGTCAGGTGGTTCGCTCCGTGCACGAGGCCCGCGTGGTACCGGGCGCGCTGCTCGTCGGCGATCCACTGGACCTGTCCACCCAGGGCCTTCACCAGCCGCTCCACGACGTCGCGGGCGGCATCGGGCGCGGTCGCGGTGAACATGACCCCGTCCAGGTCCACAGCACCGCCTGGAAACGTCATGGACGGGTGCAGCGCCACAGGCATCGCAGCCAGCCCGGCCAGCGGCGTCAGCCCGTGCGCTCCGGACAGGTGCACGACGTACTGCGCACTGGTCAGCGGCAGCGTCTGCGCGACGTCCTGGATCCGGTCGTCCGGTACGGCGACCAGTACGACGTCAGCGCGGCCCGTGACCTCGTCGGCGGTCAGCACTGGCACAGTAGGTAGGAGGCGGGCGGCGCGTTCCAGCGACGCGTCCGACCGCGCGGTCACTCCGACCAGGGGATGTCCGGCTGCCGCCAAGGCTGCTCCCAGGGCGGTCCCGGCCCGGCCGGCTCCGATCAAGCCGATCCGTTCCATCACTCACTCTCTTCTCGTTCCAGTCCCACGGCGGGGTACCAGACGATCTACTTGTCAGCGTAGGCGATGAGACCATGTGGCGGTGAGTGAAGCCTGGGCTGCACGTACCGAATTGACGGCGATCCTGATCACGGTGCCGGAGCTGGCGGCCTACACCAACCGCTGGCGCGCGGTCTCCCACTCATCCGCACGACCACGGGTCCCGTTGACCGAGCTGGGCCTGTGGCGGGAGAACGTGGAGGGCGTGTGGCGCCGGTTCGGCGCCGTGCAGCTGGGGTGCGCTACTTCCTGACCTGGAAGCCCACTGGCGCGGTGGCTGGGCCTTCGGCGCGCCACTCGGCTGGTACGTCGGCGGGTGTCAGTGCGCGCACCTGGTCGACCGACGGGTCCCGCAGCGTGTTGATCCGGACCGCCTGCTGCGCGACGACCGCGTCGAACAGGTTGCGGACGTCCCGCCCGTTGCCGAAGTCCGCGGCGTTCCGGGCCTGCCGCAGCAGCGGACCGATCCGCTCCACGACGCCCTCGGCCGGGACGTACCCGGCCTTGGCGCTCAGGTACGTGAAGATCTGCTCCAGCTCCGGCTCCGAGTAGTCCGGGAAGTCCACCGTCGTCGGCACCCGGGAGCGGAGGCCGGGGTTGATCCCGAACAGCCGCTCCATCGGCTCGGTGTACCCGGCGAGCACCACGACCAGGTCGTCGCGGTGCTCCTCCATCAGCTTGATCAAGGTCGCGATGCCCTCCCGGCCCATGTCGTTCAGGTCCGCGAACGCGTACGCCTCGTCGATGAACAGCACCCCGCCGAGCGCCTGCTCCACCACCTGCTTGACCTTGGGCCCCGTCGCGCCGTACGAGTCACCGACCAGCTCGGTCGCGGTCGTCTCCACCAGATGACCGATGCCGAGCAGACCCAGATCCCGGTAGATCTGCGCGACCAGCCGCGCCACGGTCGTCTTCCCGGTGCCAGGGTTCCCGGTGAACATCAGGTGCCGCGAGCGCTCCGGCGGCGGCATCCCCGCCTTCGCCCGCAGTACGTCGGCCTTGGCCTCCGCGGCGAGCCGCTGGACAGTGGCCTTCACGTCGGTCAGACCGGTCATCGCGGCCAGCTCGGCCTGCGGGTCCTGGTGCCGCGGCAGGTCCCGCAGGCTCTCCGCGGACAGGTTGCTGACGTCGACCCGCTCGATGGTCCGGACCTCTTCCAGGCTCGGCGACTCGAGCGCTGCCAGCCGGACCGCCTGCAGCGTCGCGATCCGCTCGATCATGGTGCGGATCGTCCGCGCGTTGCCGAACCCGGGCGCCCGCGGCACCTTCTGCAACCCGGTCAGCACGAGCCCGGACACCCCTTCGCCGAGCACGAACCCGGACTGCTCGACGGCGTGCAGGAAGATCTGGTGCAGCTCGGCGTCCGTGTAGTCCGGGAAGTTCACGAACGTCCGGATCCGCGACTTCACCCCGGGATTGCTGTCCAGCAGCTGGTACATCTCGGCGGGGTACCCGGCCATCACCACGACCAGGTTGTCGCGATGCTTCTCCATCAGCTGGATCAGCGTCGCGATCGCCTCCCGGCCGAAGTCCCGCCCGGAGCCGGCGTAGAGCGAGTACGCCTCGTCGATGAACAGCACGCCGCCGAGCGCCTTCTCGACCACCTCGGTCACCTTCGGCGCCGTCTGCCCGATGTACGACGCGACCAGGTCGGCCCGGCCCACCTCGACCAGGTGCCCCGACGAGAGCATGCCCAGGTCCCGGTAGACCTCGGCGAGGATCCGCGCGACCGTGGTCTTGCCGGTGCCCGGGTTGCCGCTGAAGACCAGGTGCCCCATCGGCTTCGGCAGCCGCAGGCCGGCGTCGATCCGGAGCTTGGCGACCTGCGCCTCGGCGACCAGCTCGTGGACCCGGGTCTTCACCGGCCCGAGTCCGATCATCGCGTTCAGGTCGGCGATCGGGTCGCCGTCGACCGGCGGGTCCGCGCGTTGCGGGTCCGGCGCCCCGTCCGGATCCGCGGCAGCGTCGGCCGGGCTCGCCGGCCGGAGCGCGTTGAGGTCCCGCAGTCTCCGGACGAAGCCGGTGGTCATCAGCAGGTCCTTCGGGGCGTCCGGCTGGTTCGGCAACCCGTTGAAGCTGGCGCCGACCTGGTACATCGCGACCAGGTACTCCCGCGCCTGGTACGGCACGCCCGCCTCGACGGCCCGGCCCAGCCGGTCCAGCTGCCGGCGTCGCCACGCGGCCGGCGTCAACGGGTCCACCTTCTTGTCGAGCGCCTTCTGTACGTCGGCCGCTCCGGACGGCCCGAGTCCCGTGAAGGACAGGCCGGCCGGCGTACTGCTGCGCCCGATCTGCCGGAGTACTGCGGCGAGCTCCACCGCGAACGGCTGCTCGGTCTCGGGCGTGGCCGCGGCGATCTTGTCGTAGGCCGCCTGCAGCCGGTTCACGCCGTACACCATCAGGTCGAGCGGGTTGCCGGACAGGTTCGGGAACGCCCGGCGGACCTGGTCGTCGTCGAACCGCTCGCCCCAGCGCTTCACCAGCGTGGACCGGACTTCCGTGGTGTGCAGCGCGAGGAACTCCGGGTCGGCCAGCACCTGGTCGAGCATCGTGGCCATCGCGGTCCGCCGGGTCTCCAGGCCGGGAATGCCGGCCAGCAGGTCGAGCATCTCGCGACACGCCCGGACGTACGGCTCCTGCAGCTCCGGGCCGAGCTTGTTCCGCAGCGGGAACGGGATGATGAACTCGGTCGGGCCGGCCAGCCAGGCGTCGAGGTCGGTGTCCGGCGCCTCCGGCTCGGTCCGCCATTCGGAGGCCACGATCCAGGCCAGGTTGCGGGCGCCGCCGATCACGATGCCGAGCGGCGGGAGCAGGCTCCGGAGTACGAAGTAGAAGTTGCTGGCCAGTCGCGGTGTGCCGTCCTGGTAGCCGGCCCGGCCCTTGTTGGGATCGTCGTTCGGTACGCCGGCGACGATCTCCTCGACCTTCGTCCGGGTGCTGTCCAGCCACTCCGGCGTGACGCCGAACGGCCGGTCCGCGCCGACGACGTCGAACACCGGCTCGCCGGAGAACATGACACCGAGCTCTTCTGGAAGGATCGCCACGTCGTCGATCGTAGGCGCGGTCTGGTCCACAGTCGGACAGGAACGGGCGGACATGAGCAAGACCTTCCGGGAAGCCTGGCAGCAGGCTCTCTACGGCCCCGACGGCTTTTACCGGCGGGAGCGTCCGGCTGCCCATTTCCGTACGTCGGTGCACGCGTCGGCGCTGTTCGGGCAGGCGATCGCGCGGTTGGCCGGGCTGGTCGGGCTCGAGGTGGTGGTGGATGTCGGCGCCGGGTCCGGCGAGCTGGGTGCGGTACTGCGGGCCGAAGGGCTGGATGTTGTCGACATCGAGCTGGACGACGTGCTGCCCGACCGGTTGAGCGGTCTGGTGGTCGCGAACGAGTGGCTCGACAACGTCCCGTGCGAGGTGGTCGAGTGGGACGACAAAGGCGTCCCGCGCTACCTGCTCGCCGATCTGACCCCAGGACCGGTGGTAGAAGGCAACGATCTCCAGTGGTTGGAGAGGTGGTGGCCCGGCGCACCCGGTGACCGGGCTGAGGTTGGAGCAGCTCGTGACCAGGCCTGGGACGACGTGGTCAGTCGGCTGCTGCCGGGGAGTCTCGCGCTCGCGATCGACTACGGGCACGTGACGTCGGGTCGGCCGTCGTACGGGACGTTGACCGGCTTTCGTGGTGGGCGCGAGTGCGACCCGACGCCCGACGGCAGCTGCGACATCACCGCGCATGTAGCGCTCGACTCACTCGCAGCCGCCGTACACGGGCACCTCACCTCGCAGCGCGAGGCTCTGAGCCACCTAGGCGTGTCCGGCCGACGCCCGCCGCTCGAGCTCGCTCAGACAGACCCGCTGCGCTACCTGTCCGAACTCTCGTCAGCCGGCGAGGCGGCCGAGCTGTTGGACCCGTCCGGGCTAGGCGGCTTCGGCTGGGTCTGGACGGCGACCGGAGCGGACACCGTACGACGCGCAGCGCGCGCCCTGTCCGCCTGAGCCTTCACCAGCGCCGCAGCCTCCACCTGGTCCTGGTGCAACGCAACCGCGTCCGTAGGACCGAGCGGCGTGTCCACATGCACGTTGGCCAGCCCAAACCGCCGCTGGATCGGCCCCTGCTCCAACCGCACCGACTGTGTCTTGTGGTGCAGCACGATCGACGTACGGCGGCTCACCCACCCGCGGGTGGTGACCATGACCTGCCCGTCGACGCCGTACGCCAGGTAACGCCAACCGATCGGCCGCAGCCACTTGGCGCGCGCCGGAGCCGGGTGCAGCTCGATACTGCTCAGGTCAAAGCCCGGCAGGACTCGCGCCAGTACGTAAGCCACCTCGGTCCGCTCACCAACCGGCAACAGTTGCGCGCCCTCGTGTTCGTCGTCGCCGTCCTCCTTCTGCCCCGCCACACCAGCGATGTCCAGCTCCACCCGTGACCAGCCCAGCAGCCGCCAGATCAACGGCTCGGTGATCAGCAGTCCCTGGACACGACCAGGCGGGATCGTCTGCCGCTGCACGTCGAACAGCCCGCGCTTGGTCCGCAGACCATGGCTGGACTCCGACAACGTGAACCCGTGGTTCCCCACGACCTGCTTCCAGATCGGCTGCACCACACCGAGCAGCAGCGGCACACCGGCGACCAGACCGACGTGGAAGTTCAGCACCGTCGTCGCGACGATCAACCAGATCAGGCCGCCGGCACTACCGACCACAGTGGACGACAGCAGCGTCGCACCGAGCAAGCGGCCGGTCGGCACGGTCAGCAGCGGCGGGGCCACCGCCTCGGTCTGCTGCTCGGCCGCCTGCTGTTCCGCGGCCTGCTCGCCCTTCGCACGGACCAGCAGCGTCGTACGGAGCTCCTGCGCCTGCTCGTACCTGAAGTAGCTCAGCTTGCCGTCGTTCTTGCCGCCACCGGCAACGTCCATCCGCAGCTCGGCCATCCCGAACAGCCGCGCGACGAACGGCTGCGCCACGTCGATCGCCTGGATCCGGTCGAACCGGATGATCCGCGTCCGCCGGAACAGGAACCCGCTGTCCACCCGGATCGCGTCGCCGGTGAGCTGCCACTTGGTGAACCACCAGGACAGTGCGCCCAGCAGGATCCCGCCGACGAGGACGGCGCCCAGGCCGATACCGGCGAACGTCAGGTTCTGCCGCAGGCCCTCGTTGTTGACCAGGGCGACGGCCGCGACGACGAAGTACCCCCAGCCCTTCACGAAGGGGGTCAGTGGGTGGAGCCGTTGCCCCAAGCTCTCCACAGCTTGCTGGGTCACAGGCCCCACGCCTGCGACTGGCCGAGGGCGGACAACCGGTCACGCAACCGCGCTGCCTCGTCCGGGTGCAGCCCGGGGATCTTCGCGTCGGTGGCCGGTGTCGCCGTGTGCAGCTCGACCGTGGCCATCCCGTACGCCCGCTCCAGCGGCCCAGCGGTGACGTCCACGAACTGCATCCGCCCGTACGGTACGACGACCAGCTCGCGGAACAGGATCCCGTGACTGACCAGCAGCTCGTCCTCGCGCTCGGCGTACTTCCAGGACCGCTGGTTGCGCCCGATCAGGATCCACGCCCAGCCGAGCAGGAGGGCGATCACCAGCACCGCGAGCACGCCGTACAGCCAGCCGACCGTCAGCCCGAGCGCGAGCAGCGCGGCGATCGCGACCAGCCCGGCCATGATCGCTGCGTTCAGCCGGCGCAGCGTGGCCAGCTTCGGCGAGACCGGCGTCCAACTGACATCCGAGGGTGCGAAGAGGTCATCCACGGGTAAAGCCTGTCACGATAGTGGTCATGAGCACGGAAAGAACGGTCGGAGTCGGCGCGGGAGCGGCCGGATTCGACCCGGCGTACGAGCGCGGCGGCGCCGGATCGGACCTGCCGACCACCGACATGGTGCTCAACATCGGCCCGCAGCACCCGGCGACGCACGGCGTCCTGCGGTTGCGGCTGACGCTGGACGGCGAGCGGGTCGTCGGCTGCGAGCCGATCATCGGCTACATGCACCGCGGCGCCGAGAAGCTCTTCGAGGTCCGCGACTACCGGCAGATCATCGTGCTGGCGAACCGGCACGACTGGCTGTCCGCGTTCGCCAACGAGCTCGGCGTGGTGCTCGCCGTCGAGCGGATGATGAACCTCGAGGTCCCGGAGCGGGCCGTCTGGCTGCGCACCCTGCTCGCCGAGCTGAACCGGGTGCTGAACCACCTGATGTTCCTCGGCTCGTACCCGCTCGAGCTGGGCGCGATCACGCCGGTGTTCTACGCGTTCCGCGAGCGCGAGACCATCCAGGCCGTGATGGAGGAGCTGTCCGGCGGCCGGATGCACTACATGTTCAACCGGGTCGGCGGGCTGAAGGAGGACCTCCCGTACGGCTGGCTCGGCCGCGCGAGTGCCGCCTCCGCCGCGGTCCGCAGGCGGCTGCCCGACATCGAGGACCTCATCCTCGGCAACGAGATCTTCCGCGCCCGCACGGTCGGCGTCGGCAGGCTCGCACCCGAACTGATCGCGCAGTACGGCGTCTCGGGCCCGATCGCCCGTGCCTCCGGGGTGGACGCCGACCTGCGCCGCGACGAGCCGTACCTGGCGTACGGCGATCTGCAGGACGTGCTGCGGGTCGTCACCCGGCCGGAGGGAGACTGCTTCGCCCGGTTCGCCGTACTGCTCGAGCAGGTGAAGGTGTCGCTCGACCTGGTCGACGCCTGCCTCGACAAGGTCCGCACGCTGCCGGCCGGCCCCGTCAACGTACGGCTGCCGAAGATCCTCAAGGTCCCCGAGGGGCAGACCTACGCGTGGACCGAGAGCCCGCTCGGCATCAACGGGTACTACCTGGTCTCCCGCGGCGACAAGACCCCGTGGCGGCTGAAGCTCCGCTCGGCCAGCTTCAACAACATCTCCGCGCTGCCCGCGCTGCTCCCGGGCACGATGATCCCCGACATGATCGCGATCCTCGGCAGCATGTTCTTCGTGGTCGGCGACATCGACAAGTAGGCCACACCGATGCCACCACGGCGGGGAAACAATCTTGCAAATAGCGACGACTTCTTTCCCCAGCACTTGATCAAACGCCGTGGGTGGAGGTTGTCCACAGGGGGATCCGCGCGCCGGGCGGAAATCCGTCACCCTGGGTGAATGGACTGGTGGTGGCGTCGGCAACTCGACGACGAAGGTCTCGATGTACTGATCCACGAGCAGCAGCGGATCGTCTCCCGCGCGCAACTGCTGGCGGCCGGCCGGTCCGACTCCGAGATTCGCCGACGGCTCCGGGGCAGACGATGGCAAACGGTTCATCCCGGTGTCTACGCAACCCACACCGGCCCGCTCGGGTACTACGAACAGCTCGTCGCCGCACTGCTGTACGCCGGGCCGGAGGTTGCCTGGAGCCACTACACGGCCGCGGAACAGTTCGGCGTGATCAAGCCCGACGAACGACGTCCCGTCTACGTGTCCGTTCCGTGGCGCCGACGGGTCCGCGGCCGCCCGGGGATCGTCATCACCCGGGACAAGCACTGGGAGGACCGATTGGCCGCCGGCGTCCCACCGCGGAGCCGACCTGCGGAGGCCGTTCTGGAGATCGTCGGCATCGCCGGTTCTCTGGACGATGCCGCGGCGATCGTGGCCGAAGCCTGCCAGAGCAGCCGCGTCCGCCCGGCCGAGATTCTGAGCGCACTCGACGGACGACCGCAGCTTCGGCATCGTGCGGCGCTGAGGTCGAGCTCCTCGTCGAACTGGACGGGCGCCTCCACTTCGCGCCTGAGCAGCGTTGGCGGGACCTCGCGCGCGACAATCGTGCGGCCCTGCGGTCCGAAACCACCTTGCGATTCGGCTGGATCGACATCACCAGCCACCCGTGTCAGGCCGCCCTCCAGGTCCTGCAGGCGAGCCGCCGCACGGATCCGACCGTCCCAGCTCGCCCCTGTAGCTCCACCTGCCCGGTCCGCTGACCGGTTGCGCGGCGGCAGAGGGAGGGGAAAGAAGTCGTCGCGATATGCAACTTTGTTTCCCCGCCGCCGGGTTAGGGCGTGGAGTTCAGGAGTTCTTGCAGCGGTTCTCGGAGGGCGCCGGCGACCGCGAAGACGCCGCGCGACTCCGGCGCGTGGTCGGTACCGTCGAGGTCCAGCACCGTGACGCCCGCCTCGCGGCAGATCGCCACGCCGGCCATCGTGTCCCACGGCTTGTTCGAGAACATGATCAGCGCGTCGAAGTACCCGTTCGCGGTCCAGGTCAGCGCGGTGGCCGCCGTACCGATCATCCGCAACCGCTGCACCCGCGGGAACAGCCGCTGGGTCAGCGCGACCCGATCCGCGTTCACCCGCTCGGCGTCCGGGCCGACCGCATAGTCGCCCACGGCAACCAATGCGTCGGACAGCTCCGTGCATTCGCTGCCCCGGATCGGCGTCCCGTTGCAGGTCGCGCCCAGCCCCTCGGCGGCGACGTACGTCGTGTCCAGCGCCGGGTGGTCGATCACGCCCGCGACCGCCCGGCCCTCGTGGATCAGGCCCAGCGAGATCGCCCACAGCGGTACGCCGTGAATGAAGTTCACCGTCCCGTCCACCGGGTCCAGCACCCAGCGGGTCCCGTCGGTCGCGCCGCCCTCCTCCTCGCCGAGAACGCCGAGGTCCGGCGTCTCGCGTTCGAGGAACGCCCGGACCTCCCGCTCGACCGCGAAGTCGACCTCGGACGCCATGTCCCGGTCGCCCTTGGAGGTCAGCACCCCCGGGGCCATCGACTCGGTGACGGCCCGCCCGCGGGCGACAGCGGCTTCGGCAACCTTCAGCAGTTCGGCGAGATCCACACCGCCGAACCTACAGGGTGGTCAGAGGGCGTCTCAGGATGCGGCGAGGCCCCGGAGCTTGAGGTCGACGACGGTCGGTGCGTCCGCCTGCGAGTGCTTGTCGCCGGCCGCGACGACCGTGGCGACCTCCTCGTCGATCTTGTCCAGGCGCCGGTCGATCTTGTCGAGGCGGCGCTGCATGAGGTCGACGAACTCCGCGTTCTCGACCACGCGCGCGCTGGTGATCCGCGAGTACTCCTGCGCGACCTGCGCGCGCTCGTCGGAATGGGCCAGCCGTTCCACCAGCAACTGGTGACGGAACAGCACCGCGCCGACGACCGCGACCAGCGCGGCGCCTACCGCAGCAGCCCGGAGAATCCAGGCATTCTGCGAGAAGAGCGCGATACTCACACCCAGACAGACAACGATCAACGATGCGTTGGCAACGGTGAGAACTGTGGTCCTGGTTCGACGGCGGCTACCCCTTGACCCCATGGGTCGCCATGTTAGGGGGTCTCGTCGGGGTCCTCGGGAATACGACACGCCCGTTCGAGCAACAATCCGGCCGTGACGACCAGCACTGAGATCACCGCCGCGGCACCGGCCATGATCACTCTGTTACGAGGCCCTGAGAAGCCCATCGCCTGAACGAAGCTTAACGCGAACCCTGCGTAAACACCGGTGCACAACGCGCCGACAAAAGCGCTCGCCTTCCCGATCATCAACAGGAACACGGCCCGCGACGGCTCCATCCGCTCCCGGCGTACCTGGATCCGCTGGTGGGTGTTGCGAGCGGCCACGAACAGCAGTGCGGCCAGGAACAGCCAGGCGACCAGGGTCAGCCAGGACACCGCCGGTCCCACTCCGCCGCCGGCCTGGACCGCTTTCACCAGCGTGACGCCGATCGCGACGCCCAGCACCGCGATCGCGACCAGCAGCCGGCGCGACGTCGGCCGCACCGAGCCCTCGGGCGGTTCCTGTTGAGGCGCCCGGCCGGGCTCGGTACCGCCGGACACCACTACTGCAACTCGATGTCGAGCTTGGTCACACCGTCGGTACCGACCTTCGCGAGCAGTTCCGCCACCGGGCCGTGGCCCGGCAGTACGGCGTCCCGCTCGATGTCGAGCCACGGCGCCAGCACGAACGCCCGCTCGTGCGCCCGCGGATGCGGGATGGTCAGCTCCTCGGTCTCGATCGTCTTCTGCCCGTAGGTGATCAGATCGATGTCCAGGGTCCGCGGCGCGCCCGGCACGCTGCGCTCCCGGCCGAACGCCTCCTCGACCGCGTGCGCGCGCTCCAGCAGCAGGTCGACACCGAGCGTGGTGTCGGCGAGCAGCACGATGTTCAGGTACGGGCCGGATTCGTCCGGGCCGCCGACCGGTTCGGTCTGGTACACCGGCGAGACCTCGACCACGACGACGTCCGGGGTGTCCCGCAGCGCGTCGACCGCGCCCTGCAGGTTCGCCTCCCGGTCGCCGAGGTTGCTGCCGAGTGACAGGATCAGCTGGCGGATCGGCTTCAGCCCTCCGCTCAGGGTGTCCGCGTCGATGACGTGGGGACTAGGGGTCTCAGTCACGAGGATTCTCCGGCTCTGCGCTGCACGGTCAGGACAACGTCGTCGAACGGCACCGTGATCGGCGCCGAGGGTTTGTGGATGGTCACGGCCGTCGCTGTCACCCGTTCGTCGGCGAGACAGAGATCGGCGATGCGCTGGGCGAGGGTCTCGATCAGGTCCACCGGGTCGGTCTCGATCGCCTGGTGCACCTGCTCGGCCAGCACCCCGTAGTTCACGGTGTCGGCCAGGTCGTCGGAGGCCGCGGCGGGCCGGGTGTCCAGCTCCAGCCGGACGTCCACGACGAACTCCTGCCCGTCGGCCCGCTCGTGGTCGAACACTCCGTGGCGCCCGAACCCGCGGATGCCCCGGATCTCGATCAGATCAGGAGGAATCAGAGGAATCACTGTGGGACCGCTCATTCCGCCTCCTCCTGTCGGCCCCCAGACGACAGTACCGGGGAGGCATGGTGGATCCACAACCGCCAGCCGGCGGAAGTTCTGCGGAAAACGTTGGTCGCGAGTGCCTTTCCGCCCGCGAAACCTTCCTCCGGCGCACCCTCGCCGGACGACAGGACGTTCTCCGTACACGTGACGTATGCCACGTCTTCATCCACCCGTACCTGGACGTCGGTGAGGAAGAACTGGATGTACGGCGTGTTCGCGAAGATCATCGCCCAGGCCCGCATCAGCTCGGCGTACCCGGAGATCGCCGCGTTGCCCGGGTGGATGCAGACCGGATCCGGCTCCGGCAGCCAGACGGCCGCCATCAGGTCCAGGTCGCCGGCCTCGAACGCGTTGTAGAAGGCGGTATTGGCGTTCAGGACGACGTCCTCGACGGTGGCACCGCGTGCACCATCGCCACCGGTGCTCTGCCGCGGTCCGTCCGTCATACCGTTCCCCATCTCTCCGCCACCCGGACCGCGTCCACGTTCGGCGCCACCGCATGCGCCCGGACACACCAGGCACCTGCGACGGCGGCCAGGGCGGATACGGCCACGCTCGCGTCGTCTCGTCGTACGGCCGGTCTGGGTTCGCCGGTCTGCTCGTCGGCGAGCAGCCTACCGAGGAACGTCTTCCGGGACGCACCGATCAGCAACGGTCTTTCCAGTACGGCGAATTCCCGCAACCGGCGAAGAATCTCCCAGTTGTGGTCCGCGTTCTTCGCGAATCCGAGCCCGGGGTCGAGGGCGACCCGGTTCAGGTCGATGCCGGCCGAGCTCAGCACCTCGAGGCGCTCGGCGAGCTCGGCGATCACCTCCGCCACCACGTCGCCGTACGCCGCCTTGTTCTGCATGTCGAGCGAATGACCGCGCCAGTGCATGCACAGGTACGGCGCTCCGCGTTCGGCGATCAGCGGGAGCATGTCCGGATCGGCCAGCCCGCCGGACACGTCGTTGATCATCGTGGCGCCGGCGTCCAGCACCAGCTCCGCGACCGGGGGCCCGCATGGTGTCGACCGAGATGATCGCGCCTTCCGCGGCGAGCGCCTCGACGACCGGGATCACCCGGCGGATCTCCTCCTCCTGCGACGGCCGCACGGCCCGCGGGCGGGTCGACTCGCCGCCGACGTCGAGCAGGTCGGCACCCTCGGCCAGCAGCTCGCGGCCGTGCTTGACCGCGGCGGCCGGCTCGAACCACTCGCCGCCGTCCGAGAACGAGTCGGGCGTAACGTTCACGACGCCCATGACGAGGCACCGGTCCAGCACCGGCAACCCGTCGACGTGACCCCACGGCTCAGTTCTCACCCACACACCGTAGTAGCCCGCACCCCCAGGCGTCAGGCTGGGCCCGGAGGCGGCTCAGTTCGCGAGGATCAGGCGGGACCTCGTGGACTGCAGGACCACGGCGATCGGCTGTGAGTACGACTCGTTCGTCTGGCCGTACTTCTCCAGGCACTGGCCGTCGATCAGGGCCGCGCCGCTGGTGATGCCCTGGGCGTAGTTGCCGGTCATGTTGGCGCCGCCGGAGTCGCCCGCCTCGACGCACGCGGTGTGCTGGAACAGGCCGCGGACCACGCGATTGTTCCCGTAGTTGACGGTCACGTTCCGGGCGACGATCCGGCCGCAGGTCCAGCCGGTACTCTTCCCGGACTTGCACAGCGTGGAGCCGATGGTGGCGTCCGCGATCCCCTTGACCGCGACGTTGCCGTTGCCCCAGCCCTCGACGTACCCCTGCTGGTCCCAGCCCTCGATCACGCCGACCGAGCCGAAGTCGCTGCCCGGGAACGTCGAGGTGTAGGTGTCGCCGAGGACGTAGCCGTTCCGGGAGAACGACGGCTTCCCGGACGTGCAGTGCCCGGCGGTCAGGAAGATCCGGGCGCCCTGGCGGGTCTGAGCGTTGAAGCCGAGCGAGCAGACGTACCCGGTGTTCTTGTCGACCTGGACGCCGCCGCGCAGGCTGAAGTCGTCGGCGGTGGTCCGGACGGTCCCGGAGACCCGGCGGACCGTCACCTGGTCGCCGTTGGCCTCCGCGCGGGACAGGAACCGCTCGGTGATCGAGTCGTGCGCGTTCTTCGGCACCGACACGACCACGGTCCCGGAGATCGGGTCGACGTACCACGAGCGCACCTTGCCGGCGCTGGACGTGGAGGCGAGGTGGTTCAGCTCGCCCTGTACGGCGTTCAGCTGGCGGGCCGTGTACTTGACCAGCCGCGGGATCGCGCCGATCTGCCGGACCAGCTCGGCGGTCGACAGGTTCGAGACGGCGACGATCAGCTCGCCGGCCTCGTCGTAGTAGCTGCCCACGACACCCGAGTCCGAGCCGAGCTCCGCCTCGAGGGTTTCCGCGACCAGGGGGTCGATGGTGATGTTCGCGGGCTTCGCGGTCTGGTGCCCGGTCTTGCTCCGCGAGTCCGCGGTGGCCCAGTTCGCCGCCGCCAGCCCGGTTGCCGTCAGAGCGACGACCCCGGCGAGTGCGGCGCCGATCCGGAAACGCCCCGACATCCTGTCCTCCTCACACCGGCACCTGGTCCCCGTTGGCCAAGCACCACTACGGAAAGTAAACGCTCAGCGACAGAATGTCCATAGTCCCGCACTCTCAAACTTCAACGACGCCAGGGGGTCACGAGCTACGGGGTTCACCCGACGATCAGGCTCATGGCCTCGGCGCGGGTGCTCGGGTTGCGGAGCTGGCCGCGGACGGCGGAGGTGATCGTCTTGGCGCCCGGTTTCCGGACGCCGCGCATGGTCATGCACAGGTGCTCACACTCGATCACCACGATCACGCCGCGCGGCTCCAGGATCTCCACCAGGGACTCGGCGATCTGCGTGGTCAGCCGCTCCTGGATCTGCGGGCGTTTCGCGTACACGTCGACCAGCCGGGCGAGCTTCGAGAGCCCGGTGACCCGCCCGTCCTGGCTCGGGATGTACCCGACGTGCGCGACGCCCGTGAACGGCACCAGATGGTGCTCACACAGGCTCCACACCTCGATGTCCTTCACCAGGATCATCTCGTCGTGCTCGAGCGCGAACGTGGTCGTCAGCACGTCCTCGGCGCCCTGGCCGAGCCCGGCGGTGATCTCGGCGTACGAGCGCGCCACCCGGGCAGGCGTGTCCTGCAGCCCCTCGCGGTCCGGGTCCTCGCCGATCGCGAACAACAGCTCGCGGACCGCCCGCTCAGCCCGCGCATGGTCGAACTTCGGTGACGTCACCCTGGAACGCTACCTGCCAGGCACACGAAAACGCCGCCACCCGGTCGGGTGGCGGCGTTCGCAGTGACGCGTTACTGGTGGCTGGGCGGGGTCGGGCCGCTGCCGTAGTCCGGCGGGCGGATCGCCTCGTCCGGGCCGACCGAACCGCCCGGCAGCACGTCGGAGAGCGAGCCCTCGTGGCCGTTCTGCCCGTTCTGCCCGTTCTGCTCCGCGGGGGTCGCGACCGGCATCACCGGCGGCTGGTCGGACGGGATCCGGGTGGACGAGCCGGTCCAGGCCGGCCGCCGCTCCCGCATGATCACCGGCTCGAAGATCCGGGCGATCTGGTGCTTGTCCAGGGTCTCCTTCTCCAGCAGCTCCTCGACCAGGTGGTCCAGGACCGACCGGTTCTCGACCAGGATGTCGAACGCCTCCTGGTGCGCGTTCAGGATCAGCTTGCCGACCTCCTCGTCGACCGCGGCCGCGATCTCCTCGGAGTAGTTCCGCTGGCTGCCGAAGTCCCGGCCCAGGAACGGCTCGCTGCCGTCCGAGCCGAACTTGATCGCGCCCAGCCGCTCGGTCATGCCGTACTGCGTGACCATGGCCCGGGCCAGCGCGGACGCCTTCTCGATGTCGTTGCTGGCGCCGGTGGTCGGGTCGTGGAAGACCATCTCCTCGGCCGCCCGGCCGCCGAGCATGTAGGCCAGCTTGTCCAGCATCTCCGACCGGGTGGTGGAGTACTTGTCCTCGTCCGGCATCACCATCGTGTAGCCGAGCGCGCGGCCACGCGGCAGGATCGTCACCTTCTGCACCGGGTCGGAGTGCGGCAGCGCCGAGGCGACCAGGGCGTGACCGCCCTCGTGGTACGCGGTGAGCACCTTCTCCTTGTCCGACATCAGCCGGGTCCGGCGCTGCGGGCCGGCGATCACCCGGTCGATGGCCTCGTCCAGCGCGCGGTTGTCGATCAGCTGTGCGTTCGACCGGGCGGTCAGCAAGGCCGCCTCGTTCAGCACGTTGGCCAGGTCGGCACCGGTCATGCCCGGCGTCCGGCGGGCGACCGCGATGAGGTCGACGTCCTGCGCCATCGGCTTGCCCCGGGCGTGCACCTTGAGGATCTGCGTCCGGCCCGGCAGGTCCGGCGCGTCGACGGCGATCTGCCGGTCGAACCGGCCCGGCCGCAGCAGCGCCGGGTCCAGCACGTCCGGCCGGTTGGTGGCTGCGATCAGGATCACGCCGCCGCGGACGTCGAAGCCGTCCATCTCGACCAGCAACTGGTTCAGGGTCTGCTCGCGCTCGTCGTGACCGCCGCCGAGGCCCGCGCCACGGTGCCGGCCGACGGCGTCGATCTCGTCGATGAACACGATCGCCGGCGCGTTCGCCTTGGCCTGCTCGAACAGGTCCCGGACCCGGGAGGCACCGACACCGACGAACATCTCGACGAAGTCCGAACCGGAGATCGAGTAGAACGGCACGCCGGCCTCACCCGCGACCGCACGGGCCAGCAGGGTCTTACCGGTACCGGGCTGGCCGTAGAGCAGCACGCCCTTCGGGATCTTCGCCCCGACCGCCTGGAACTTGCCCGGCTCCTGCAGGAACTCCTTGATCTCGCCGAGCTCCTCGATCGCCTCGTCGACCCCGGCGACGTCGGAGAACGTGGTCTTCGGAGTGTCCTTGGTGACCAGCTTGGCCTTCGACTTGGCGAAGCTCATCACCCGGGAGCCGCCGCCCTGCATCGAGTTCATCAGGAAGATGAACACCACGGCGATCAGCAGGAACGGGATCAGCGTGGAGAACACCTGGCCGATGAAGCTCGGCTTCGGGTTCTGCACGTCGTACTTCTCGATCTTGCCGTCCTGGTACAGGGACTGGACATCGCTGCCCAGGCTCTGGCCCTGGCCGTCGACGTAGTGCGCCTGGATCTTGCTGCCGTCGGTCTTCTCGACCTGGATCTGTTCGTCCGGGTTGTTCAGCGTCACCGACTTGATCGTCTTGTCGCTCGACGACTTGGCCTGCTGGATCAGCTGGACGACCTGGCCGGTGGACTCGGTCTTGTACCCGGACGAGCCGGTCAGGAGCTGCCCGATCACCAGTACGCCCAGGAAGGCGACGACGATCCAGAACAGCGGTCCGCGGAAGATGCGCTTCACGTCCATGATCGGGGCCGAGGCCCCGTCCCTCCTAGCTCGGCAGGCCCGGGTATGCGGGCTTGTGACGGTAACACCAGTCCAAGTGTCTCGTGTCGCACAAGACAACACACCACGAGGGTCACGAAAGGACGGGTGCGACCCGTTGTACAGGCTGCCGCCAAGTCTGCCCGGTCGAGCGACTCAGGAGTAGACGTGCGGCGCCAGTGTCGCGACGCAGCGCAGGTTCCGGTACTTCTCCGCGTAGTCCAGCCCGTACCCGACGACGAACTCGTCCGGCAGGTCGAACCCGACGTACTTGACCGGGACCGCCATCTTCGCGGCCGCGTCCGGCTTCCGGAACGCGGTACAGATCTCGACCGACGCCGGGCCGCGGGACTGCAGGTTGCTGACCAGCCAGGTGAGCGTCAGGCCGGTGTCGATGATGTCCTCGACGATCAGCACGTGCCGGCCGCTGATGTCGGTGTCCAGGTCCTTCAGGATCCGGACCACACCGGACGACTTGGTCCCGGAGCCGTACGACGAGACCGCCATCCAGTCCATCTCGACGTGCCGGCTGAGTGACCGGGCGAGGTCCGCCATCACCATCACGGCCCCCTTGAGAACACCGACGATGAGGAGGTCCTTGCCCTCGTAGTCCTGCTCGATCCGCCCGGCCAGCTCCCGCAGCTTCGCCAGGATCTGGTCCTCGGTGTAATGGATCGTGCTCAGGTCCTTCTCGATGTCCGAAGCATCCACGCGGCTCAGCCTGTCACATCAGGACCCAATGCGATGAATCCGCCCCGGCGGACGGCGCGGATCCCTTGTGGCAGATCGATCCAGCGTTGGCCGCGCCAGTCGGTGACGAGCGCGTCGACGGCTGCCACGTGCCCAGCGGTGAGGTCCGTGGCCCGGCAGCCGGCTTCCAGCGCAGCCTGACGTAGTACGCGCGTACGGACCGCAGCCGGCTCCTCCAGCAGTACGCCGACGTCACAGCGAACCTGGCCCTCGCGACGGCTCAGTGCGGTCTCGGCGGCGTCCGCGGCGAGCTGGTCGAGCGCATCCGCGTCCGCCCGCAACAGCCCCGCCGTACGGGCCAGCGCCTCGACCACTCCGGGCCCCAGCGCCTCCTCCAGCACCGGCAGCACCTCGTGCCGCACCCGGACTCGCGTGTACTGCGGGTCGTCGTTGTGCGGGTCGTGCCATGGCCGCAACCCCGACGCGATGCAGGCAGCTGCCGTAGTGGCCCGCGGCACCTCCAAGAACGGCCGCCTCAACAACCCGACGGCCGGAGCCATCCCAGCCAACGACCGGGCCCCGGACCCACGCCCCAACCCGAGCAGAACGGTCTCCGCCTGATCGTCCCGCGTGTGGGCCAGCAGAACGACATCAGCTGCCAGCTCGTCCGCCACTTCACGGAGGGCGTCGTACCGAGCCGCCCGAGCAGCCGCCTCCGGCCCGCCGTCTTGACCGACCTCTACCGCCTGCACCCGCACTGGCTCCAGCCCCAGCGCTCGGCACTGCTCGGCAGCCGTCTCCGCCACCTGCGCCGAGTCAGCCTGCAGCCCGTGATCCACCACGACCGCCCCGGCCCGCAGCCCGAGCTTGGGTGCCTCGAACGCGGTAGCAGCCGCCAGCGCCAGCGAGTCCGTCCCGCCGGAGCAGGCGACCAGCACCGTCGTACCGTGCGGCAGCTCGCTCAGCGTCGCCCGCACGGCCTCCCTGGTCCGGGCAACGGCCGGGTGGAGCTTCCCGCGGCGTTGCTCGATCAGGCCCTCAGCCGTGGAGTCGGGTGACCCAGGCATCGGGGTTCGCGATCTCGTTCTTGGTCGGGAGCGTGTTCGGACCGGTCCAGACCCGGTTGAAGCCCTCCATGCCGACCCGGTCGACGACCCGGCGTACGAACGCCGCACCGTCCTTGTACTGCCGCAGCTTCGCGTCCAGACCGAGCAGCCGCTTCAGCAACTGGTCCACCGGGTTCCCACTGGCCCGGCGCGACGAGAACTTGGCCCGGATCTTGTCAACGGTCGGGATCACCGACGGCCCGACCCCGTCCATCACGAAGTCCGCGTGGCCTTCCAGCAACGACATGACCGCGGTCAGCCGGTCCAGCACCGCACGCTGCTCCGGCGACTGCATGAGGTCCACCAGGCTCAGGTCGGCCTCACCACGCACCGACCGGCCCAGCCGCTGCACGGCCTCCCGGAACATCGCCGCGTACGCCGAAGCGTCCAGCTCGGCCTGGTCCAGGAACAGCGCGATCTCCGACCGCAGGTGGTCCCGCAGCCACGGTACGGCGGTGAACTGCACCCGGTGCGTCTCCTCGTGCAGACACACCCACAACCGGAAGTCCCGCGGTACGACGTCCAGCTCGGACTCCACCTGTACGACGTTGGGCGCCACCAGCAGCAGCCGCCCCGTCACACCGGGCCGGTCCGGGTCCGGGTGCGCCGGGTAGAACGGGTCGAACTGGCCGAGCACCCGTGACGACAAGAACGCCAGCAGCGCGCCGGCCTCGATCCCGGTCACCCGAGAGCCAACCGCTGATGCCAGGGCCGCCCGGTCCGCCTTCTCCCGCAGCTTGTCGGCCAGCGGCTGCAGCACGGTGCGGAAGCCGTCCGCGTTCGCCTGCACCCAGCCCGGCCGGTCGACGATCACCACGGGCGCGGTGGCCGACGTGGTCTGCAGCCCGGTGAACTCACGGACATACCCCTCGGACTCGGCTGCGAACTGCCGCAGGTCGGCGACCACCTGGTCCGCCTCCGCGCGGCTGACCGCCGGGCCGGGACGCAGCAGCTTCCGCGCCACGCCGGTCGCCAGCTGCCAGTCGACCATCTCGGTCGTGGTCCCGCCTTCCGCCGTACTCATATAACGACCCTAGTGGTATGTCCCAACATGTGCCTGCTGATCAGCAGCCGCAGTTGGCGAGCGCCGACGTGGCGCGGTCGAGAGCCGCCCGGGCGTCCAGCGTTTTCGGCACCGGGACGCTGTCGCTGGCGATAGCGAACACCAGGAGCGTGCCTGTGCGGTCACGGGCGTACCCGGCGAGGCTGTGGACGCTGGTGAGCGTCCCGGTCTTCGCATGGACCAGCCCGGTCCCAAAGCTGGTACCCGCAGTCGTGAACCGCTCGCGGAGACTCCCGTCGAACCCGGCGATCGGGAGCCCGGTCAGCAGATGCCGTAGCTCCGGGTGGTCCGTCGACGCGGCCACACGCACCGCACCGGCCAGCAGATCCAGCGGGACCTTGTTGGCCCGCGTCAGGCCGCTGCCGTCGTAGATGGTCGCCTTGGACACGTCCAGACCCAGCTTGGTGAGTGTGGCGCGCACACCCTTCACACCGCCGATGTACGAGCCGCCGTTGCCGGTAGCGATCCCTACGTGCCGCAGCAGCGTCTCGGCACCGTCGTTGTCGCTGTGCAGGTTGATGTACTCCACGATCTGCCCCAGCGTGGGCGACTCCACCTGAGCCAGCAGAGGCGCACTGGAGGGCGCCGCGACCGGCTTGGCCGCAGCAGCCACCTTGATGCCGTACTGCTGCAGGAGCTTCTGGAACGACGCGGCCGCGGCCAGCGACGGCGAGGCCGAGCGCTTCGCCATTCGGGGAGCAATGCGACCCTCGTCGACCCACAGCGCCGACGTGGGCGCCGCAATGCCCTCGGGGACGTAGTTGGCCTCCCAATGCGTGTTCACGGCAGGGCCTGTGAACAGCGTCGCGTCGTACCCGAGAGTGACGGCCGCGACCCCCTGCGCCTTCAGCGCCTTCGCCGTACTCGCAGCCAGCGTCTGGAGAGTCGCTCGGGCCGGGTAGTCGGTCGCGGGCTTCACCGTGAGCAGCGGGTCGCCGCCGCCGACCAGCGCGATCGACCCCTTGCCGAGGCTCACCACGTTCGTGGCGAACGTGTGGTCCGGGCCGAGCGTGGCCAGCGCCGACACCGTGGTCAGCAGCTTGAGCGTGGAGGCCGGCGTGTACGACGTACCGGTGCCGACCGAGAACACCGGCTTCCCGCGCGAGGCGTCGTACACGTAGACGCCGTGGTGCGGGCCGAGCGACGGGTCCTTGAGGATCGCGGCGAGCGCGGCCCCGACACCCGCTGCGGTCGGAGCGGGACCGTCCGTGGTGACCGGCGCCAGGACCGCCGGCGCCTGCTGGGTCAGCTGCGCCGATTCGGGTACGGCGCCCGCGCTGCTCGTACACAGGCCGGCGCACAGCACCGTACTGAGAAGCGTGACGAATGCCGCACGGGCAGGTCGGGCCACCGGGCTGCTCCTGTCATTCGGTCGGTCGGAACCGTGACAGTATCTGCCGTATGGAGTTCGACGTCTTCATCGAGATCCCCAAGGGCACCCGCAACAAGTACGAGCTGGACCACAAGACGAACCGGCTGCGCCTCGACCGCACGCTGTTCACCGCGACGCAGTATCCCTCCGACTACGGCTTCATCGAGGACACCCTCGGTCAGGACGGCGACCCGCTGGACGCGCTCGTGCTGCTGCCGGAGCCGACGTTCCCGGGCTGCCTGATCCGCGCCCGGGCGATCGGCATGTTCCGGATGACCGACGAGAAGGGCCCGGACGACAAGGTCCTCTGCGTCCCGGCCGGCGACCCGCGCCAGGAGCACCTGCGCGACATCCACCACGTGCCGGAGTTCGACCGGCTGGAGATCCAGCACTTCTTCGAGGTCTACAAGGACCTCGAGCCCGGCAAGTCCGTCGAGGGCGCCACCTGGGTCGGCCGCGCGGCTGCCGAGGAAGAGATCACCGCGTCGTTCGAGCGTCTGAAGACCGAAGGCCACTAGTCCTGGCTGGATCACCAGACAGGACCTAATCTCCTGAGACGCGGCGGAGCAGGGCCAGCAGGGTCTTGCGCTCAGTCGCGGTCAGCGGCGCCAGCAGGTCCGCCTCCGCGCCGAGGATCAGCCGATCCATGTCCGTCAGGTGCTGCTCCCCGGCCGGCGTGATCGCGACGATCTTCCGGCGCCGGTCCGCGGCGTCGACCCGGCGGGCCAGCATCTTCAGCTCCTCCAGCTCGTCGAGCAGCGTGACCAGGTCGCTGCGATCCATCCCGATCCGGTCCGCGAGCGTCGCCTGGACCGCCTCGCCGTCGTCCGCCAGGCTCGCCAGTACGTGGTAGTGCAGCGTCCGGACGCCGCCTTCGGTCATGTGCTGCCGGACCAGCCGCTGGGCATGCTGGCTCGCCCGCCCGAGCGCGAACAGCACCTGGTCGGACAGCCGATGGTTCGGCGACTTCTTCACCTCGCCAACTCTATTGGCAACGCAGCTTCCTGAGGTTATCGTGGGATTCTCCCATTATTTACATCACCCACTATATGGAGAACCCACGATGCGTGCAGTGCGCTACCACCGCCACGGCGGTCCCGACGTCCTCCAGCTCGACGAGGTCGCCGTCCCCGAGCCCGGCCCCGGCCAGGTCCTGATCCAGGCCGAGGCGATCGGTGCGAACGCGATCGACACCGTCCTCCGCCGCGGCGGCACGCCGTGGGACCGGCCGCTCCCCGGCACGCTGACCGGCGAGGTGATCGGCCGGATCACCGCCGTCGGGCCGGACGTCCCACCCGGCATCGCGATCGGCCAGCGGGTCGGCTCGCTCGCCGAGGACGCGTTCGCGGACCAGGTACTCGCGGACGCCGCGTTCCTGGCCGCGATCCCGGACGGCGCCGACGCCGCCGAGGCGACCATGATGCCGATGACCGGGCCGCTCGCGTTCCGGCTGCTCGAGACCGCGCACCTGCCGGCCGGGGGCACGGTGCTGATCCACTCCGCGGCCGGCACCATCGGCCACCTCGCCGTCCAGCTCGCCCACTCGTACGACCCGAAGACGATCATCGGTACGGCGTCCTCCCCGCACCGCCTGGACTTCATCCGCTCACTCGGCGCGGAGGCCGTCGACCTGACCGATCCGGACTGGCCGGCCAAGGTCGGCGAGCTCGCACCCGACGGCATCCACGCAGTACTCGACGCGGTCGGCGGGAAGGTCTTCGAGCAGGGCCTCGAACTGCTCCGGCCGCTCGGCACGATGCTGACGTACGGCGCCATCACCACCGAGCTGCCGACCGTACCCGCGGGCGCCCTGTTCGGCTTCAAGTCGGTCACCGGCGTATCGATCATGGGCTGGCGCGGCGCCCGCCCGGACGCGGCCCGCGCCGACATCGCAGAAATCACCCGCCGCTGGCAGTCCGGCGAACTCCGCCCCGTCGTCGCCGCCACCCACCCCCTCGCCGACGTCGCGAAAATCCACGAAACCCTCGACGCCCGCAGCGCTCTCGGACGCCTGGTGGCGATCCCCTGACAACAGGTCGAACGTGAGGCCGGCACCGCCACCGACCAGCTCCGGATGCTCGGCATCGGCGAGATCGACCTCGGCCCGGTCCGTACGCCGCCCGAGGTTGCCCGCGGCAATCACCTCCGAGTACCTGGCGCACCGACTCGAACAACCCGGTGCTGCAGGCAATGACCGTCAGCCCCGAGAAGCTGGCCCGCAGCAGCCACCGGCTGATCCAACCCGAGCCGCACGCGCTTGAGCAAGGCGGGTTCTTCTGTGCTCACAGGGAAATCCCCGGCAACAGGGCATTGTTGCCGGGGACAACTACCAGTCTACGGGCGGCCGAAGAAGTTGGGTGGGATCCAGTAGTAGACGCTCGAGATCTGTACCGGCTTGCCGGTGCGCGGGGCGTGGATCATCATCCCGCCGCCGATGTACATCGCGACGTGGTGGATGGTGGCCGGGTCGTTCGGGTCCAGCGCCCAGAAGATCAGGTCGCCCGGCCGCAGGTCGTTCTCCTGGATGTGCTGGATCTGCTGGTACTGCGCGGCGGCGTAGTGCGGCAGTTGCACGCCCGCCTTCTCCCAGGCGCCCATCGTCAGGCCGGAGCAGTCCCAGCGATTCGGGCCGGCGCCGCCCCACAGGTACATGTCGCCGAGCTGCCGCATCGCGAACCTGATCGCCGCCGACGCGCCGTGGCCCGAGGAGCTGCCACCACCACCACCGTTGTCGCCACCGCCACCGCCGCCGTTGCCCCCGTTACCGTTCCCGTTGTCGCCGGACGGCTGGTGGTGCTTCGGCTTCCTGCCGTGGTTCTTCTTCGCCTCTTCGCGGGCTTCCTGTTCCGCGCGGGCCTGCGCGGCGGCCGCGGCGCGGCGCTCCGCAGCCTCCTGGGCGGCAATCCGGCGCTTCAGCTCGGCGGCCTTGCGGGCCGCCTCCTCGGCGGCCTTGATCCGGGCGAGTTCCTCGAGCCCGTGCTGCCGCTGGGCGGCGACCTTGACCGAGATGTTCTGCAGTACGGCGAGCTGCGAGATCGAGTTCTTCCGCTGGACGCCGATCGCGGTCACCGCGGCTGCCTGCGCCGCCTGCGCATCCTCGGCGGCCTTCTTCGCCGCGGCCGCCTCGTCGGCGGCCTTCTGGACCTTCACGACCGCCTGGTCGGCCTGCACCTTGAACAGGTTGGTCATCACCTGGGTGGCCGAGAACCGCAGGTACGAGCCCTGCATCGCGGCCGACACCGAGTGCGCCGCACCGGCCGAGTCGAGCAGCTGCTGCGGGCCGTCCGCGGTGAACAGCGGCGCGAGCTTCGCGACGTCGCCGCCACCTTGGTACGACGCGGCGGCGAACCGGCCGATCTGCTGCCGCTGGGTGGCCAGCGTCTTCTCCGCCTCGGCGGCACGGGCCGCGGCGGCGGCCGCCGCGGTCCTGGCCTGCTGGAGCCGGTAGACGGCACCGTTGTACGCCTCGTCCGCGATCCCGGACTGGACGCCGAGCTGCTCGAGCCGCGCGTTCGCGGCGGCGAGCTCGCGCTCGATCGTGGCGACCTGGCCGGCCTTCGAGGCAGCTGCCTGCTTGGCCCGCGCGACCGCGGCCTTGGACGGGATCACCGGCGGCTTCGGCTTGGCAGCCTCGGCCGGGAGCGTGGGCACGGCCATGGAGCCGGCCAAGCAGATCGCGAGCACCCCGGAGAGCAGCAGTTTGCCTGCCCGTCCGGTCTTCCCAGCACTCGCGACCCGTTCGCCGGACGTGGCCCTTGGGGGCGTCCGCATCGGGATCGTTCCTTCCGCCGGTCACGAACCCCTTCCCCAGGGTTCGTGAACTTCTGGTCCTCCTGGACCACATACGTGACACTAGTTGCCTACAGCCCCATTGGGAACAGCTTTCACACAAGTATCTTTGTTTCACCCGTGTGTCGACTTGACAAACTACAAGCTTGTAATTCCGGCGAACTCGCCGGTGGACGCATGGAAACGCCCCTCCGGCCGCGACCGGAGGGGCGTTTCCGCGGAGCTGGATTCAGCTGAGAACGAACGTGGCGAGCACCGGAAGGTGGTCCGACGCCGGCGTCACCGGCACGGCGGCCCGCACCGGGCGCAGGCCTGGGCTGTGCAGCTGGAAGTCGATGCGCTTGGTCGGCTTGTCCGCCTCGATCGTGTAGCCCGGGCCGTCGCCGACCTCCGCCCAGGTGTCGTCGTACACGGCGGTCAGGGTCTTGATCTCCGGGGCCGTCGGGAGCGCGTTCAGGTCGCCGACGAGCAGGGTCGGGGTCGTCGAACCGCCGAGCAGTTCGACCACCTTCTGCGCCTGTTCGAGCCGCTCGGCGTTGTTGTTGCTGGTCAGATGGGTGTTCGCGAACCGCAGTTTGGCGCCGCGCACCGTGATGTCTGCCACCGCGAGTCCGCGCTGTTCACCGGTCGGGTAGAGCGGCAGCAGCGTGTTCTCGAAGTCCTGGATCGGGTACCTCGAGAGGATCGCGGTCCCGTACTGGCGACGCGGCTCGCCCGGGCTCGCCGGCGGGAGGTCGAGGTTCGCGGCGTACGCGTAGTGCATCTTCAGCCGCCGCGCGAACCAGGCCGGCTGGTCGACCCGGTTGCTCCGGGCATCCCAGTGCCGGTCGACCTCCTGCAGCCCGATCACGTCGGCCTTGGACTGCTCGATCAGTACGGCGATCCGCTCCAGGTCGAGGACGCCGTCGATCCCGGCGCCGTGGTGGATGTTGTAGGTCATCACGGTCAACGGCCGGCCCGGACGGCCCGCGTCGGGCTGGGCCGCGGCAACAGTAGGTACCACCATCAGAAACCCCACGAGGACGGTCAGCAATTTGCGCACGCTCCATCGTCCCGGAAACCCGGCGACACCCGCCCAACAAGCGAGTGTCGCCGACCTGAACGTAGAAGGACGCTGCTAATACACCAGGCGGCCGACGGCGCCCTTTGCGCCGGAGGCCCAGCAACCGGCGTTGATGCCGTGGCCGGCGCATTCGACGCTGTCGAAGCTGCCGTCGTAGAACTGCTTCCAACTGCGCCCACCGTCCAGGCTCACGTCGCTCCCGGACGGGCCGACCGCGATCACCGTGAACGGCGACCACGGCACGAAGTGCGAGCCGCTCCGGTAGCCCTTCGGCGCACGGTCCGCCGGCACCAGCTTCCAGGTGCGGCCACCGTCGTACGTCACCGACGCCGCGTTCACCGCCTCGGTCGGCTTGGTGAAGTCACCGCCGACGGCAACGCCGAACAACGTGTTCCGAAACGCCAGACTGAAGATTCCGGCCGCTGCCCCGCTCGCCATCGGCGAGTCCGCCACCGTCCACCGCCGCCCGCCGTCGACGGTCCGGAACACCCGCGGCCGATCGCCACCACCGGTCGCGAACCACGCCGTCCGACCAGCCCCGGCAACCAGGCAGGTCCCGCTCGCGGCGAACCCGGCCTCACCCGGCAACGCGGCCGGCATCCCATCAGTCGGCTGCACCTTCCACGACTTCCCGCCGTCCGAGGTCGCCGCGATCCGGAACTTCCCGTCCACCGGATCGCTCATCGCCAGTCCATGCTTAGCGTCATTGAAGGCGATGCAGTCGTAGAACGCCTTCGGATCGGTGTTCCGGAAAGTTTCCGACCACGTCTTCCCGCCGTCGGCGGTGCGGTAGACCCGGGAGTCCTCGCCCTCGCCGATGGTCAGCGCCACGGCGCGCTGCGCGTCGAACGCCTCGACGTCCCGGAACTGCAGCGTCTCGGCACCGGCCGGGCTGACGTTCTGCCAGTGCTTCCCGCCGTCGACCGTCCGCAGTACGGTCCCCGCCGTACCGCCGACCCAGGCGACGTCCTTGCTGACCGCCGCCAGCCCGCGGAACTGCGCCGTCGTACCGGTCGGCGTCAGCTCCCACCGGTACGACGGTCCGCCGTGCGCCTGAGCGGGTACGACGTTAGCCATCAACAACAGACCTCCTGCCGCGAGAGCGGCCACACGCAGGATTCTCATGCGCGGCAATCTAGACCGACTCCCGGTCGTTGCCCATCACCTGCGTGCCCAGAACGCTCAGCAAGCGCAGCCTCTCGGCGCTCTCGCTGCCCGGTTCGGCGGTGAAGACGATCAGCGTCTGCTGCTGGTCGCGGTTGTCGATCAGCTCGCAGTACAGCTCCAGGTCACCGACCGACGGGTGCCGGAAGCGCTTGGTCCGGCTGTGCGCGACCACCACCTCGTGCGCGTCCCAGATCGCCATGAACTCCGGGCTGAGCTTCTGCAGCGCTCGCACGATCGAGGCCGCGTACGACTTCGGCCCGTCGACGGTCGCGACCGTCCGCAGCATCGAGACGAGCAGGCGGCTGTGCGTGGACAGTTCGGGTTCGGCGTACAGGGACCGCGTCTCCGGGTGCGCGAACCAGCGGTAGGCCTCGCTGCGCTCCATGCCCTGGAAGTTGGTCAGCTCCCCCGCGAACGCGACATGCGTCGGCGTCTGCGCGACCACCTCGCCGCACCGGTTCAGCAGCATCGCGGGTGTGTCGTGCAGCCGGTCCAGGATCCGCAACATGCCGGGGTCCACGTGGCAGGCCCGCGTCGTGCGCGGCGGCGTACCGTGGCCGGCCAGCAGGAACAGGTGGTCGCGCTCCTCGAGCGTCAGGCGCAGCGCCCGCGCGATCGCGCCGAGCATCTCCACCGACGGCTGCGGGCCGCGGCCGCCCTCGAGCCGGCTGTAGTAGTCGGCCGACATCGACGCCAGCGCGGCGACCTCCTCACGACGCAGACCCGGCGTCCGGCGGCGGCGACCGCGCGGCATGCCGACGTCCTCGGGCTGCAGGGCTTCGCGGCGCTTGCGGAGGAAGTCGGACAGGTCGGAGTACTCCATGCACCCAGTCTCCACGGCCGCCGCCCGTTATCCACTGCCTGCCGAGCAGTGGCTGAGCTCAGCCTGGTTGCCGACGGCATCCAGTCACAGGCTGGAGCCATGAAAACCACCGGCAACACGATCTTCCTCACCGGCGGTACGTCGGGTATCGGTCTCGAACTCGCCCGCCGTTTCCGCGACCTCGGCAACACCGTGATCATCAGCGGCCGCCGCCGGGACCTGCTCGACAAGATCGCCGCCGAGGACCACATCGACGGCATCGAACTCGACGTCGCCGACCCCGCTTCGATCGCCACGGCCTACGAGACCGTCACCACGAAGTACCCGGACCTCAACGTACTGATCACGATGGCCGGCATCATGCAGCCCGAGAACCTCAACGACCACGACCTGGCGACCGCCGAGGAGACCGTCACGATCAACCTGCTCGGCACGATCCGCACCATCACGGCCTTCACGCCGCACCTGCTTCAGCGGCAGGACGGCGTGATCATGACGGTCTCCTCAGGCCTGGCATTCGTCCCGCTGGTGACGACCCCGACGTACAGCGCCACCAAGGCGGCCGTCCACAGCTACACCCAGAGCCTCCGCCACCAGCTCGACCTCCAGGTGATCGAGCTCGTCCCGCCGGCGGTGCAGACCACGCTGCTCAACCAGGAGAACGACCCGCACGCCATGCCCCTGGCCGAGTACGCCGACGAAACCATCCAGCTCCTCCACGACAACCCCGACGCCGAGGAAATCCTCGTCACCCGGGTCCACTTCCTCCGCGACGCCGAGAAGGAGAACCGCTACGAGCAGGTCATCGGCGTGCTGAACTCAGTCGCCTAACGCCTGCTCGATCCGCTCCACCTTGGCCGTCAACTGCCCCGTGTAGCCGGGGCGGATGTCCGCCTTCAGCACCAAACTCACCCGGGGTGACACGGCGGCGACGGCGTCCACAGCCTGCTTCACGACCGCCATCACCTCGTCCCACTCACCCTCGAGGTTCGTGAACATCGCGTTGGTCTCGTTGGGAAGACCGGAGGCGCGAACCACGCGGATGGCCTCGGCCACCGCCTCGCTCACGCCCCCGGTCTCGTCACCTGCCGCCGGACTGATACTGAATGCAACGATCATGCATCCAGGATGTCATCCTGTTCGGCCGCGCGGCGCTCGGCGCCCGAGGTGGTGAGGAGGGCCTTTTCCTTGATGAAGAGGACGGCGATCAGGGCCAGGACGGCGAACGGGACCGACATCATGAACAGGTCGGCGGTCGCGTTGCCGTAGGCGTTCTCGACGACCGTGCGGACCTGCTCGGGGAGGTCCTTGATGTTCGGTACGGCGCTTCCGCCGCCGGACGACGCGCCGCCGGGGTTCAGGGTCTGGGTGACCTTGTTCGCCAGGATCGCGCCGAGGACGCTGACGCCGATGGTGCCGCCCATGCTCCGGAAGAAGCTGACGGCGGACGTCGCCGCGCCCAGTTCCCGGGCCGGTACGTCGTTCTGCGCCGCGAGCACCAGGTTCTGCATCACGAGGCCGATGCCGACGCCGAGCACCAGCATGAAGCCCCACAGCATGTACTTCGACGTGTGCGCGTCGATCGTGCCGAACAGCCCGAGACCGATCGGCAGCAGCACACTGCCGATGACCAGGTAGATCTTCCAGCGGCCGTACTTCGTGATCAGCGCACCGGCGATCGTGGACGCGGTCATCATGCCGAGGATCATCGGCAGGCTCATCAGGCCGGCCTTGGTCGGCGAGTACCCCTGCGCGATCTGGAAGTACTGCGCGAGGAACACCGAGCCGGCGAACATCGCGATGCCGACCAGCGCGCTGGCGACGATGGCCAGCGTCACCGTGCGGTTCCGGAACAGGTCCATCGGGATGATCGGCTCCGGGTGCCGGCGCTCGACCAGGACCGCGGCCAGCAGCACGACCAGCGCGGCCCCGACCAGCGCGAAGCTCCAGCCGGACACCCAGTCGAACTTGTTGCCGGCGAACGACGACCAGACCAGCAGCGTGCTGACGCCGCCCATGATCAGGACCGCGCCCCACCAGTCGATCTTCACCTCGCGTCTGACCGTGGGCAGGTTCAGCGTGCGCTGCAGCAGGATCATCGCCGCGATCACGAACGGTACGCCGACCAGGAAGCAGGCCCGCCAGCCGAGCGGCGAGTCGACCAGGAAGCCACCGAGCAACGGTCCGCCGACGGTCGCCGACGCGAAGATCGCGCCGAAGACACCGGAGTACCGGCCGAGCTCCCGCGGCGGGATGATCGCGGCCATCACGATCTGCACCAGCGCGGTCAGACCGCCGCCGCCGAGACCCTGGAGCACCCGGCTGCCGAGCAGTACCTCGATGTTCGGCGCGAAGCCGGCGACCAGCGAGCCGACCACGAAGAAGCTCAGCGACAGCTGGATCAGCAGCTTGTTGTTGTAGAGGTCGGCGAGCTTGCCCCACAACGGCACGGTGGCCGTCATGGTCAGCAGCTCGAGCGTGACGACCCAGGTGTACGAGGACTGGCTCGCCCCGAGGTCGTGGATGATCCGCGGCAGCGCGGTCGACACCACGGTGCCGGCCAGGATCGCCACGAACAGGCCCATCATCAGGCCGGACATGGCCTGGATGGTCTGACGTGGCGTGAGCGTGGCTGTTGCAGAACTACTGACCTCACCCACGGGCTCCGGAGTGGGTGACGAGGTCGTCGTCATGAGGTGCCTTTCTGGTTGTCCGTGCCGAAGGCCGCGTCGATGCCCTGGGCAAGTAGATGGAACGCTTCGTCGAGCAGTTCGGTGACCGGGCGGTCCGGAGCGGACTTGTGCAGCTCCATCACCACCCGGCAGGCGGCGCCTGCCGTACTGACGATCAGCCCGGGCAGGACCGACCCGGCCGGTGCACCCATCCGCTCGGTGAGCGCAGCGGTCAGCTGCCGCTCGTCGTCGATGCTCGACAGCATCAGCTGGTACAGCAGGGTCGGAGTACGCATGATCAGCTCGCCGCGCCGCGACAGCTGCCCGTCGCTCTCGAGCTCCCGCAGTACGTCGTGGACGATGAACCACATCGTGGTCAGCGGCGACTCGTCGGCGGGGGCGGTCCGCATCCGCTCGAGCGCCCGGTCGAGGTGCTCCGGGTTCCGCCCGAGGATCGCGTGCTCCTTGTGCGGGAAGTAGTTGAAGAAGGTCCGCACCGACACGTCGGCCGCCTCGGCGATCTCCTCGACCGTGACGTGCTCCGGCCCCTTCTCCAACGCCAGCCGCAGCGCGGCATCGGCCAGCGCCGCCCGCGTCTGCAGCTTCTTGCGCTCCCGCAACCCACCCTCTGCCCCCACCTGAACAGGCTAGGCAGAATCTTGCACTCACTGCAAACTATTAATCCGGCAATCTTGCATTGAGTGCAATCAGTCACTCTCCGAACGGCTGCGGCTCGGAGCCCGGGATGATCGAGCTCCGGTAGTACACCGGGTCCTTGAAGGTGGACTTGACTTGCCCCAGACCCTGGATCACCGTCGATGTCCCGTTGGCGTGACCGACGGCGTACAGGAAGCCCTGGCCGGTGTCCTTGTCGATCGCGAGCAGGACGACGCCGTACTGACCGCACTTGCGCGCCAGGAGCGTGTCGAACTTCTGCCAGGTCGAGCTACGAACCAGCCTCACCACCGGCTTCAGCGGCGAACTGAGCGGCAGGCGGATGGTGTAGAGCGCCCCGCTGCGGGTGTTGGCGAGGAAGGTCTCGTACGTGCGGGTCTGACTGATCAGCGCCATCGACTTGACCGCGGCGAACCCGGGCGCGGACTGCTTGTTCGCCCAGTCGGGGCGCCCGTTGTTCTGCCAGCGGAACAGCGTCCCGTCCGAGCGCAGCGCGTACTGGTGGCGGTACTCGCCGCCGTACTGCGTCGCCGGGTAGAACCTGGTCACGTCGAAGAACGTGAAGGCTCCCCAGCCACCGCCGACGAGCGACCGGTGCAACGTGCTGCGGTCGACATTCCCGTCGGCGCCGAAGTAGTAGCCGGTGTTGTACATCGAGCCATCGAGGACCTGATAGCCGGAGACGTACCCGGTATAAGGCGCGGGCACGTCCGGAGTGATCACGGTCGAGCCGGCGATCCGGACCTGGCCGGGCGGGAAGATCCCCGCGTCCGGGCCACCGATGTCCTGGACGGTCGGCGGCGTACCCGCGACGACCATGGTCCGCTGCACGTCGCCGGCTGCGCTGACGGCGCCGGGCGTCACCACGCAGGCCGTCGAACTCGCCGGGCTGGTCGTCGCGGCACTCGCCGGAGCCGGCGCGAGTGCTGTCGCCGCCATCCCCAGGGCGGCCGCACAGGCTGTGAAATACGAACGGTTCATTTGTCTGGCCGCCTCTTCGCGGGGATGTTCTCGTACAGCTCGATGCACCGACCGGACCGGAAGTTGCGCCCGGTCTCAGGGGCGGTGGAGTCCCTCGAGGTCTGTGGAGTAGTGGAAGCGCACCCGCGAGCCGAGCCAGACGGTTCTGGAGGTTTCGACGAGTTCGCCCCCGGACCGGCCGATCGACCAGTCGACGAACACCTGGGAGTCGATCCCGGTGTCGAGCAGGACCGTCTCGGCCGCGTTGACCGACCGCACCTCGAGAAGGTGCTCCACCTGATCGGCGGCGATCGCCTCGTGCTGCAACGTCTTCGAGAGGGATGCCTCGACCAGCTCCCGGCCCTGCATCGTCTCGGCGGCCCGCCCGGCCAGCCACGAGTCGGTGATCCCGATCGGACGGCCGTTGACGAGGTGCAGCCGTTTGAGGTGGAGCCGGGTCCCGCTGCGCTCGGCCGGGGTCAGCTCACGCACGAGGTCGTACGGTTCCTCCTCGGGCGCGGCGTCGGCGAGGTGCACGGACGCCGCGTCCTCGCCGGCCGCGCGGAACCGGTCCCGCCACGGCGTCATCAGGCCGATGTCGTGCTGGACCAGCCGCGGCCGGTCGGCGACGAACGTACCCATCCCCTGCCGGCGTTCGACGTACCCACGGTCCGAGAGCGCGGCCAGCGCCTGCCGGACGGTGATCCGGCTGACGCCGTACATCGCCGCGAGGTCCTTCTCGGTCGGGAGCTGGAGTCCGGCCTCGACGCCCTGGTCCAGGACCGAGCGGAGGTCACGCTCGACCTGCGCCCAGGCCGGCATCGGTGATCGCCGGTCCACCTGGGTGACCTTCACCGCCAGCGGATGACGGGTGTCCTCGACGGTCATACGGCCCACTTCCCCCTGAGACGACGCCCTGAGATGACGCCCTGATGTGATGCATGGATAATATGATCATAACATCAGTACCTATCGACCGTTGCTGCCGGTCAGGTCGTGATCGGCTCCTCGTCGAGCTTGATGTGCCGGGCGTCCATGTTCACCGCACCGCCGCGGAAGGGCGGGCGCCCCCACTTGGCTGCCGCTTGGTCGGCGAAGACCGCACCCGCGGCGGCACCCGCCAGCTCCAGCACGAGCGCCGTACGGCTCGACCAGGTGCCGGGTGTCTCGAACGCGATCTGCTGCACGGTCTGCCCCGTACTCTCCAAGGCGACGGCCAGCCGGTCGAACCGGGCCCGGCCGACGGCGCCGATCAACTGGAGTATGAGGTGCGGCTGCGGGCCGACGAAGTAGTCGACATGGCCGCTCTCCTCCAACGGCACCGTCCGGACGGTCAGCCCGACGGCCTCGATGAGCTTGAGCATCCAGAAGTCACCCGCGCCGCGCAGGTCCGGCAGCGTCAGCACCGAGATGCCCTGCGGCGCCTCGGCCGGCAACGCCCGGACGGCTCGGTTCAGCTCGGGCGCCTGTGCCTCGAGCAGTCGGGCGACGTCACTCGCGGCGCCGGCCACATCCTCGCCCGCCACCGCGGCGACGCCGAGGCCGAGCATCAGATGACCCGCGCACGGAACGACTTCCTCGATCCCCAGCGAAGGAACGAGCTGCGTCTCGGCCGCGGCCGCCGCCAGCGGGGAGTCGGGGTTGGAGGTGATCGCGATCGTCCGCTTGCCCTCCTCGGCGGCCAACCGGAGTGCGCGGACCGTTGCACCGGACGTGCCGGAATGCGAAATGCCCACGACGGTGCTGGTGCCGTACGGCAGCCGTCCGGTCCAAGTCAGATCCCCGGACGACAGGGCGCGATGGCCGTACGCCGTTGCCAGCAGCGCGGACGAGAGCGAGTCGCCGGACCCGACGAAGACGGCGCCATCGGGTGGGGCCGGAATACCCGGCTGCACGTCGCGGACGGCGCGCAGGGCCGACGCGACGACGGAAAGCTGTTCGGGAGAAGTCACGGTTACTGCTTCCTGGTGATGGTGATGGTCGGGAAAGGTTCGGTCAGCGGGTCGGTCAGCAGGCCGGCGTGACCCCAGTCCGAGAGCACGAGCCGGGCCACGGCGGCGCCGTACGCCGCCGCGGTGGGAAGGTCCGCACCGGCGGCCCAGGCCGCGAGGATCGCGCCGGCCGAGGAATCACCGGCTCCGGTGGTTTCGACAACCTGTACGTCGGGATCGCGGACGGCCCACTCGCCGTCGCCGGAGATGGCGACGAGGCCGTCCCGGTCGAGGCGCGCGATCACGTCGAATCCGAAACGCTCGTGCAGGGTCCGGGCGGCGGCGAGCGGATCGGGGTCGATCAGGCGCAGCTGCACCCGGCTGGGCAGGACGAGCCCGCCCGGCGGAGTCACTCGACGGACGTATTCCGCTCCCTCCGCCTGCAACCGCAGCTGGTGCGGGTCGACACCGATCCGGGCCGAGCCGACCAGAGCCCGTTCGACCGGTGAGCTGTCGAGGAGCCCGTCGATCTCCTCGCTGAGCGGAACCGGTGTTTCCTCTTCAGGTGTGGCGGTTTCACCGCTTTCGAGCTCGACAGAGCCGACAGGTGCGGTTGCCACGATTCGCCGGCCCTGCTGGGAGTTCAGGATCCACAGCCGCATCGCCTGCGGGTCGCCGATGCAGCCGGAGGTGTCGATCCCGAGCTCGTCGAAGAGCTTGGCGAAGCGCGGCTCGTCGTCCGGGAGCCGCGAGTACAGCCGCACTCGGGTCCCGGCGACGAGGCGCGCGCCGAGGGTCGCGAAGAGCCCGGGTCCGCCGAGCTCGTCGAAGCGGGCACTCTGTCCGGCGTTCACCAGATGATCGACGGACAGACCACCGCGGACTCCGACGACGGTCATCAGAACGTCTGTACCGCGTACTGCAGCGTGCGGTCCCGCGGCCCGTCGAGCTCGAGCAGGTACACGCCCTGGCTGTGGCCGATCCCTAGCTCACCGTTGACGACAGGCAACTGCAGCGACTGCACACCGAAGACGCAGCGGACATGTGCCGCGGCGTCCTGCGGACCGTCGTGCAGGTGGACGAACGGCCGGTCGACCGGGATCTGCTCCTCGATGAACAGCCTGATGTCCTGCAGCGTCGTACCGTCCACGCCGGAGTTGAAGATCAGCGTGCAGGTGGTGTGCGGCAGGAACGTGTGCAGGATGCCGTCGCCGCCGGTGCCGCGCGCGACCTCCCGGAGTTCGTTGGTCAGGTCAACGTAATGCACCGGGCTCGCATAGCCCTCAGCCGGTCTGGTGTTGACCGAGATACTGTTCCATTTTCCGGTGAGTGCCATATCGGGTGGTGCCTTTCTGGTCGCGGGGCTCAGCGAGTGTCTGGGCCCGGGGATGCGAGCGGACGGTGAATCCGTCGGCGCTCATGGTTCCGATGTCGACGAGGAAGCCGGCGCCGCCGCCGGCCAGTCGCCGGGTCGTTGCCGAGAGCATCGAGATGCCGTCGACCCGGACCGTGACGACGGCCGCGGCGCACTCGACGGACACGTCGTACGGCGCGTCCCGGCGGAGGGCGAACGGAGCCGTCGCGAGTACGGTCCGCTCGGCGCCGTGCTGCTCGACGATCGAGAGCAGGCGCCCGTCGAACACGGCCGCGGTGAAGTTGCGGTGCCCGCGGGCCCGGACGACGATTCCCGCGGAGCGACTCAGTGAGAACGTCAGCCGGGAGGAGATCTCGTAGTCGACCCAGTCGCGGGTCCCGGTCGTGACGACGCCGAGCGGGTCCGGGTGCGAGACGGAAAACGTTGTCGCGAAGTCCGCCTCGAAGTTCTTCGCCGAGCTCACCCAGGGCGCGAGGCCGCGCGGCTGGGTGTCCCAGATCGAGGAGAGCAGGATGCCGGACTGCGAGTACTCCGCCGGAGCCCCGTCCCAGTCGAGCGAGTGCAGGTACGCCGTTCCGGAAACGGAAAGCCCGATCCGAAAAGGGTTTCCGCCGCTCGGGACTGTCCAGTCGAGCTCGGTTCGCTCGCCGACGTCGATGCACGGCCCTTCCGCCGTTGTCGTCCCGTCGTAGATCGCATACAGCCGGACCGAGGCACCGTCGGGTGCGCTGACGACCGCGCGGACGGTGTTGCCGGGGTACAGCGTCGGGCTGGCGAGCGTGGAGAAGTTCGACACCGCGTCGAGCGGATCGAGGAAGACCGGCGTGGAGGCGGACCCGCCGTCGATCAGCAGCGCCGTCGAGCCGTCCTCGAACCGATGATGCCGAACCGCGCCGCCGTCCAGGTACGGACAGGGTTCGAACCCCTGTACCGCCCCCGGGAAGTCGAAGTCGAACCGCGGCCGCCGAACCGGGACCGGCGCAGCCTCGAGTTTGTGCGCGGAGCGGATGATCCGGCGGGTCTCGAGGACGGCGTCTGTCACGCACTCGCCGCCGTCGGCGCTGACGACGAGCGCGCGGTCGGCGACAGCGGACCGCAGCTCCTCGGCGTCGTCGAACGCCGCGAGTCCGAGCCGTACCCCGGTGATGCAACCGACCGTACCGGCGTTGCTGTCGGTGTCGAATCCCACCGACGACGCGATCGCGACCACCCGACGGAAATCGTTGTCGCCGACAACAAGAGCCGCCAGCGCCATCGCCGTGTTCGACAACGAATGACACGGCCCCGGATACCGCGCGTACCCGTAGTGCTGATCGACCCAGTCGCGGGTCGATCGCCAGTCGTCCCCCTTCGAGACGTGCGACGTCACGTCCACGATCAGCTCGGCCAGCCGGCGATCCGTGACGAACGGCAGCGATCGCTCGATCAGGACCGCCAACTCCTGCTGCTCGAAGGCCGACGCGCGCATCGCCGCGAAGAATGCCGCCGCATCCAGCGCGACGCCGTCATGACTGACGCTCGCCGCCGCCCGGGTCAGCGCCACCGCCCGCTCCGGATCGCCCGGCGTCATCAGCGCGAACGCGTCCGAGAAGATCTGCGCACCGATCTGCTCCGCGAGCGTGCTGCCGTTCCGCGCGATCGAACCGCTGTCCGGCGCGGGCACGCCGCGTTTGAGATTGAGGTACGCCGTGTGTTCGGTCGAGCGTCCGTACCCGCCCCACCACAGGATCGTGCGGTCCTCGACGATGTAGTTCAGCCAGGTCTCACCGGCATCCGCGGGCCCGAAGAAACCGTTGTCCTCGACGACCCGGGCGAAGGCCAGCGTTCCGGAGATGTCGTCGTCCGCGACGATCAGCGGCAGCCCGAGGTCGCCGTTCACGAACCGGTCGACCAGGCCGAACCGAGCCTGGATGTCGGCGTACGGCCAGCCCTCGACCGGCCGGCCGAGGTACACCCCGATCAGCTTGCCGAGAATCCCGGCGTACACGCGTTCCTCGTAGGCGGTCATCTCAGCCCTTCACCGAACCGCTCGCGAGCCCGTCCACGACGTACCGCTGGACGGCGATGAAGACGGCCAGGACCGGCACGATCAGGATCAGCGCGCCGGCCATCATCGTGCCGATGTCGGTGCTGAAGGTCCCGTTCATGGTCAGGAAGCCGAGCGTCAGCGTCTGGTCGTCCGGGTTCTGCAGGAACGTCGAGGAGATCAGGAACTCGTTCCACGCGTTCAGGCCGACGATGACGCCGACGGTGATCAGCCCGGGCCGGACCATCGGCAGCATCACCCGCCGGATCAGCTGGAAGGTGTTGACGCCGTCCATCAGCGCCGCTTCCTCGATCTCGGCCGGGATGTTCAGGAAGAACGTCCGCATCAGGAAGGTCGCGAACGGCATGTTGATGGCGGCCAGGATCACGCCGACCACGAAAACGTTGTCCAGCAGGTTCAGCGCGGCGACCGCGGCGTACAGCGGGAACACGAACAGCTGGATCGGGATCGTCATCGCCATCGTCAGGTAGACCATGATCGCCGGCCACTGCTTCACCTTCTGCCCGGCGAGGACGTAGCCGGCCAGGCTCGCGCAGACCAGTACGACGACGACCGTCGTACCGGTGAGCAGAACGCTGTTGACGATCCCGCGGCCGAACTGCCCGTACTGCCACGAGGTGACGAAGTTCGCGAAACTCAACGACGACGGCAGCCCGAACGGATTCGCCAGTACCTGGTCGTTGCTCTTGAAACTGTTGATCAGCACCAGCAGCAGCGGAACCAGCGCGAGTACGGCGAACAGCGCCAGCACCAGCTGCGCCGCGATGCCCTTCAGGTAACGGGTCATCGGGCGATCTCCCGCCGGCTGATCCAGGTGTACAGCACGGACGCGAGCAACCCGAAGAAGCTCATGATGATCCCGACCGCGGCGGCCTTCCCGAACTCGAACGACGAGAAGGCGAACGCGTAGGCGTACGTCCCCATCACCTCGCTGGCGTGCGCCGGCCCGCCCTGCGTCAGCAGGAAGACGTAGTCGAAGGCCAGGAACGAGAAGATGACCGTCATCACGCCCATCAGCAACAGCGTCGGCCGAATACTCGGCAGATACACGTTTCGGAAAACGCCCCACCCGCCGGCCCCGTCGACGATCGCGGCCTCGACCTGGTCGACCGGTGTCTGCCGGATCGCGCCGAGGTAGACGACGGTCAGGAAACCCCAGTAGTGCCACATGTCGACGGCCGCGGCGGCGTACAGCGCGGTCGACGTCGATCCGGTCGGCGGCTGGATCCCGAGCAGGCCGGCCACGCCACCGTGCGGGTTGTAGATGATCGTCTGCCAGACGAGCGCGTTGACGACCGGCGCCAGCACGTACGGCATCAGGTAGATCACCTGGTAGAACGTGCGCAGCCGCTTACGCCGCAACAGCAGCATCGCGGTCAGCAGCCCGATCACCGCCGGCAGCGTCAGGAACATCACCAGCCACTTGATGTTGTTGGTCAGCGCGGTCGCGAACACCGGGTCGGACAGGATCGAGGCGAAGTTCTTGCCGCCGACGAAGTGGACGTCGAACCCGACACCGCTCCAGTCGGTGAACGCGAACAGCAGCGTGAGGATGCCGGGGACGACGACGATCACGATCGAGAGCACGAGTGCGGGCGCGACCAGCGCGTAGTTGATCGCGGTACGGCGGCGCAGGTGCGTACGCCGCCGCCCGGGCGGGAGGTGCGCTGGTGCGGACTCCCGCGCCGGCGCGGCTGTGATGACCATGTCTTCTCCGGGTCTTCTCCGGGGATCCCCGTCAGGCGCCCGGCTGGGGCAGCGGCGGGACCAGGCCCTTCGCCTTCTCGGCGGCGAACGTCGTCTGGACCTTCTTCAGGAAGTCCGCGGCGCTCTCCTTGCCCAGCCAGACCGAGTCGATGTCGGTGAACGCGGTCGCGGTCGCCGGCGGGAAGAACGTGCCCGCGAAGAACCCGTAGTTGCCCTTGTTCACGGTCGCGATGGTGTCCTTCATGGCCGTCACGAACGGCTTCGACAGGCCGGTGTAGCTCGCCGCGTCGAGGTCGAAGTTCTTCAGCGGCACGGCCCAGTACCCGGGCCAGCTCTTGTTCATGTCCTTGGTGAAGCCGTCGGTCATCATGTAGTCGATCACCGCCGCGGCGCCGTCCTTGTTCTTCGAGGCGGCGTTGATCGACAGCGACGCCGTCGTACCCAGCGTCGGGTACGGATACGGCCGGCCGGCGTCGACGCTCGGGAACGGCAGCCAGCCGAGGTCGTCCGTCGTACCGTTCTTGTCGTTGAAGTAGTTCGACGCGAACTGGAAGATCAGGCTCGGGCCGAGCATGAACGGCGCCTTGCCCTGGCTGAGCAGCTGGACCGACTGATCGAAGTTGAGCGTGGCGTAGTCCTTACCGCCCAGGTAGCCCTTCTGGTAGAAGTCTGCGGACGCCTGGACGGCCTTCTCGATGGACGGATCCGTCCACGGAATCGTGCCCTGCAAGGCGTCGTACACCTTCTTGCCGCCGGCAACCTGTGTCAGGAACAACGAGATGTAGTTCTGGTTGACCGGTTTCCAGCCCTGGTTGCCGGTCACCGACGCATACATGCCCGCGGCAACGGCCTTGTCCATCGTCGAGACCAGCTCGGCGTAGGTCTTGGGCGGCTGCGCGCCGAGCTTGGCCAGCACCTTCTTGTTGTAGAAGACGCCGATGTCCTCGATCGAGTTCGGCAGCGAGTAGAGCTTCCCGTCGACGGTGCCGGACTGGTACATCGCCGGCAGCAGCCGGTCCTGCCAGCCGTACTTCTGGGCGTACGGCGTCATGTCCGCGAGCTTGCCCTGGGTCGCGTACGCCGCGGAAAACGCTGGCCCGGAACCGTACACGATGTCCGGGCCCTTGTTGGCGCTCAGCGCGACCTGCACGTTCTTGTCGACCGCGTTGTTGAAGGTCACCTGCAGCGTGTACTTGCTCTGCGACTTGTTGAACCCGTCGATCAGCACCTGCTTCATCGTCTGCTGCTGTTGTGGCGGCGCACCCCAGAACCACAGCTGGAGGGTCTGCCGTCCGCCGCCGCCCGCGTCGCCTGAGGAGCATCCAGCGAGGGCCAGTGCCACGGCGGACGCGACGCCGATCGCGGCAGTCACGAGCCTCATTCGTCTCATGCCGAGCTCCTACAGTCATCTGGTGGTTATGTTGTATTGACCGTAGAACCTTTGATCCGCGAGTGTCAACGTAATCCGGGAATCCACCGTTTCCCGCCACTTGCCGTGACGGCCGCATCGTGTTCCGCGAGTACGACGAGCCCGGCCAGGGCGATGTCGGTCGCGGACCGGTGCCCGGCGCCCGCGACGAACGGCCGGTCGGCGATCACGTTGTCCGCGACGGAACACACCGATCCGCCACGCTTTCCGAACAGGGCGGGAAGCGTGACGACCGCAGCCGATTCCCGGTCGCCGTTCAGTACGCCGGCCCGCGCCCAGGTCTCGAGGACGTCCAGATGCCAGGGCTGGAAGTACCCGCCGACCGACGGCCGGCCGACGCCGCAGAAATCGCTGTCGCTCGAACGGGTGACCCCCACGTGATGCGGCAGCCCCAACGTGACCGCGGCGCGGGCCATCGCCACGACGACCTCGTAGGCCGCGACCCCCGGATAGGAGGCCGGGATGTACGCCCGCGTCATCCCTTCGTCGCGCACGACTCCCGAGGAGATGACGACATCACCCGGCTCGACCGACGGGTGGATACCGCCGGAGCCGCCGACCCGGACGAACGTGTCCGCCTCGGTGAACTCGAGCAGTTCGTGCAGGATCAGCTCGGCCTCGGGCGAGCCACTCCCGCCGGACACGACCGTAACCGGGACGCCTCGATGCGTGCCGCTCCAGGTCGTGAACATGCCGGACTCACCGATGCGCTCGGCGTTGTCCAACTCGGCGGCCAGTTGCGTGGCCGGGTCGTCGTCGTACGCGCAGAGCGGGTCGCGCACCATCAGCAGCACGTACCGTGCGACCTTGTCGGGGTCGATGCGCGAGAGCGCCGGCCGGCCGTCGACGAGCAGCCCACGTTTCGGCACGTTGTGCGCGAACTTGTAGCTGTCGTAGAGCGCGCTGGAATCCCAGTTCATACAGTTCCTTTCAGTCGGCCGCCTTCAGGACGGCAGCTCGGACGGCGTCGTCGACCAGGGGTGCTCCGCGGGTGCCGACGACGACCGCCGCGGCCGCGGCCGCCAGCCGGGCCGCGCGACGTGGGTCGCCGGTTGCCTGGTACGCCGCGATGAACGCGCCGGAGTAGCTGTTGCCGCCGCCGGTCGGGTCGACGACCACGGTCGGCGCCGCCGGGACGTGAATCCGTTCGCCGGCATGGAGCAGTAGCGAGCCGTCCGCGCCGAGCCGGAGCAGGACGATCGGAGCGAGGCTGCTCGCGGCCCTCGCCGCGTCGTCGAGGTCCGTGACCTCGAAGAGCGCGAACGCCTCGGTCCGGTTCAGCGACACCACGTCCACCAGGCTCGCTCGCATCCGGACAAGCTCGATGTCGGTCGCGGCGGCGGACACCTCCCACAAGATCGGCAACCGTTTTCGGAAAGCGGAAACACTTTCCCAGTAGGGTTCCTCGGCCGCATGGAACAGGTACATCGCTCCGAGCTCCGCATCCGGCGGGACATGCTGGGGCAACGGGGTATGGGCATCGAAATGGGCCAGGCCGTAGACCGGCGTCTCCTCGCGCTCCCCGTCGGCGAAGTACTGGATCCGGGTCCGCGGCCCGCGCTCGCCGACCACGAACAGCCCACCTGGATCGATCGCCCGGTCCCGGCACCAGCCCTGGAGCATCGCCAGTTCGGCCGCACCGGTACCGGCCACCAGCAAGCTTGCCATCGGCAACGACACCAGGCTGGCGCCGACCGCGGCGTACGCGCCCGCGCCACCGACCTCCGCGGGCATCCGCCGGCCCGACGGCTCGATCACCTCGTCGAAGACCGCGTGCGAGAGCACAGCAACCTTCCGGACCACCCGACCACTCCCCTTGGTTATGTTGTTATGCCTATAATACCCATTCTATGAAGAACGTGCTGATCGACACCGATCCGGGCATGGACGACGCGCTGGCGATCAGCCTGGCGCACAAGTCCGGCGCCCTCGACGTCAAGGCGATCACCGCGGTCACCGGGAACCTGCCCGCGGACCGGACGGCCGCCAACGCCCTGAAGATCCTGGACCTGCTGGCCGCCCCCGGCATCCCGGTCGCCCAGGGACCGCTGCTCCCCAGCTCCGGCGACTACCCGTCGGACCCGTTCTCGCACGGCAGCGACGGCCTCGCCGAATCGCACCTCTCGGAGTCGGACCGAAAGCTCGAGGACCGGACCGCGGCGCAGCTGATCGTGGACGTCGCGGCCGAGTACGCAGGCAACCTCACCCTCTGCGCGCTCGGTCCGCTGACGAACGTCGCCGCGGCGCTCGAGCTCGATCCGGACCTGCCGGCGAAGGTCAGCGAGTTGATCGTGATCGGCGGCTCGTTCGGCGAGACGCCGTACGCCTGGAGTCAGGCGACCGGCGCGAACCCGGTCAGCGAGTGGAACATCTTCGTAGACCCCGAAGCGGCCCGCACCGTCTTCCGGGCAGGCTTCGACCTGCTGGCCGTCGGCCTGGACGTCGCGACCCACCCGAGCATCAACTTCCGCGAGCACGATCTCGAAGCCCTGCGTGCGGCCGGGACCGCGGAGGCCGCGCTGGCCCTGCGCGTCGTCGAATTCGTCAACGGCCGCGGGTACCAGTCGTACTGCTCGTTGATCGACAGCGTCGCCGTCGCCGCCGCCATCGACCGCACCCTGGTCGAGGAGACCTCCCTGTACTGCGACGTCGCGACCACCGATCCGCTGACCCGTGGCATGACCGTCGTGGACCGGCGCGCACACCACCGCTGGACGGACCTGCCGCTGATCACGGTCGCCCGCGACCTCGACTTCTCCCGCTTCCTCGACCTCGTCACCACGGAGCTGGCCAGATGAGCCGCTTGCCGAAGGCCGAGCTGCACCTGCACCTGGAGGGCACGCTCGAGCCCGAGATGATCTTCCGGTTCGCGGAGCGGAACAGCATCCGGTTGCCGTACGTCGACGTGGACGAACTGGCCGCCCGCTACCGGTTCGACAGCCTGCAGTCGTTCCTGGACCTGTACTACGCGAACATGGCGACCCTGCTGACCGGCGAGGACTTCGCCGAAATGACCGAGGCGTACCTCGCTCGCGCCGCGGTCGCCGGCGTCCGGCACGCCGAGGTCTTCCTCGACCCGCAGGCACATACCGCGCGCGGCATCCCGCTCGACGCGGTCCTCGAAGGTGTCACGTCGGCACTCGGCACGGCCGAGCAGCGGCACGGGATCAGTACCGGCCTCATCGTCGCGATCCTGCGCGACCAGAGCGCCGAGTCGGCGATGACCACACTGGACGCCGTACTCTCCAGTGACGTGGAGGTCCTGGGTATCGGACTCGACTCGGCCGAGGTCGGCCACCCGCCGTCGAAGTTCGTCGAGGTCTTCGCCAAGGCCCGCGCGAACGGCCTCCGCGCGGTCGCCCACGCCGGCGAGGAGGGCCCGCCCAGCTACATCTGGGAGGCGCTCGATCTGCTGCAGGTCGAGCGCATCGACCACGGCGTACGCTGCCTGGAGGACGACGCCCTCGTGCATCGGCTGGCCGCCGAACAGATCCCGCTGACGGTGTGCCCGCTGTCGAACGTCCGGCTGCAAGTGGTGCCCGACCTCGGCCGGCACCCGCTACCGGAGATGCTCGACCGCAACCTGCTGGTCACGGTCAACTCCGACGACCCGGCGTACTTCGGCGGGTACGTCGACGACAACTACGCAGCACTCTCACTGCCGCCCGAGACCCTCCGCCAACTGGCGGCCAACTCGATCCGCGCATCCTTTCTCGACAACACCCGCAAGTCCGACCTCCTGTCAGAGCTCGGGACGTGACACCCGAGGATCCACGCCGGTACGGCGCGGCAGCAGTCCTCGTACTGCCGTCCGTACCGGGCTCGCAGTACCGGTTCCTGGTACCAGTGGACCCGGCGACGACACACGGGGCCGCGAAGAACGCAGTACTTCCGAGGATCGCTTTGACCATGATCCACTCAACCATCTCCGCGACCCGACCGCCGCTCGTGAGGGAACGAGTTCTGTCTGGCGGGGACCGGCCTACTGCTCGGGCAGGCGGCCGGCCAGCGCGGTGAGGGACGGGACGCGGCCGAGTTCGATGTGTGAGTAGGCCAGGGCCTCGGCGAGGTCGGGGTTGCCGGCTTCGATCGCGGCGCAGAGTTCGCGGTGTTCGCGGCACTGGACGGCCGGGTCGCGGTCGCTGGTGAGGGCGAACAGCCAGCGGATCCGGCCGACCAGCGGTGCCATCGTCTGGCCGAGCAACCGGTTGCCCGACAGCGTGACGATCTCCAGGTGCAACGCGGCGTTCGCCTCCCGGATCGCCTGCTCGTCGCCGGCGCGGGTGACCCGATCGGCGGTCGCCATCAGCTCACGCAGCCGGTCGGTCGACGCACCCGCCCGAACCCGGTCGGCCGCCAGCCGGGCCGCCAGCACCTCCAGGCTCAGCCGTACATCGAACAGCTCGCCGATATCCTCCAGCGTCAACTGCCGCACCACCGCACCACGCCGCGGCTGCGTGACCACAAGCCCCTCGGACTCGAGCTGCGCAATCGCCTCCCGCACCGGAATCCGCGACACCTGCAGCTCCGCGGACAACTCACGCTCACGCATCCGGCTACCGATCGGATACCGGCCGCCGATGATCCCCTCGCGCAACGTCAGATAAGCACGATCCGCCATCGACAGATCCTCGCCGCCAGAGACCATGCAACGCAGCCTCCGTCCTGATCGGTACCCCGTGATGAGCTGCGGCAGGCATCGTACTGCGCACCCACCCACAGCGATCGAGGCCGCCGCGATCGTTGACCGGCGCGTCGCCGGGATCGTGAACACCGTGACACCCGGCGCGCCGACGAAGATCGTCACCGCGGCAGTCTGGGATGCCGACCCCGCCGCCGCCCACCACCTCCTCGAGGTCGCCCGCCACGTTGGCTGCCATCAAGCGCGATGCTCATCGCAACGGCCTCGGCAAGCACACCGGCCGGCGGAGTCTGCACACCTTGTACGTGCACCTCACGGACAAGACCCTTGCCGCCGGCACCGGCGTACTGCGAGTCGAGGAACAACCCGGCCCGCTCCTCGCCGGGCAGTTGACCGAACTGCTCGGACACAACCAGGTCGTCGTCAAGCCCGTCATCGACCTGCACGACCAGGTCAGCGCCCACAGTTACTAGATCCCGGACAGAATCCGCGAACGGGTCCGGCTACAACACCCCGTGGACATGTTCCCGTACGGCGGCGCCGAATCCAGCACCGCGCCAAAACCTTCGGCGGCTGGCGAACCCGACGCCTGCCCACCGGAGCCATCGAATGGACCAGCCCCCACGGATTCCAATTCCACGTCGACCACACCGGCACCCACCCACTCCCACACCACAGATCCAAATTGATTGAAGAGAGAGGAGGTGATTCAGCTTCACGCCGCGCGGACGTACTTCCGGCCGTTGATCCCTGAAGACAACTGCGAGATCTGCACCCACCAGACGACGCCTTACAACTCCAGCGGCGAGACCATCGTGAACGACGAGGCCGGCGAGGTCGCCTGGTTCGACGTCAGCGAACTACACACGCTGGACGTCCACCCTCGATGACACGCCAGATCAACGCATACCTGTCCGGCGTCCGATCCCACGTCGACTGAGCGAACTCGACCGCGAGCCCGTTGCAGCCTGGGCTTGTTCCTTGGGCCCCTGCGGTGGAACAGGCGGCTGCTCGGGACCGTGCGGTAGGTCTCGGACGTCCTTGAACAGCAGCGAGCTCCAGGCCGCGGCGCCGTAGACGATCGCGGCGGCGAGCGTGACGTGCCGGGGTCCGAAGCGATCGGCGAGAGGGCCGGCCGCCAGTGTTCCGGCCGGGATCGCGATGAACGACAGCAGGTCGTCGATCGACGCGAGGCGGGACAGAACACCGCGATCGACGTGTTCCTGCAGCGACGTGTCCCAGCTGATCCCGGAGATCGAGAAACCGATCCCGGCGACGAAGGCAGCGATCAGGACCCACACCGGCCCGGCGCCGAGACCGAGCGCTACCAGCGGCAACGCCCCGAGGACGCTCATCAGTTGACCGGTCCGCAGCAGGTGCCGCAGGACCAGGCGATACATCAGGGCACTCATCAGCAGCAGGCCGATGCCGCGGGCGCTGAGCGTGAAGCCCCACAGCTTCTCCCCGGTAAGTGGCCCCGGCCAACGCCGGGCCGACGACCTTGGTGGCGTTCCGGATCGAACTCAGCAACGCGTTCGCCTTCCGAAGCTGCCCCGCCTCCACCAGCTCCGGAACCATCCCGCGCAGCGCAGGCGAGGTGAACGCGTCCAGGACCCCGTTCACCGCACCCAGCACACTGATCAGCACGAGGCTGTAGTAGTGCGTTACCAGCAGTACGGCGACCGCGCCCTGAGCGACCGCCCCGCCCGCATGCGCAGCGACGAGCACCGTACGGCGGGGAAACCGATCGGCGACCGCGCCACCGATCAGCACGAAGCACAGCATCGGGACCATCCGCGCGGTCAGCACGATGCCGAGTTGCGACGGATCGCCGGACGCGTCGAGGACCGCGAACGCGAGCGCTACCGGCGCCATCGAACTGCCCAGCAGTGATACCAGCCGGCCGGCGGTGAACGAGCGGAACGCCGGACGGCGCAGCGGCGAGGACACCTGCGCAAGAATGCGGACTGATCCCCGGCGTCGCGAGTCTTTCGCGAGGAGGCGAAAGTTGACACTGCTCAGACTGAGTCCGTTGGCACTGTCGCGGTCGAGATTCGCGTTGTCGCCGCTCGCGGAGACCGTCGGCGCGACGATCAGCCTCCGGCACGCCCGGACCGGACCGTGGCGGTCGGCCCGGCAGAAGTCGTTCGACCGGCAGCTCGGGCGCGACCCGTTCCTGCGCGGCCTGGCCGACCTGCTGAGCCACACGAAATGGCTGCCGGACGTCGTCGCGCTGCCGCCCGGCGGTGGCATGGGTACGTCGCTGGCGTCCGAGCTCGACCCCGTCCGCGCGATGACCGACGCGGAGATCCGCGCCGGCTGCGAGCTGTCCGCGCAGCACAGCTGGATCGATCAGGACCTGAGCTGGCTCGATACGTCCGGCCTCGGCGACAAGACGGCGTCGGCGCTGAAGGGTGTCTGGTCGCGACACGTGGCGCCGGACTGGCCGCGTCGGCGTACCGCTCTGGAACGCGAGGTGATGTACCGGGCCGGTCTGCTCGCGGCGTTCGGCTGGCCGACGGCGCTGGAGGGGATGAGCCGGCGGAGCCGCTGGGTCGGTGCCGATGGCATCCAGTTCAGCCATCGTCCCGGGGCGGATCGGCACATCGGGGACGAGGGGCTGCAGTTCGTCCCGGTGACGTTGGCGAGCGGTACGTGGCTGTGCGAGAGCCCGGCCGGGTACGCACTGGTCTATCCGGCCGGACGCGCGGCGGTCGACGCGCCTGCTGACGGACGGGTCGCGCTCGAACGGCTGATCGGACGCGGCCGTGCCGAACTGCTCGACCGGCTGTCGCGCCCGGGGACGGCCAGCGAACTCGCCGCCGAGCTCGGGTTGTCGCTGGGCACCGTCGGCAGGCATCTGCGGATCCTCCGGGACGCCGGACTGATCGTCGGCCTTCGCGACGGTCACAAGGTGGTCTACCGCTTGACCGTGCGCGGTGCCGACCTGGCCGCCTATTGTGAATAGGCAGCCTCCGGAACGGTTCCCGTGTGCGGAGGCTTCCTTGGATGCCCCTTCTTTACAAGGCAGCCGGCCAGGGTGTGCGTGCCGGCGCCGCTCGGATGCGGGACCAGGCCGTAGTAGATCCGTGGTGCGCCGTCGAGAGTCAGCGTCACCTTGCCGTTCGCGACGGACACCGTACGACGCTGCCCGACCGCGTCCAGCTCTTGTACGCCGGAAGTCGCGGTCACGGTAAGCGGCGTCTTGGTCGGCCACGGGTCGACCCACACCTCCGGCGCCGGGAAGTGCCAGTCGGTGCGCGAACCGGACGTGTTCAGGAGGTACCCGTCCGCACGGTTCCACAACACGACCGCAGGCCCGTCGGGCGTGTCGAACCACAAGCCGAACGTAAGCGGATCGGCGAACGTCAGCCGCCCACGGAAGACGGCGCGGTCGAGCACCCGCGCCGCGGTCGCGTACGCCAGCAAAGACGGCTTGGGGCTCAGATCGCGGTTCATCAGGCCGTAGTGGTACTCGACGTTGTCCGGATCGGCGACCTGCGGCATCCCGAGCACGCTGTCGTGGAACTGGTACCAGCAGACGCACCGGACGCCTTCGGCCTTGGCCAGCGCCAGGGTGAGCAGCACGTTCTCAGCGGCATGCCGGTACGTGTCGTGCCACCAACTGTTGGGCTTGGTCGGCGCGTACGCCTCGGTCAGCCAGATCTCCTTCTCACCGTGCTCGGCCATCAACGCCTTCAGCTGCTTCAGGCCGCCGTAGAAGTTCCAGTAGGTGCCCTCGGCACCGGTCCCCCAGTCGTCGCCGGGCGGGACGTAGTCCGGGGTGAAGTTCCCCCGGCCCGGGTGGTAGGCAAAGGCGTCGATCAGGTCCCAGCCGCCTGCGGCGATGAAGTTCTCGACCCACGGTTTGTCCATCCCAGCCAACCCGTTGTTCATCAGCTTGACGGTGTCCCCGGTGACGGCGCGGCGGTCGAACATCGGCCGCATCACCTTGTCCAGATAGGCCTGTGCGGCAGTTCCGGTGTTGAACGGCCGGTTCAGCTCGTTGCCCACCTCGAAGTAGCCCGCACCCGCACCGGCCGCCACCGCGAGCTTGTCCGCGGCCCAGGCAGCCGCGGCGGCATCGGTCACGTCCAGCGAGGGCTGCAGCTCGATGTTGTGCCGGATCCCGCGCGCATCGAACGCGGACGGCGGCAGCCCGGGCCCTCCGTCGTACGCGATCCGCACCACGGTGATGCCGGCCCGCTGCCAGAGATCGAGTACGGCGTCCGCGCTCGGCCGCTGCAGCCACGGGTAGTTGGCGATCCCGAACATGCTGTCCGCGCCGGCCTGATAGTCGTACGCCGGTAGCACCGCCAGACTGGTCCGCGCGAACGCCTCGTCACCGCCCGATCGGACCACCACTTCCGCCAGCGCGATCCCGCCGGCCGGCGCGGTCAGATCGAATGTGTGCTGCCACGTGCCGGCCGCGGCGACCGTCCCGGTCACGGTCGTCGACGCCAGCAGTACGCCGTCGAAGCTGCGCATCCACAGCTCGAGCTCGACCGGCTTCGCCGCGCCGCCGTTGGCCACCAGGGCGGTGAGCTTCATCGACGCACCGGGCGACTCGTACAGGTTGAAATCGCTGTTGGTGGTGAGCTCGAGCCCGAGCTCACGACCGCGGCCGATCGTCGCGGTGGCCGACGGCCGGGTCTCGGAGAAGAAGAAGTCCGCCCGGCTGGTCCAGCCGCCGGCCGGATCCGGCACTCCCGGCGCGTGCACCCAGGTCGCGTTCGTCCACGACTGCCGGGACCGGTCCAGCAGGAACAGGCCGTGCAGGCTGCCGCTCCAGGTCGACGTGTGCGCAACGCCGACGGTGTCCTCGTAAGGGATGCCGCCGCCCGCGTCGCGGACCCACTCGGTGACCGCGATGTAGTCGTCGGGCGCCGTCGGTGCCTGAATCGCACGGCTGAACAGGAAACCGTCCGGGACCAGCGTGTCCGCACCCGTGACCCGCCACTCGAGCCGGGCGTGCGACGTACTGACACTGAACCAGCCGGTAACCAAGGTCGGCCCGGCGTCGAACGTGTAGTCCATCCGGATGGCCGGGGTGCCGTCCGGGAGCGCGCTCAGCGTCGGGGTCCCGCCGGTGGACAGCTGGACGCCGGTGACGCTGTCCTTGACCTGGAACTTCGAGCCGACCGACCGCGTGACGCCACCAGCGTCACGGATCGCGAGCCGGCCACCGGGGCCGGCCAGCAGGCTGATGCCGCCGGCCGTCAGGGTCACGTCACCGGCCGCGGCGAACGCGCTGACCGGGGTCGCCTCCGCGACCAGTACGACGCCGGCCGCGAGCGCCGTACCGAGAAAGCCGCGGCGGCTGAGAGTGGGCCGGGAGAAGGCCTCGGGCGTCATCGTCTGCTCCTGTCCGGCGGGCCCGGCTGAGCCCACCCAGTCTGATAATGCCTATCTTCAAATCGATGACAGGCACGCTCTCAGCCCGCGAGGTCTGCGTCAAGAGGTCATTGCGCTAACGGCTTTCGCTGAGCTAAGGTCGCCGTCAGTTGGTGAAGATAGGCATTATCACGACGGAGGAACGATGCCACCGAAACCTCGCCGGGTCACCCAGCGCGAGATCGCCGAGATCGCCGGCGTCAGCCAAACCACCGTGTCGGTGGTGCTGAACGACCGCGACGGCACGAACGTGCGGATCCCCGACGCGACCCGGATGCGCGTCAAGCAGGCGATCGAGAAACTGACGTACGTCGCCGACCCGGCGGCCCGCCGGCTGGCCGGCCTGGACAACCAGATCGTCGGCGTCTTCACCTACGAGGCGGCGCTCTCGCCGGAGAGCATGGACTTCTACGGCCCGTTGCTGAACGGGATCGAGCGTGCCGCCGAGCGGATCGGCTGGGACCTGTTGTTCTTCACCTCGTCACCGGTCGAGGACGGCACCCGGAGCCTGTTCCACCGCAAGACCCGGCTGCGACTCACCGACGGCTGCGTGCTGCTGGGTCAGCAGATGGTCGCGTCCGAGCTGGAGCGACTGGTCGCCGAGCAGTTCCCGTTCGTCGCGATCGGCCGCCGGGACGAGACCGCCGCCGCGGTTCCGTACGTCGCCATCGACTACGTGACGCCGACCACGGCACTGATCGAGCAGGCCGCGGCCGCCGGGCACCAGCAGGCGCTCTACGTGCACCGCGGCCGGGACACGCCCGCGGCCCGGGACCGTCGCAGCGCGGTCGAGGCCGCGTCGGCAGCGGGCCGCCTCGCCTTTCTGCTGGTCGGCGAGGAACGGATCGCCGACCTGCCCCGGCTGGCGCGGGCGACCGGGGCGACCGTGATCATCGCCGAGGACGCGTTCCTGATCGAGGACGTCGCGCACGCGCTGACCGCCGCCGGAGTCGGCGTCCCCGACGACATCGCGGTCGCCGCGCTGGGCGAGGTCCGCGGTCATCGGCTCGAGGGCCGGGCGCTCGCAGGCTTCCACGTGCCGAGGGAGCAACTGGCTGCCGAGGCGCTCGATCTGCTGCAGTTGCTGATCTCGACCGAGCCGGACGAGTGGGCCGAGCTCGAGACGCGGCGGCACCTGGTCGCCGAGGTCGAGCCGGGCGACACCATCGTCACCCGGACGGACGACCTCGGATGACCGGCACAGTCACCACCGAGGTCGCGATCATCGGGGGCGGTCTCGGGTCCGTCGCCGCCGCGCTGGCGTTGCTGCAGCGCGGCCGGCGCGTCGTGATGACCGAGGAGTACGACTGGCTCGGTGGCCAACTCACGTCGCAGGCGGTGCCGCCGGACGAACACATCTGGGTCGAGCAGTTCGGTGTCACGGCGCGATACCGGGCGCTGCGCGACGGCATTCGCCGCTACTACCGCGACCACTACCCGCTGACGGTCGCCGCGCGCACCGATCGCGAGCTGAATCCGGGCCGTGGCCGGGTGAGCCGGTTGTGCCACGAGCCCCGGGTGGCCGACGCGGTCATCACCGGACTGCTCGCGCCGTACCGGTCGACCGGGCGACTGACCGTTCTGCAACCCCGCGTACCGATCGCGGCCGAGGTCACCGACGGGGTCGTCCGCACCGTCACGGTCGCGGATCCGCGCACCGGGGCCGAGACCGTGATCTCCGCCGAGTTCTTCCTGGACGGGACCGAGACCGGCGAGCTGCTGCCGCTGACGGGCACGGAGTACGTCGTCGGCGCCGAGGCACGCGCCGACACCGGCGAGCCGAGCGCCGCCGAGGTCGCCGATCCGGGCAACGTGCAGTCGATCGCGTGGTGCTTCGTCTTCGACCACGCCGCCGGTGACCACACGATCGACCGCCCGGACGACTACGACTTCTGGCGTTCGTTCGAGCTGCCGTTCTGGGGTGCGCCGATGCTGTCGTTCACGGCGCCGAATCCACGCACCCTGGAGCCGGAGGAGCGGACGATGAACGTCAACCCGGTCGCCGACGTCACCGGCGACCCGCGGTTCGACGCGGGTGATCGCGACCTGTGGCAGTTCCGGCGGATCGCCGCCAGGCAGAACTTCGCCGACGGCTTCTACGACAGCGACATCGTGCTCGCCAACTGGCCGCAGCTGGACTACGTCGGCGGCTCGATCATCGACACCGGCGACCGGGCGGCGCACCTGCTCGCCGCGAAGGCGCAGTCCCGCGCGTACGTCTACTGGCTGCAGACCGAGGCGCCACGGCCCGACGGCGGCCGCGGCTGGCCGGGTCTGCGGCTCCGCGGCGATCTGGTCGGCACCGCCGACGGGTTCGCGCAGGCGCCGTACATCAGGGAGTCGCGGCGGATCAGGGCGCTGACCACGATCCGCGAGCAGGACATCTCGATCAAGGCCCGGGGGTACGACGGACCCGCCCGGTTCGACGCCTCGGTCGGAGTCGGGATGTACCGGATCGACCTGCACCCTTCGACCGGCGGCGACAACTACATCGACGTCGAGTGCGCACCGTTCGAGATCCCGCTCGGCGCGCTCGTTCCGGTGGCCACCCAGAACCTGGTACCGGCCGCCAAGAACATTGGCACCACCCACATCACCAACGGCGCCTACCGGCTGCATCCGGTCGAGTGGAACATCGGCGAATCGGCCGGCGAACTCGTGGCGTACTGCCTCGAGAGCGGCCTGAGCCCGCAGCAGATCGCGACCGGCGACGCCTTCGTCGATCGCCTCCAGCGCCGGTTGACCGAGGCCGGGGTCGAGCTCCACTGGCCCGAGATCGCCGGCTACTAGTCATCCCCTGCACGAAGGACGCACATCATGATCACTGCAAAGAAGCTGGTCGGCGCGCTCGCGCTGACGGCCGCGGCCGCGCTGACGGCCGCGTGCGGCGCATCCGGCACCGGGTCGGACGGCGCCAAGGCCTCCGACGTCAAGCTGCGGATGACGGTCTGGACCTCGAACGCGGAGCAGCTCAAGCTGTTCGACGCGATCGGCGCCGCCTACCGGGCCGAGCACCCCGAGGTCTCGTCGATCACGTTCGAGAGCCTGCCGTTCGCGGACTACAACACCACCCTGACCACTCAGATCGCCGGCGGCAACGCGCCCGACCTGGCCTGGATGGGTGACCTGTCGCGGGACCTGATCGCCTCCGACGCGCTGGTCGGGCTGACCGGCAAGCTGAAGGCGACCGCCGGCTGGCAGTACGACGACCTGGTGGACAGCGCGACCAAGGAGTTCAGTCGCGACGGCACTCTGTACGCCTATCCGTTCTCGAACTCGCCGTTCGCGCTGTATGTGAACACCGACCTGCTGGCCAAGGCCGGGCAGAAGATCGATCCCAAGACACTGACGTGGGACCAGGTCGCCGCCGCGGGTGCCGCTGTGCACGCCAAGACCGGCAAGGCGGGGCTCGTGATCCGGGACTTCGACTACAAGGCGTGGAACATGCTGGCCACGGTCTGGACCGGCTTCGGTGCGTCGGCGTGGAGCCAGGACGGGAAGACGTGCACGTTCGGCAGCCCGGAGATGCAACGGGCGTTCACGTTCCTGCACGACGCCGCGTTCAAGACGGGCGCGATGCCTGGTCCCGGTACGAAGGCGGACTTCTTCGCCGGTGACGCGGCGTTCACCGTCGCCCAGGTGTCGCGGGCGTCGCTGCTCACCGGCTCCTTCAAGTTCGGCCTGTACCCGCTTCCGGCCGGACCGTCCGGCCGGTACGCCGTACTCGGCCAGGCCGGCGTCGGTGTCCTTGCCGCCGGCAAGCACCAGGAACAGGCTACGGACTTCCTCGCCTACCTGACGAATCCGGCGAACGCGGCGAAGCTGGCCCAGTTCTTCCCGCCGCCGCGGAAGTCGCTGCTCACCGGCACGAAGCTTGCCGCGAACAACAAGAAGTTGTCCGCCGCCCAGCTGCAGGAGGTCGTGGTCGGCCAACTGCCGGACGCCGTCACCCTGCCGAACCACACGAGCCCGGCCGAGATTGCCCAGAAGGGCAAGACCGCCCTGGACGCGATGTGGAAGCCCGACGCCGACATCCCCGCCGTGCTGAACTCGGTCTGCGCAGCGATCGAACCGATCCTGGCCAAGTGATGCGTTACTGGACCACGCGCCGGCGGGATGTGCTGACCGGATACCTGTTCATCGCGCCACAGCTCATCGGCGTCGTGCTGTTCGTGCTGATCCCGGTCGGGTTGGCGATCTGGTACAGCCTGAACAAGTGGAACGTCTTCACCGGCAAGCAGGTCTTCGTCGGTGCTGACCACTACGCCGCGCTGGCCGCCGACCCGCAGTTGCCGTCGGTCCTGCTGGCGACGGTCGTCTTCTCCGGCGGCGTCGTGGTCCTGAACATCACGCTCGGGCTGCTGATCGCCGTACTGCTGAACCGGCGGTTCCGCGGCGCGACGTTCTTCCGCACCTTGTTCTTCTCGCCGGTCGTGGTGTCGGTCGTGGCCTGGACGCTGGTCTGGGGCTTCCTGTTGCAGGACAACGGCGGCATCAACGGCCTGCTCCGAGCGATCGGCCTCGCCGCGCCGAACTGGCTGCAGCACGGCGACACCGCGATGCTGTCGGTGGTCGTCAGCCAGGTGGTCCGCAGTGTCGGCGTGAACATGGTGCTGTTCCTGGCGGCGTTGCAGGGCGTGCCGTCGGAGCTGTACGAGGCCGCCAGGATCGACGGCGCGCGCAGCCGGTCGATGTTCACCCGGATCACGCTGCCGCTGATCTCGCCGACGGTGCTGCTGACCGCGATCATCACCGTCGTCGGGGCGCTGCAGTCGTTCGCGCAGATCGCCGTACTCACGGGCGGCGGGCCGGGGCTGAGCACCACGGTGCTCGTGTACTACGTGTTCCAGCAGGCCTTCGAGTTCAACGACATCGGCTACGGCTCGACGCTCGCGCTGATGCTCCTGAGCTTCGTCATGGTGCTGACGCTGCTGCAATGGCAGCTGCGCCGGAAATGGGTGTTCCATGAACAGTAGAGCCTCGTTCGTCCGGCGGGCGCTCCTGGTGACAGCGCTCGCCGTACTGGCGATTCCGTTCGCCGTGCCGACGCTCTGGATGGTCGCCGCATCGGTCAAACCGTTGCCCGAGATCTTCAAGTCCCCGCCGTCGCTGTGGACCGATCACCCGACTCTGGCGGCGTACGGCGAGGCCTTCACCTTCCAGCCGTTCGCCCGGCAGTACGTGAACAGCGTCTACATCGCCGTACTGGTCACGTTGATCACGCTGCTGGTGTCGAGCCTGGCCGGCTACGCGTTCGCCCGGATCCGGTTTCCGGGCGCGAATGCCCTCTTCCTGGTGGTGCTGACCGGGCTACTGGTGCCGAGCGAGGTCACGATCGTCCCGCTGTTCCAGGTCTTCAAGCGGGCCGGGATGATCAACACCCACTGGCCGCTGATCCTGGTCACCGCGCTGGCGGCGCCCTGCGTGCTGGCAACCTTCATCATGCGGCAGTTCTTCATCGCGCTGCCGATGGAGCTCGAGGAAGCGGGCCGGCTGGACGGGTTGGGCCGCCCCGGGATCTGGTGGCGGATCTGTCTGCCGCTCGCCCGGCCGGCGTTGTCCGCGGTCGCGATCCTGACCTTCCTCGCGTCCTGGAACCTCTATCTGGAACCCACCGTGTACCTCACCTCACCGGACCTGTTCACGTTGCCGCAGGCGCTCACCCGCTTCACCGATCCGTACGGCGGTGAGATGTGGAACACCCAGCTCGCCGCGGCCACCATGACAGTTCTGCCGGTGCTGCTCGTCTTCGTGATCGCGCAGCGCCAGTTCGTCGAGGGCCTGGCGCACTCGGGTCTCAAATGACCGAGCCGATCGTCTTCGAGCACGCCGACGTACAACTGCGGGTCGACCGCGGAGTCTTCGAACTCTTCCAGCGCCGGAACGTCATCAGCCCCTACCGCACGCCGCTGGCCTGGGTCCGCGTGCGGGCTCAGGCGCGCAAACGCGGGATGATCATGCTGCACTTCTCGTACGCCGAGGACCCGGGCCAGCCGATCTACGCACGCCTCATGAGCAGCGTGTACTCGGTGGCCACAGTCGAGATCCCGATGGCCGACGAGCCCACCTACCGGGCCTTCTTCACCGACCTCGCCCACCTCTCGAACCGCCCCGTCGCCTGACCGGCCCGCGTCGGGGTGATCTGGTTCACTTCACTGGAGATACATAGTAAAGCTATGTATATTTGTGGGTGTGATCGCAACTGACCTGACTCGGCTCGGCGAGGAGATGGTGGTGGCCTCGACGCGGTTGTCGCGGCTGGCCACCCGGAACGTGAACACGCTGCCGCACGCCGCGATGCGGGTGCTGGGGCGGCTCGACGAGCTCGGGCAGGCTCGGATCAGTGAGTTGGCGAAGGCGGATCGTACGTCGCAGCCGACCATGTCCAACCTGGTGCAGCGGCTCGAGGAACAGGGGTCGGTGTTGCGTACGCCGGACCCGGCCGACTCCCGGGCGAGCCTGATCAGCCTCACCGCCGCGGGTCTCGCCGAACTGCGCAGCGCCCGCCGGCAGGCCGGTGAGGCGCTCTCGGCGCATCTGCGTCAGCTGCCCGCGACCGACCTCGCCACCCTCGAGGCCGCCGTCGCCGTCATCCACAAACTTCTCACCCTTGAACCGTTGGAGGACACACCCCGGTGAGCAACTCGTCGTTTCTGAAGCAGCCCAAATCCGTCTGGGCGGTCGCGTTCGCCTGCGTGATCGCCTTCATGGGCATCGGCCTGGTGGACCCGATCCTCAAGCCGATCGCCGAACAGCTGCACGCGAGCCCGTCCCAGGTCTCACTGCTGTTCACCAGCTACATGGCGGTCATCGGCGTGGCGATGCTGATCACCGGCGCGGTCTCCAGCCGGATCGGCGCCAAGCGCACCCTGCTGATCGGCCTGGCCATCATCGTCGTGTTCAGCGCACTGGCCGGTCTGTCGAACTCGATCGGCATGATCGTCGCCTTCCGGGCCGGCTGGGGCCTCGGGAACGCACTGTTCATCGCGACCGCCCTCGCCACCATCGTGAACTCGGCGTCCGGCTCGGTCGCCGAGGCGATCATCCTGTACGAGGCCGCCCTCGGTGTCGGCATCGCCGCCGGCCCGCTGGTCGGCGGTGAACTCGGCACGATCTCCTGGCGCGGCCCGTTCTTCGGCGTCGCCGTACTGATGACGATCGCGCTCGCCGCGACCGCGTTCCTACTGCCCGCCTCGCCGCCGCAAACCCGTCGTACGTCGATCATCGAGCCGCTGAAGGCGCTCCGGCACCGGTCGCTCGCGACCGTGGCGGTCACCGCGCTGCTCTACAACTTCGGGTTCTTCACGCTCCTCGCGTTCACCCCGTTCCCGCTGGCCATGTCGGCGCGGCAGATCGGGCTGATCTTCTTCGGCTGGGGCATCTGCCTCGCGTTCACCTCGGTGTTCGTGGCGCCGCGGCTGCAGGCCAGGTTCGGGACGCTGCCGGTGGCGATGACGGTCCTGTTCCTGTTCGCCGTGGACCTCGCGGTGATGGGCGTGTACGCGCACCACAAGCCGGTGCTCGCGATCGGCGTGATCGTCGCGGGCCTGTTCCTCGGCATCAACAACACGCTGATCACCGAGGCCGTGATGGGTGCGGCTCCGGTCGAGCGCGGCACCGCCTCCGCGGCGTACTCCTTCGTCCGGTTCTCCGGCGGCGCGGTCGCCCCGTGGCTGGCCGGGAAGCTCGGCGAGCAGTTCAACATCCAGCTGCCCTTCTACGTCGGCGCCTTCGCGGTCCTGCTCGCGGTCGGCGTACTGGCCACCGGCTGGAAGCCGCTGTCACACCTGCGGGTGCCGGCCAGCCACTCCGAGGTCGAGGCCGAGGCGCTCACCGTCGCCGACGCCTGATTGGTCTACCCCGACCCGCCGGAGATCGATTTCTCCGGCGGGTCTTCGCGTTTAGGGTCGTAGGTATGTGGCCCATCCTGCGTACGTACACCGGACGTAACCTCCGCCGGATCGCTCTGCCGCTCGGCGGCATCGGCACCGGAACGGTCAGCCTCGGCGGCCGTGGCAACCTCCGCGACTGGGAGATCGTGAACCGGCCCGCGAAGGGCTTCCACCCTGGTACGGCGTTCTTCGCGATCCGTACGTCGGCGCCGGACGGGTCGGTGGTGACGCGCGCGGTGGAGGGGCCGCTGGATCTCAGCGAGTACGAGGGCGCGCACGGGAGCGGGGCGCAGAACCACGGGCTGCCGCGTTTCCGGGAGGCGACGCTCGCGACTGCCTATCCGTTCGGGCGGTTGTCGTTACGGGATGCCGACGTACCGGTGGACGTCGACCTGGAGGCGTTCAACCCGTTCGTCCCGACCGATGTGGCGGCGAGCTCGTGGCCGGTCGCGGTACTGCGGTTCGCGGTCACGAACCGTACTGCCGACGACCTGACCGTGTCGCTGGCCGGCTCGGTGCAGAACTTCATCGGTCGCGACGGCACCTACGACGTTGCTGCGGGCAACTACAACATCACCGCATCCGGCGAGCCCGGGGAGGTGCGAGCCGAGGGCGTGCTGATGCGCAGCCGCGGCGTCCCGGATGACGCGGAGCAGTTCGGCTCGGTGGCGCTCGGCGATCTCGACGGCGCCGAGGTCTCCCTTCGCACCGGATGGGCCGATCGGACCTGGGGCGACAGCCTGCTGGATTTCTGGGACGACTTCACCACGGACGGCCGGCTGGACGAGCGGGTGAGCGAGTCGGAGACTCCCGTCGCATCTGTCGCGGACCGCCGTACCGTGGCCGCCGGGGCGACCGAACGCTTCACGTTCATGCTCGCGTGGCACTTCCCGAACCGGCGCGGGTGGGAGAGCCCGGAGTTCGTCGGCAACCACTACACGACGCTGTACGACGACGCGTGGGACGCGCTACGGCAGTTCGCGCCGCAGCTGGACGAGCTGGAGCGCCGTACGGTCGGGTTCGTCAGCGCGTTCCTGTCGAGCGATCTGCCCGACGAGGTGAAGGAGGCGGCGCTGTTCAACCTCAGCACGTTGCGGACGCAGACCGTGTTCCGGACGCCGGACGGGCGGTTCTTCGGGTGGGAGGGCTGCTCGGACCACGAGGGCAGTTGCTTCGGCAGTTGTACGCACGTGTGGAACTACGAGCAGGCGACGCCGTTCCTGTTCGGGGAGATCGCGCGGTCGCTGCGGGAGGTCGAGTTCGCGCAGGCGACCGACGAGAACGGGCTGATGAGCTTCCGGGTCGGGCTGCCGCTCGCGACGAAGGCTCGCGACTGGAAGGTGGCGGCGGCGGACGGGCAGCTCGGGTGCCTGGTGAAGCTGTACCGGGACTGGCGGCTGAGCGGTGACGACGAGATGCTCCGGTCGCTGTGGCCGGCGGCGCGGCGGGCGCTCGAGTTCTGCTGGATCCCGGGCGGGTGGGACGCGGACCGCGACGGTGTGATGGAGGGCTGCCAGCACAACACGATGGACGTCGAGTACTACGGCCCGAACCCGCAGATGCAGTCGTGGTACCTGGCGGCGTTGCGCGCGTGCGAGGAGCTGGCGACGTACCTCGGGGACTCGGACTTCGCGGTTGAGTGCCGGAAGCTGTTCGAGAGCGGCCGCGCATGGATGGACTCGGAGCTGTTCAACGGCGAGTACTACCGGCACGAGATCCGGCCGCCGGCGTCCGCCGACGCCATCGCACCCGGTCTGCGCGAGCGGGCCGGTGCGCCGGATCCGACGCATCCCGTGCTGCAGCTGGGAGACGGCTGTCTCGTCGACCAGCTGGTCGGGCAGCACCTCGCCCGGATCACGCAGCTAGGGACGTTGCTCGACGAATCGAACGTCGCGACCACCCTTCGCACCATCGTTCGGTACAACGGGTTGTCCGGGTTCACCGGGCACTTCAACCACATGCGCAGCTACGTCCTCGGTGCCGACGAGTCCGCCGTACTGATGTGCAGCTACCCACGCGGAAACCGCCCGGAACGCCCGTTTCCGTACTTCACCGAGGTGATGACCGGCTTCGAGCACATCCTCGCCGTCGGCCTGATCTCCGAAGGCCTGGTCGACGAGGGTCTGAAGGTGATCGCCGACATTCGCCACCGGTACGACGGCGAACGCCGCAACCCGTACGACGAGGCCGAATGCGGCCACCACTACGCGCGCGCCATGGCGTCCTGGGGTGCGGTCGTCCAACTCACCGGCTTCGACTACAACGCCCACACCGGCGCCCTGCACTTCGCCCCCCGCCTAACCGGGACGGAAAACGTGTTCTGGTCCACGGGAAACGCTTTCGGCACCTTCAACACCACCACCCACGAACTGACAACCCTCGAAGGCACCGCACACATCACCTCGGTGACAGTCGACTGACCATACCAAACGGTATGGTATGGTCGGGCTCATGGTGAGCCGGACGGAGTGGTTGGACGCTGGACTGGAGTTGCTGGCTGCGGAGGGCGCGCCGGTGGTGACGATCGAGCGGCTGACTGGGGCGTTGGGCGTCACCAAGGGGTCGTACTACCACCACTTCAAAGGTGCTGCGGGGTACAAGACGGCCTTGCTGGAGTACTTCGAGCTGCGGTACACGACGCGGTTGATCGACGCCGTCGAGGGGACGGACGACGCGGGCGCGAAGCTGAAGCATCTGCTGCGGCTGGTGCTGGCCGATCCGGACAGTGCCGCGTTGGAGATCGCCGTGCGGGCGTGGGCGTTGCAGGATCCCGACGTGCGGGCCGCGCAGGAGCGGGTGGACAAGGCGCGGACGGCGTACCTGAAGAAGTTGTGTCGCGGGCTGCAGGCGCAGGTGGATCCGGACCGGTTCGCGCAACTGCTGTACCTGATCCTGATCGGCGCCGAGCAGGTCGTGCCGCCGATCGGCAAGCGAGACGTGCGGGAGATCTACGACCTGGTCCTGCGTCTCATCGACTGATGGAGGGGCGATGCCCACCACTCTGCACGAGCTCGACGACCTGATGCCGGTCGTGGACGAGATCGACGTGAAGACGGCGCGCGGCGACGTCACGCTGCGGGAGTTCACCGCGGGCGCGCTGGGCTACAGTCCCTTGTGGGTCAAGGGATTGTTCGCCGCCCGGATGGCCGTCGCCGCCGTACTCCGGCTGGAAACCACCGGCGTACCGGAATCGCGCCGGCTGCGGCCGGAAACGGTGAGTTTCACGCCCGGCGAGAAGGACGCGTTCTTCACCGTGATGCGTGGCGAGGAGGACCACTATCTGCTGCTCAGGGTGACGGACAACCACCTGATCGGGTACCTCGCGATCATCACCGACGACGAGCGGCCCGCGACCTTCAAGGTCGTCACGCTGGTGAAGTTCCTGCGCCCCGCCGGGCGGTTGTACTACAACCTGGTCCGGCCGTTCCACCACGTCATCGTCCTCGGTATGTGCCGAGCCGGCCAGACGTGGCGCGCGAAGCGGTGAGCGCCGCGGTGCCGCCGACCACGACCAGCGCCGCGCCGAAGATCAGCCCGAGCAGCCGCCACGGAATCGCCAACGCAGCAAGGCCGTAAGGCCCGGCCGCGATACCCGCCAGCGCGGCCGCCGCCACCAAGGATCCGAGCAGTACGCCGACCACGACAACGGTTGCCGATTCGACGACCGCGACCGCGACAACCTGCCCGCGGGTCAACCCGGCCAACCTCGACAGGGTGAACTCCTGCCGCCGGTCGGCCGTCGACATCACGACCGCGTTGACGACCGCCACCGCCGTGAAGATCCCGGCCAGGCCCATCAACGCGGCGAAGAGGTCGGCGTTGCTGCGCTGCTGCGCCTCCCCGCGGGCGGCCGCCCACTTCTTCACGGGCTGACCGTCCAACGTCCCGCCGGGTGCGAGCTTCACCAGCGTCTCGGTCCGCCCACCGGCCGGCAGCAGCGTCCGCGGAATGAAGAAGTTCTCGCTGACGTCAAGCGTTTCCGGCATGATCGCCACCACCCGGACGGTCGTCCATTTGTTGCCGAGCGCAACCTTGAGCGTGGACCCGAGCTTGTACCCCTCGACCGCCATTCCCGGCCCGATCGCAATCGTGTTCCCGGTCAGTCGATCCAGCGAACCCTTGCGCGGGCGCAGCTTGTGCGTCGCCCGGTACGCCGCCGGATCGATCCCGATCGCCTCGGAGTACACCGTTTTCCGTCCGCGCGTCACGACGATCGGTACGGCGGTCTGCACCGACGCGGCCGCGATCCCCGGACCGGGAGCGACCGGGTGGTCGAGGACGACGTCGGCGGTGATCAGCCGTTGCTGCTCGACGCCGACCGCCTTCGCCAGCGACCCGAACGTGCCCCACATCCCGACCACCAGGCCGACCAGCACGATCAACGGCGCCGCGGTCGCCGCACTCCGGCGTACCGCGTGCAGGACGCCGGCCCGCGCGAGGTCGGCGATCAAGTTGCCGCGGACAACGACCGCGGGGAGCCGGCCGATCAGCGGTACGACGACCGGGCTCAGCTGGCTCAACGCGACGGACCCGCTGATCATCACGACCAGCCCGATCAACAACCCGGCGACCAGATCCCGCGCCGCCTGCGCCACGATCACCAGCAGTATCGTGCAGAACGCGGCCGACAGGCCCCAGAACCACCGCCATCCCGTCATCACCCGGAGCGCCGACCGTCCCTCGACGACGGCCTCCAGCGGTCTGATCCGCGACGCCCGCCAGGCGGCGGCGAGTACGCCGGCCAACGCCGTACAGATGCCGACGATCATCGCGGCCCACACCGCACCCTGGTCCCACGGCGCGTCGAACCAGGACGGCAGCATCCCCAGCTCGACCAGCAGCCACGACTGTGCCCAGGTCGCCAGCGCTCCGAGCGGTACGCCGAGCACGCTGCCGACCGCCCCGAGCAGCGCGGCCTCGACCACCACCATCACGCACAGGTAGCCGCGCTGCGCCCCGACCAGCCGGAGCAGCCCGAACTCACGCCGCCGCTGCACGGTCATGAACCCGAACGTCGTACTGACGATGAACACACTCAGGAAAACGGCGAGCATGACCGACATTCCGAGCAGTGTCGCGGCGCCGACGTACCCCTCGCGGACCTGTGCCCGCTGGTACGCCGACAGCGCGGCCGGAAGTACCGGGTGATCGGTGGCCGCGAGCAACTGCAGATCCGACTGCACCAGGCCGACCCCGAGCGCAACGGCCACCACCGCACCCGCGAACAGCTGCCACCTGGTGCGTAGCGCTCCGACAGACAACCTCAGCATTCGTCCAGCCAACCGCCCGGAGCCGCGCCGTACGCTGGCCTGCGCACCCGGCCGCGGGTAGCTCCCGCGCTACCTCAGCACCTCGAGCAGGGCCGCGAGCTCTCGCCGGTCGACCTTCCGCGCGCCGATCAGCGCCTGCATCAGCAGGCCGTCCAGTGCCGCGACCAGCAGGCGGGCCTTCTCCGGATCGGCCGTGAACGTCCGCGCGATCTCGGTCAACGGTTCCAGCCACGCGCGCGCCGACTCCCGCAGCTCGGGCCGCCGCGCCGCGTACAGGTACAGCTCGTAGAGCGCCAGCGTCCGGCCACGCCGCCGTACGACGCTGTGCTCGATCAGCCGGGCCAGCTCGTCGGCCGGGCGGGCTCCCAGCTCGCTCCCCCGGCCGTCCAGTTCGACGGCGAGATCCTCCGCGGCCGACTGCAGCGCCGCGACCAGCAGGGCGTCCAGGGTCGGGAAGTGGTAGGTGATCGAGGCGAGCGAGACATCGGCCTCGGCGGCCACCGCGCGATGACTCACACCTGCGACTCCGTCGCGTTCTATCACGGACAGGGTTGCTGTCAGCAGCTCGCTCCGGCGCTGCTCACCGCGCCTGCGGCGGCCGTCGGCACCCTGTCTGACCTGCACGAACAGCAAACTATCAGGACGTCCGTACGGATTGATTTTGGTGCCCGGAATCGCGGGATCAACCGTTTTCCGCAACTTAGGCTCGGATTCCGTGGCCACTGAACTGACGACTGCGATGCGACGCGCCCTGAAGCGCGCGGACGACGGCAAGACCCTCGACCCGGCGGAGGTGGAGGTGCTGCTCGGCGCGAGCGGCGACGCGCTGACCGCGCTGATGGCGACCGCGGCCCGGGTCCGCGACCAGGGCCTGGCCGACGCCGGCCGGCCGGGCGTGATCACGTACTCGAAGAAGGTCTTCGTCCCGCTGACGCGGCTGTGCCGGGACCGCTGCCACTACTGCACGTTCGCCACCACGCCGGGCCGGGTGCACGCGCCGTACCTGTCGCCGGACGAGGTGCTGGAGATCGCGCGGCAGGGTGCGGCGATGGGCTGCAAGGAGGCGCTGTTCACGCTCGGGGACGCGCCGGAGCAGCGGTGGGACGCGGCGCGGACGTGGCTGGAGGAGGCCGGGTACGACAGCACGCTGGACTACGTACGGGCGATGGCGATCCGGGTGCTCGAGGAGACCGGGTTGCTGCCGCACCTGAACCCGGGCGTGATGTCGTGGCAGGACCTGCAGCGGTTGAAGCCGGTCGCGCCGAGCATGGGGATGATGCTCGAGACCACGTCGCGGCGGTTGTTCGAGGAGAAGGGCCAGCCGCACTTCGGGTCGCCGGACAAGGACCCGGCGGTCCGGCTGCGGGTGCTGGAGGACGCCGGGCGGTCGAACGTGCCGTTCACCAGCGGGCTGCTGATCGGGATCGGGGAAACGCTTTCGGAACGTGCGGAATCGATTTTCGCGCTGCGGAAGATCGCGCGGCAGTACAACGGGTTGCAGGAGATCATCATCCAGGGATTCCGGGTGAAGCCGGACACCGCGATGCGCAACGACGCCGACGTACCGCTGGACGAGTGGCTGGCGGCGATCGCCACGACGCGGATCGTGCTCGGGTCGCGGGTGCGGGTGCAGGCGCCGCCGAACCTCGTCGATCTGGGTGAGTGCCGGCTGTTGCTGGATGCCGGCGTCGACGACTTCGGTGGGGTGTCGCCGTTGACGCCCGATCACGTGAATCCGGAGCGGCCGTGGCCGCAGATCGACGACCTGGCGAAGGTGACCGCCGACGCCGGGTTCGTGTTGCGGGAGCGGTTGACCGCGCACCCGGAGTACCTGCGCGAGCCGTGGCTCGACCCGCGGCTGATCGCCCACGTCGAGGCGCTCGTCGACCCGGAAACCGGCCTGGCCGACGAGTCCGCCATGCCCGTCGGCCTCCCGTGGCAGGAGCCGGACGGCGGCTGGGACAGCGTCGGTCGCACCGACCTGCACACAGCCATCGACACCGAAGGCCGCCGGACCGAAACCCGCTCCGACTTCGACGCCGCCTACGGCGACTGGGACGCCCTCCGAGAAGACGTAGCCGCCCGCCGCACCACCGAAGCAGCCGCAGTTGCTGGGGGGACGGAGGCTACGGGCGGCGCCCCCTCCCTCGGAGCGAATGCCGCCGCCACCTCCCCCGAGACAGCAGCCGCTCCCGGCGGGGGGACCCTTGCCGCGGGCGACGCCCACTCCTCCTTGGGGGGAGGGGTCGCTCCGGAGCGGATCTCGGCTGAGGTGAAGGCTGCGCTGTCTGCGGCGGAGCGGGATCCGGCGGGGCTTTCGGACGCGCAGGCGTTGACTCTGATGACGGTCAGCGGGGCTGCGCTGGACGAGTTGGCGCGGATTGCCGACGGGTTGCGGAAGGCGACGGTCGGGGACGACGTCACGTATGTGGTGAACCGGAACATCAACTTCACCAACGTCTGCTACACCGGCTGCCGGTTCTGCGCGTTCGCGCAGCGGCGTACGGACGCCGACGCCTACTCGCTCTCGATGGACGAGGTCGGGCAGCGCGCCGAGGAAGCCTGGGTGATCGGCGCGACCGAGGTCTGCATGCAGGGCGGTATCCACCCCGACCTCCCCGGTACGGCGTACGCCGACCTGGTCCGCGCGGTGAAGGACCGGGTCCCGGACATGCACGTGCACGCCTACTCGCCGATGGAGATCATCAACGGCTCGGTCCGTACCGGCCTGTCCATCGAGGAGTTCCTGATCTCGGTGAAGGAGGCCGGCCTGGACAGCATCCCGGGTACCGCGGCCGAGATCCTCGACGACGACGTCCGCTGGATCCTCACCAAGGGAAAGTTGCCGACGGCAAGCTGGATCGAGGTGATCAGTACCGCGCACCGCGTCGGCCTGCCGTCCAGCTCGACGATGATGTACGGCCACGTGGACGCCCCGCACCACTGGGTGCAGCACCTGCGCACGATCGCGGCGGTGCAGGACCAGACCGGCGGCTTCACCGAGTTCGTGCTGCTGCCGTTCATCCACCAGAACTCGCCGATCTACCTGGCCGGCATCGCCCGCCCCGGCCCGACGTACGACGAGAACCGGGCAGTGCACGCGATGGCGCGGATCATGCTGCACGGCCGGATCGACAACATCCAGTGCTCCTGGGTGAAGCTCGGCGTCGACGGCTGCGTCGCGGTCCTGAACGGCGGCGTGAACGATATCGGCGGCACGCTGATGGAGGAGACCATCAGCCGGATGGCCGGCTCCAAGCACGGCAGCCGCAAGTCGATCGCCGAACTCACCGCGATGGCGGACGCCGCCGGCCGCCCGGCGCGGCAGCGCACCACGACGTACGGCGAGGTCCCGGCCCGCCCGGCGACCGAGCTCGAACTCGCCTGACCGGCGACGACGCCCCCCGGCGGGTGCAGGCGGTCGTCGAGCTGCTGAAAGTCTGACCACTTGCCCAGAGCATTGTTGTTGCAGCAGGCAACATATCTACGGAAAGTGAAGGAAGTTTTACTGAGCGTTGCTTACTTCAAAGGCAATGCAAATGTTTGAACCGGAGGATTCCCGGTACCCCGGGCCGCATGACAGTTTTCTCATGTCGGCGACGGACGGGTCGCCGGTACTGGGTCCAGGTGGTTCCGATGCACTCCCGTCCGCGACCGGACTGTACCTCCCCTGCCGGCCGCGGAATGGGTCTCGGGCCCGCCCTCCTTCGGGCCACTGCCCTCTCGGGGCAACAGCAGGACGCCGACCGTGTCGGTGGGGTGTTGGTCGCCAGTGAGGTGGCGACCAACACCCGACGCGGTCGGCGTTTCTTTCTGGAGACCGTCCGCTGTACTGGTGCTGCTGGGGACCAGCACAGCGGGCGGTTTTCCGGTTCGGGCAGGTTCCGGTTCGGGCAGGTTTCAGTACGGGTAGGTGTCGTCGCGCCGGGTCGGGTCCAGGTCCCAGAGGGAGAACTGGACGATCTTGTGGGACTCCTCGCCGCCGCCCGGGATCAGGCCGAACGACTCGTACGCCTTCGAGCCCATGCCGTCCAGGTAGCAGAGCAGCTCGAACGCCGACTGGGCGTCCTCGATGTCGTCGACGGCGTCGTCGGTCAGCGCGTCGTCCGGGGCGTCCTCCGCCCGGCTGCGCACGTACCGCACGAAGGCGTCCGGGTCGGTCACCACGTAGTCGTAGCGCGCCTGGTAGCTGAGCCGCAGGCCGTTCTCCGGTAGCAGCGGCTCCTCGAGATCGTCCAGGTCGTCCAGTGCGTTGCCCTCGACGATCTCCCGGTAGTCGGCGGGATCGTCGAAGTCGTCGGGGCCGAGGGGCAGGTCGTCCAGCTCGTCGCGGTCGTACGAGTCGATCCCGAGGAAGATGTCGCCCCATCCGCGTTCGTGTACGGCGTCCGCCAGCGCCCGGGCCTGCACCCGGACGCTCTCGATCGCGGCGGTCGCCCGCAGGTCGTGCAGGTCCAGAGCATCCGCCTGCTCCAGCAACACCCGGGCGAGTTCACGGGCGGCCTCGGCAGCCGACGCGGGTTCGATCGACTCACTCATGCAGTGACGGTACAACGATGGGCACATCCACCGCCGCGCCCGGTACGCCGAACGCGTCGACCAGGTCGACCGCGACCGGGCGGATTACCGCGCACAGCTCGTTGACCAGGGCGGTGATCGCCTTCGAGCGGCCCGGTGAGAGCCGGCCGTGTTCGAGGTACCAGGCGCGCTCCGACTCGATCGTCACCAGGGCATGCAGGTCGTACAGGTCCTGCAGCGCCGGCCGGATCTCGTCCGGCGCGTTCTGCACGGCGGACTGGAACGCCTCCAGCACCACCCGGTCCACATGCGCCCGGCCGGCCGCGATCACGTGGTCCTGGCACCGGTTGAACACGTCGAACGCATCGTCCCCGGCGTCGACCCCGGCCTTCAGCCGCCGCGCCACCCCGGACAGCATGTGCTCCTCGCGATAGCGGAGCAGTCCCGAGTGGTAGGCGTCGTCCCGCAGCCCGGCGTCCGGATCCCCGGCGTCGCTCCGGTTCGGTACGACGTCCCGGAGCCGCTCGATCAACGGGCGGAGCGCCGCCTTCTCGACCGCGATCTCCACCGCCTGCGCCGCCACGAACCGCGCCGTACCCAACGGGTCCAGCTCGCCGAACGACCGCCGGTAGTCGGTCAGCAGGCCCTTCGCCACCAGTTGCAGCAGGACGGTGTTGTCGCCCTCGAAGGTGGTGAAGACGTCGGTGTCCGCCTTCAGCGTGGCCAGCCGGTTCTCCGAGAGGTAGCCCGCTCCGCCGCAGGCCTCCCGGCAGAGCTGGATCGTCTCGGTCGCGTGCCAGGTGCCGAGTGCCTTCGTCCCGGCCGCCTGAGCCTCCAGCGCCCGCCTGTCGTGCTCTCCGCGATCGTCGGTGAACACCCGGGCGAACTCCTCGACCAGCTCGGCCTGCGCGAAGTGCAGCGCGTACGTCCGGGCGAGCAGCGGCAACAGTCGGCGCTGGTGCATCCGGTAGTCGAGCAGCACGGTCTCCTCGCTGCTCCCCGGCGCCCCGAACTGCCGGCGTTGTGCGCCGTACCGGATCGCGATCGTGAGCGCCACCTTGCTCGCGTTGATCGCCGCGCCACCGACCGACACCCGGCCCTGCACGAGCGTCCCGAGCATCGTGAAGAACCGTCGGTCCGGGTTCTCGATCGGGCTGCTGTAGTTGCCGTCAGCATCGACCTGGGCATACCTGTCCAGCAGCGCGTCCCGCGGCACCCGGACGTGGTCGAAGACGATCCGCCCGTTGTCCACACCGTTCAGCCCGAGCTTCGGTCCGCAGTCCGACAGCGTCACGCCGGGCAGCACCGCGCCGTCGGCGTCCCGGATCGGGACCAGCAGGCAGTGCACCCCATGGCTCTCGCCGCCGACCACGAGCTGCGCGAACACGGCCGCCATCCGCCCGTGCCGGGCCGCGTTCCCGATGTAGTCCTTGCGCGCCGCACCGGTCGGCGTGTGCACGACGAACTCTCCCGTCACCCCGTCGTACGTCGCCGTCGTGCCGAGAGCCTGGACATTCGACCCGTGGCCGGTCTCGGTCATCGCGAAGCAGCCGAGCAGCCGCCCGCTGATCGCGTCCGCCAGATACCGCTCGTGGTGCCGCTCGGTGCCGAGGTGCAGGATCGCGCCGGCGAACAGCCCGAACTGCACACCGGCCTTGACCATCAGCGACAGGTCGCCGAAGGCCAGTGTCTCGAAGGCCGCGATGAAGCCGCCGAGGTCCGCCGCCCCGCCGTACTCCTTCGGGTATCCGCGCGCGGGCAGCCCGGCCGCGGCCGACTCCAGCAACAGCTCGAGAACCTTGTCCCGGTACTCGTCCGGCGGCAACTGCACCGCCAGGTCCTTCATCTCGGCGTGCGCGGCCAAGGCGGCCCGCACGGCGTCCCGCGCCGCCTTGTGCGGCCCGTCCAGGTGGTCTCGCATCGCCGTTGTCCTCATGCCCTTTAACTTACGAGGATTCACCCCCACTTTCCGTCACCGATCCGTGACTGTGGAAAAGCTGGCATCAATCCGTATCCGCGGAAGTATGCTGTCTACCGTGCCGAGTTTGCGGGTAAGTGAGGCGGCCGCGCTCCTGGGCGTCAGTGACGACACGGTGCGCCGCTGGATCGATCAGGGCCGGCTGCCGTCGCAGCAGGAGAACGGCCGGATGGCGATCGCCGGGCAAGCGCTCGCCGTGTTCGCCCAGGAGCTGGCGGACTCCCCGGAGCCCGGGAACACCACCGCCGCCTCGGCGCGGAACCGGATGCGCGGGATCGTCACCCGGGTGCTCAAGGACGGTGTGATGGCGCAGGTCGAGCTGCAGGCCGGGCCGTTCCGGGTCGTGTCGCTGATGAGCCGCGAGGCCGCCGACGAGCTCGGACTGGAGCCCGGCGTGATCGCGGTCGCCTCGATCAAGTCCACCCATGTCGTCGTCGAGATCCCGGAGGCCTGATGTTCCGCCGTACCGCGTTCGCCGCCCTGGCTGCTGTCGCCGCCTTCGCCCTCGCCGGGTGCGGGAGCAACACTCCGGCCTCGTCCACGTCGCCCTCGGCCTCCGGTACGCCGTCGTTGTCCGGTGAGATCAACGTGTTCGCCGCCGCGTCGCTGACCGGGACGTTCACCCAGTTGGGCAAGGACTTCGAGGCCGCGCACCCCGGCGTGAAGGTGACCTTCAGCTTCGACGCCAGCTCGGCGCTCGCGCAGCAGATCAACAAGGGCGCGCCGGCCGACGTGTTCGCCTCCGCCGCGCCGAAGAACATGGACCAGGTGACGGACAGGAACACGCCGACCACGTTCGTGAAGAACACCCTGGAGATCGCCGTACCGAAGGGCAACCCGGGCCACATCACCGGCCTGAAGGACTTCACCGACAAGAGCAAGAAGATCGCCCTGTGCGCCCCTGAGGTGCCGTGCGGTGCGGCCGCGCAGAAGGTGTTCAAGGCCGCCGGGCTCACCGCCCAGCCGGACACCCTGGAGAAGGACGTGAAGGCGGCACTCACCAAGGTCAGCCTCGACGAGGTCGACGCGGCCCTGGTCTACAAGACCGACGTACTGTCGGCCAAGGACAAGGTCGAGGGCATCGAGTTCCCGGAGGCGAGCAAGGCGGTCAACGAGTATCCGATCGCCACGCTGACCAAGGCACCGAACCCCGACGGTGCGAAGGCGTTCGTCGACTACGTGCTGTCGGACAAGGGCAAGGCGGTCCTGACCGCCGCGGGCTTCGACGCACCGTGAGCCGCCGTGGCAGGAGTACGACAGGGCGACTGCCCCTCGCACTCCTGCTACCTGCATTGCTCGGACTGGCGTTCCTTCTCGTCCCGCTGATCGGTCTGCTCACGCAGGCTCCCTGGTCGACGCTCCCGGCGCGGCTGTTCAGCGCTGACGTCTGGCAAGCGCTGCGGCTGTCACTGGTCTGCGCTACCTCCGCAACTGCATTGTGTGTACTGCTGGGCGTCCCGCTGGCGTGGCTGCTCGCCAGAGGCGGCCTGCCGGGGCGCAGTGTCATCAGGGCCTTCGTAACAGTGCCCCTGGTTCTACCGCCGGTCGTCGGCGGTGTTGCTCTGCTGCTGGTGCTCGGGCGACGTGGGCTGGTTGGTCAGTACCTCGACTCCTGGTTCGGGATCTCCTTGCCGTTCACAACGGCCGGTGTGGTCGTCGCTGAGGCGTTCGTGGCCATGCCGTTCCTGGTGATCTCGGTGGAGGGTGCCCTGCGCGCAGCGGACCCGCGGTACGAGGAGGCGGCCGCGACACTCGGGGCGGGCCGCTGGACGACGTTCCGGCGCGTGACGCTGCCGTCGATCGCGCCGGGTGTGGTTGCCGGCATGGTGTTGTGCTGGGCGCGGGCGCTGGGCGAGTTCGGCGCCACTATTACGTTCGCGGGCAACTTCCCGGGGCGTACGACGACCATGCCGCTCGCCGTCTACCTGGCGTTGGAGACCGACCCCGACATCGCCGTCGTACTCAGTCTGGTCCTCCTGCTCGTCTCGGTCGTCGTACTGGCGTCGCTGCGCGAGCGCTGGATCAGTGGGCTGCGATGACCCTGCACGCCGACCTGCGAGTACGCCGCGGCGCCTTTGGCCTCGCCCTGGACCTGGTTGTCGAGCCGGGTGAGGTTGTCGCGCTTCTTGGACCGAACGGCGCCGGCAAGACCACCGCTCTGCGTGCGATCTCCGGGCTACTCGCACTGGACGGTGGACGCATCGCACTGGACTCCGATGTGTGGGACGCGCCGCCGCGTACCTTCCGTACGCCGGACCGTCGGCCGATCGGCGTGGTGTTCCAGGACTACCTGCTGTTCAACCACCTGAGTTCCTTGGAGAACGTCGCGTTCGGTCTCCGTGCCCGCGGCGTGGAGAAGCAGACTGCCCGTACGGAGGCTGCCCGGTGGCTGGAGATCGTCGGCCTGTCGGAGTACGCCCGTACCCGCCCCCGCGCGCTGTCCGGCGGTCAGGCCCAACGGGTAGCGCTGGCACGAGCCCTGGCCACAGAGCCGGAGGTGCTACTCCTCGACGAGCCCCTGGCCGCACTGGACGCCAGTACGACGCTGCACGTCCGCGCGGAGCTCGGCCAGCACCTCTCCCGCTTCGAGGGCCGCACCCTGCTGGTCACACACGACCCCCTGGACGCCATGGTGCTCGCAGACCGCCTGGTCATCATCGAGAACGGCCAGCTGGTCCAGGAAGGCAAACCCACCGAGGTTGCGCACCGTCCACGCACCGACTACGTAGCCCAGCTCGTAGGCCTCAACCTCTACCAGGGCACCGCGGCCGGCACCACCGTCACGCTGGCCGAAGGCGGCTCCATCACGCTCGCGGAGCCGGCAACAGGAGCGGTCCACGTGGCCTTCCCGCCGACCGCGGTGAGCCTCTACCCGACCGCACCCGCCGGCAGCCCCCGCAACACCTGGCCGGCCGTTGTCACCGGCATCGAACAGCATGCACACACGGTCCGCATCCGTCTGGACGCCGCGCCCGCCGGCCCCGCCGATCTCCTCGCAGACATCACCCCCGCCGCAGTGGCCGACCTCCGCCTCACCCCCGGCCAGCGCCTCCACACCACCCTCAAAGCCACCGAGGTCCACACCTACCCCGTGTAAGCACGAACACGCGCCAGCATCGGGAAGGGCGAGAACAGCGTCATTTTCGTCAAGAAGCAGATGGCGGGTTTCGAGGCCCTCCGGGCGGAGATTCTGGGACGCCTGTAGTGCGCCCCGCGTCCGGAAAGCCGGATCTCGGCCTCACAGCTCTGAGATGCGCACACACCCCAAAGGGGATCTTCTGACTGATGTATGGGTGGGATGGCGCGGTCCGGATGTCGCGGGGCGTGCCGGCGTGCCGGCGTGCCGGCGTACAGGCCATGTCCGGCGGCAGGTTAGTGCACCTGAGCGTGACCGCGCCCGCACGTACAGCGTCCCGCTGGCGCTCTACCTGTCGCCGCGCACCGATCTGTTCGTCGAGTCGTGGGATTCGGCGAGCGACACGCCGTAGCCCGCGACCCCGATCCACGACTCGCGGTCGAGGGCTCCAGCCAAACGCCACGACTCGAGGCCCGGCGACCGCGAGCTACGACGTGGGACTGGGGAAGTTACGGGTTGTGATGGGTTCGGGATGGATTGACATGTTGTTACGGCGGGTTCCACGCTCAAGGGGGGCAGACTGTAACGAAGAGTGTTTAGTTACTCACTCGTAGTGCATGCGTTCTTCACATGCGAGTGATGACAGAGTGCACTACGCCAAGGACTGAAAGACCTTCAGGATTTGTGGGGCACCACGAAAGGGGGGTCGGACAGTCATGCACGAGAGTTACGAGTTCTACTGCCTCGCGGATCGGCATTTCTACGAGACGCCGGCCAACCGGGGTGCCGCGTATCCGGACTTCGCGATCACGCAGCGACCGGTCCCGGACGGATGGCAGCACGTGCCGGGCGAGCAGTGGATGCATTACGCACCCGACGACCTGCGGCTGCCCGCGCAGGGCTGGAAGATCCACGTCTCGGCGCGCTTGCACGACGTCGAGCGAACGCTCGCCGCGGTCTGGGAGTACTGCGTCCCGCGCGGCATCGCGTTCAAGTTCCTGCGCAACGAGGCCGTCCTGGTGATGACGAACTCGAAGGCCGCTCCCCGCGGGTCGAGCGGCAAGCTGGTGACCATCTACCCGACCGACGACGCGCAGCTCGAGCTGGTCCTCAAGGAGCTCGACGACGTACTGCGAGGCGTCGAAGGCCCTTATATCCTGAGCGATCTGCGCTACGCCGAGGGACCGCTGTTCGTCCGGTACGGCGCTTTCGTCAGCCGCTACTGCCTGTCCCCGACCGGCGAGCGCGTGCTGGCGATCGAGGACGTGCACGGCAACCTCGTCCCGGACCACCGCGGCCCGACCTTCGTCACGCCGCCGTGGATGCGGCTCCCGGACTTCCTGCAGCCGCACCTGGACGCCCGCAACGCGGTCACCACCAACGACCTCGCGTACACGATCGACGGCGTCATCCAGTTCTCGAACGGCGGCGGCGTGTACCTCGGCCACCACACCGAGTCCGGCGCCCGCGTCGTACTCAAGGAAGGCCGGCCGTACGCCGGGCTGGACCTGGCCGGCCGGGACGCCGTGACGCGGATCGCCCACGAGCGCGACATCCTCGAGCAGCTCGAGGGCCTCGACGCGGTGCCGAAGACCCACGACTACCTGCAGCTGGGCGAGCACCACTTCCTCGTCCAGGAGCACATCGACTCGGTGTCGCTGCAACGCGAGCTGGTACGCCGGTATCCGCTCACGCACCCGGACGCGACCGAAACTCAGAAGGCCGAGTACGCCGACTGGGCGACCGCGATGGTCGCCAAGGTCGGCGAGGCCGTCGGGCAGCTGCACGAGCGCGGCGTGGTGTTCTGCGACCTGCACCCGGACAACCTGTTGCTCGACGTGAACGGCAAGCTCACGCTGATCGACTTCGAGGTCGCGACCAAGGCGGAGGACAAGGCGCGGTCGACGCTGGCCCACCCCGGGTACGCCGCACCGCAGGACCGGCAGGGCGTCGACGTCGACCGGTACGCGCTCGCCTGTATCGCGCTCGGCGTCTACGCGCCGCAGGCGACCATTCTGCTGAATCTCCATCCCGGTAAGGCGTTCCAGCTCGCGGACATGATCGCGGAGACCTTCCCGGTGCCGCGCGCGACGCTCGACGGGGCCGTCCGTACGATCGTCGGGACGGGCACCACCAACGACCTCTCAGACCTGGCACTGCCCGGCAAGGCCGAGTGGACCGACGTCCGCGCGGCGCTCGCCCGGTCGATCGTCGCGAGTGCTACACCGGAGCGCACCGACCGGTTGTTCCCCGGCGACATCGCGCAGTTCCGCGACGGCGGCGGGATCGACCTGGCGACGGGTGCGGCCGGTGTGCTGTACGCGCTCGCGAAGACCGGCGCCGGGCGTTTCCCCGAGTACGACGAATGGCTCCGGAAGCGGGCCTTCGACACCGCGGCCGGGCCGGGGCTGTACGACGGGCTGCACGGCGTCGCGCACGTACTCGACGAGCTCGGGCACCGCCAGGACGCGCTGGACCTGGTCGACCGTACCCTCGCCGACGACTGGAGCACCCGCGAGCTCGGGCTGCACTCCGGCCTCGCCGGGATCGGCCTGAACCTGCTGCACTTCGACACCGAGCCGGCACTTCGCGCGCAGGCCGTCCGGGTCCTCGACCTGGTGGCGGATCGCCTCGAGGCCGACGTACCGGAGATCAGCGGCGGGCAGTACGCGCGGGCCGGGCTGATGTACGGAGCGTCCGGGCCGGCGCTGCTGTTCCTCGACGCGTTCGAGCGGCTCGGGGACACCGGTCTGCTCGACCTCGCGGAGATCGCACTCCGGCAGGACCTGAAGCGGACCGTGCTCACCGAGGACGGCATGCGTCAGGTCAACCAGGGCTGGCGGACGCTGCCGTACCTCGAAGAAGGCTCGGCCGGTATCGCGCTCGTCCTGGAGAGATATCTGCGCCACCGTCCGTCCGACGAGCTCAGCACGATCCTCGACGAGCTCAAGCGGGTCACGCACTGTTCGTACTACGTCCAGCCCGGCCTGTTCATGGGTCGCGCCGGAGTTCTCCTCACGGCCGCTGCGCTCGGTGATACGCCTCTGAATGACACTGTCCATGACCTGGTGCACGGGCTCGGCTGGCACGCGATGCCGTTCGCGGGCGGTCTCGCGTACCCAGGCAACCAGCTGCTCCGTCTCTCGATGGACCTGGCGACCGGATCGGCCGGCGTACTGCTGGCCTTGGGTACGGCGCTGCACCATGCGGACCATGCGGACCATGCGGACCATGCGCCGATGTCCCTCCCGTTCCTCGGACCTCCCCAGTGGTCCGAGTTCTCATCCCGACGAACTGCACCGAAGGAGGTGTAAGAACATGGCACTTCTCGACCTTCAGGGCCTCGAGACCCCGGGTTACGGCCACCACGGCCACCACCACGGCGGCTCCACGCTGACCGTGCTGGGCTGCGCTTCGCAGACCCCGAGCAACCTGAGCCTTCTGCTCTGCCACTGATACACGGCACCTGTTATGCCAGGTTAGTGAGGCCCTGGGTGGGGATTCCCGCTCAGGGCCGACCTGTCTCCGGGTAGCTCCGGGCCGGTGGGCTCGTTGTGTTGGTGGGAGAGGGGAGAAGTGAGGTGATCGATTCCGTGCAGACTTATCCATGCGCCGAGCGTCTGACGCTCGAGGAGCAGGTGCACGGCACTACCGTTGCGGATCCGTACCGCCGGCTCGAGGACCCGTCGGCTGCCGAGGCGTGGCTGCGGGACCAGGACGAGTTGTGGCTGACGTACGCCGCTTCGCTGAGCACCAGGTTCCGCTGGAAGAACTGTGTCCGGGCGCTGTCCGCCGTCAGCAGCATGTCCACGCCGGTCCGGCGCGGCGGCCGCTGCTTCACCCTGCGCCGCGAGGCCGGGCGGCACGCCGTACTGTTCGCCGACGAGACGCCGCTGATCGACGTACGGCAGCTGGACCCGAGCGGTCTGACCACGCTCGACGCGTGGCAGCCGTCACCGGACGGCAGCAAGGTCGCGTTCCAGCTGTCCCGCGGCGGCACCGAGCAGTCGACGCTGTCCGTGCTCGACGTCGGCAGCGGCCAGCTGATCGACGGCCCGATCGACGGCTGCCGGTACTCCCCCGTGGCCTGGCTCCCGGACAACCGCACGTTCTACTACGTCCGTTTCCGTCAGGTACGACGGCACTCGCTGGGCAACCTCGACGACACCACGGTCCTCGCGGACGAGGCGACGTACGGGCTGGAGCTCAGCGCGGACGGACGCTGGCTGACGATCTGTACGGCGAGTGACCTGTGGTTCCAGGACCTCACCGCCGACCCGGCGCCGAAGCACATCCCGACCACGGGCACAACGATCATGTCCGTAGGCCCGGACGGCCGGTTGTACGTCGTGACGGCCGGGCGGATCTGCGTCGGCGACCCGGCCGCGCCGACGGTCTGGCACGACTACCTCGAGCCGGAGCAGCCGCTGACCGGCCTGGCGATCCTGGACGACGTCGTGCTGGTGAGCACGGCCACCGAGATCACCGTGCACGACCGGCTGACCGGCGAAGGTCGAGGCACTGTCGGCCTCCCGGGGTACGGATCGGTCGGATCGCTCAGCGCCGACGGCAACCGGGCCTGGTACACCTACACGGACAGCGTGACACCGCCGATCGTCCGCTGCTACGACCCGACTGAGCACCCGGTGTCCGCGCCTGTCGAAAGACACAATGTCGAGCTGAACGTGATCGGCAAGCCGGGACCCACCATCCTCTACGGGTACGGCGGTTTCGGGCAGGAGCTGACGCCGACGTACTCCGCGTTCGCGCTGGCGTGGGTGGAGGCGGGCGGGTGTTTCGTGACCGCGAACATCCCCGCCGGCACCCGCCATGACAAGCAGCGCGTCTTCGACGACTTCATCGCCGCAGCGGAGCAGTTGATCGCCGACGGTTGGACCACCGCGGACCAGCTCGCGATCTGCGGCGAGTCGAACGGCGGCCTGCTCACCGCCGCCGCGCTCACCCAGCGGCCGGAGCTGTTCGCGGCCGCGGTCTGCTCGGCGCCGTTGACAGACATGATCCGCTACGAGCTCTCCGGGCTCGGCGACCGCTGGACGTCGGAGTACGGCTCGGTGCAGGACGCCGGCGACTTCCGGAACCTGCTCGCCTATTCGCCGTACCACCGCGTCGTCGACGGCGTGAAGTACCCGGCGGTGCTGCTGACCGCATTCGGTAACGACACCCGCGTGGATCCCTTGCACGCAAGGAAGATGACGGCGGCGCTGCAGCACGCGACCGCCGGCCCGCGTCCGATCCTGCTGCGTTTCGAGCAGAATGCCGGCCACACCACCGGCGGCATCAGCCTCGCCGCCGACATCCTCGCCTTTCTCGCCGACCAGACGGGACTCGACGCATGACTGTGCACATGCCGCGACTCCGTCGCGGCGGGTCATCGGGCTGGTGCTCCCGATGACCAGCTTTGGCGAGGTGACCAAGCACGGGCGCGGCTGGCTTCCGTTGATCGGGCTGAACGCGCTGATCGGCAGTGGTGTGACGTTGGCGCTGCCGACGATTCTCGGACGTTCGGTCGACTCGATCGTGGCCGGTGACGGGTACGCCCGCTGGCTGATCGTCGCGGCCTCGCTGATCGGGCTCGGGATCGCGGCCAGCATCGTCGACGCGTTCGCGGGCGCCGCCTGTGTCGCGGAGACGACCGCCTGGCTGCGGAACCGCCTGGTCCGGCACGTCGTCCGCGGCGGCCCGGACGGCTCCCGTGACTTCGAGACCGGCGACCTGGTCACGCGCGTCTCGGCGAACGCCACCGACGCCGCACAAGCCGGACCGGCCGCGGTGACGGCGATCGCCGCGATCGCTCCCCCGCTCGGCAGTCTGGTCCTGCTGGCCGTCATCGACCCGTGGCTCGCGGCCGCGTTCTTCGGCGGCGTACTGCTGGTGATCCTGGTGCTCTGGACCTTCGCGAAGCGCACCGCCGACGTCAGCCTCGCCTACCAGGAGACCCAAGGCCGGATCGCGGCGCTGCTGTCCGAGTCGCTGACCGGCATCCGCACCATCCAGTCCGCCGGTACGACGGAACGCGAGGAGCGCCGCGTCCTCGGCCTGCTTCCCGAGTTGCACCGGCACGGTGTCGTCACCTGGCGGATCCTGGCCCGCTCCGGAGCCCAGGCCGCGGTCGTCGGCCCACTCGTCCTGGTCGCCGTACTGGCCGTCGGCGGTCTGCAACTGGTAGCCGGCAACGTCACCGCGGGCGAGCTGTTCGCCGCTTCGCAGTACGCCGTCCTCGGCGCCGGCCTCGGTAACCTGACCGGCGTCCTCGGCGAGCTCGCCCGCGCGAAGGCAGGCGTCCGGCGGTCCGCCGAGGTGATCGCGATCGAGCCGGTCGCGCACGGCACGCTGTCGCTGCCGCGCGGGTCCGGGCAGCTGACGTTCGACGGAGTCAGCGTCGTCGCGAACGGGAATGTCCTGCTGGACAACGTGAATCTCGACCTGCCCGGCGGCGTCACGATCGCGGTCGTCGGCCCGAGCGGCGCCGGCAAGTCCGTCCTGGCGGCGGTCGCTGCCCGGCTGCGGGACCCGTCGACCGGACAGGTGTCGCTGGACGGCGTACCGCTGCAGGCCGTCAGCCGACGGGTTCTGCGGCACGCGGTCGGCTGTGCGTTCGAGCGTCCGCAGCTGATCGGCCGGACCGTCGGCGAGGCGATCGACCCGCACGCGGTCAGCCCGGTCCGCACCCTGGCCGCGGCCCGCGCCACCCACGCCCACGACTTCGTCAGCCGGCTGCCCAACGGCTACTTCACCTCGTTGCGCAAGGCACCGATGTCCGGCGGCGAACGCCAGCGCCTGGGCCTCGCCCGCGCCTGGCCGGCCCGCCGGCTGCTCGTCCTCGACGACGCGACGTCCAGCCTCGACACCGCGACCGAACGCCAGATCACCCGCACCCTCACCGAGGACCGCCGGTACCGTACGCGCCTGATCGTCACCCACCGTCCCGCCACCGCCGCCCGCGCCGACCTCGTCCTCTGGCTGGACCACGGCCGCGTCCTCGCCCTGGCCCCGCACGCCGACCTCTGGCACAACACGTCGTACCGAGCTGTGTTCGGATGAAGCGGGAGCTGTCGTACGGCGCAGGTGCCCTGCGGAAGAAGGCCACGCTCGGGTTGATCGGGTGGTCGGTTCCGGAGATTCTGCCGACGGCGGTGTACGGGATCGCGGTTGCGCGGGCGACGGACAGCTTTCTCGGCGGGCATGCCTGGCAGGGGATCGCGTGGCTGGGCGGCCTGGTGGTGACGGCCGGGCTCGGTGCGGCCGGCGCGCGGCAGGTGTACGGGCGGCTCGGGGATCTGGTCGAGCCGTTGCGCGACGATCTGGTACGGCGAGTTGTCGGCGGCGCGCTGCGGACCGGTGACGACGGGGCCGTGGTGCGGCTGAACCGACAGGTCGAGATCGTCCGTGACACCTTCGCGGGACTGGTCCTTGTACTGCGGAGCTTCGCGGTGACGTTGTTCGGCGTACTCACGGGGTTGTTGTCGCTGGCGCCGGTCGTCGCGGCGTTCGTCGTACCGCCGTTCCTGCTCGGGTTCGCGTTGTCGTTGGCGGTGCTCGGGATGGCGGCGGATCGGGTGCGGGCGTCGCTGGCCGCGGACGAGGCGCTGGCGGCGTCGGCGGGGATGGTGTTCGCCGGGGTGCGGGACATCACCGCGACCGGGACCGAGGAGTACGCCGAATGGCTTGCAGAGCAGCCGATCCAGGCACACGCGGCGGCCGAGCGGGCGCTGGCGAAGGTGTCGGCGTTGCGTACTTTGTGCTTCGCGGTCGGAGGCTGGCTGCCGTTGCTGATCCTGCTCGCGACCGGGCCGTGGCTGGTCGGGCATGGTGTGAGTACGGGCACGCTGCTCGGCGGGCTGACCTACGTACTGATCGGACTGCAGCCGGCGTTGAACACGGTGCTGAACGCGCTAGGCGACAGCGGTCTGCGGTACGTGATCACGCTCGGCCGGATCCTCGACACCTCGACCCCGACGGAACGCGCGCGGCCGGTCGACGGCCTCACCGGATACCAGGTTCGGCTGCGCGGGCTGACGTTCGCGTACGGGCCGAAGGCGGAGCCGGTGCTCGACAAGCTCGAGCTGACGATCGCCGAGGGCGAGCACCTGGCCGTCGTCGGGCCGAGCGGTATCGGGAAGTCGACGCTCGCCGGGCTGGTCTGCGGGATGCTCGCGCCGACCGGCGGCCAGGTGCTGCTCGGCGGCGCGGTGCCGACCGAGGTGACCACCGACCGGCTCGCGCAGGCCCGGGTGCTGATTCCGCAGGAGGCGTACGTGTTCAGCGGCACAGTGCACGACAACCTCGCCTATTTGTTGCCAGACGCAACAGAGCATCAGCTGGAGCTGGCCGCGAAGACCGTCGGCGCCGACCAGCTCGTCGAGCGGATCGGCGGGCTGCGGGGCGAGGTGAAGCCGGGCGAGCTGTCCGCCGGCGAGAAGCAGCTGCTCGCGCTGGTCCGCGCGTACCTCTCACCGGCGCCGCTCGTCGTACTCGACGAGGCGACCTGCTTCCTGGACCCCGAGGCGGAACGGCGGGCCGAGGAGGCGTTCGCGAAGCGCCCCGGCACGCTGATCGTGATCGCGCACCGGATCAGCTCCGCGCTGCGCGCCCGCCGCATCCTGGTCCTGGACGGCAACCAGGCCGCGCTCGGTACCCACGCGACGCTGATGCGCACGTCCCGGATGTACCGCGACCTGCACGGCAACTGGAGTCCGAGCACTCAGATCCAGCCGGCCTCGTAAGCCTTCCGGATCGCCTCGATGCGGCTTCGCGAACCTGTCTTCGTGAGGATCCGGGACAGGTAGTTGCGGACCGTGCCGGCGCTGAGGCTGAGTGTGCGGGCCACCTCCTGGGCGGTCGCTCCGGTGGTGACCTGACGCAGCACCTCGCACTCACGGTCCGTCAGCGGGTTGTCCCCGGCCTTCAGAGCGGCCACAGCCAGCCGTACGTCGACCACCGGCAGCCCCTTCGCCACGTCGCGGACCGCCTGGACCAGCTGGTCGGTGGTGGCATCCGTCGCGATCAGCCCGATCCGCGGCGCCTGCTTGACCAGCGCGAGGCTTGTCGCGGGGATCGCCTCGTGGTCGATCAGCACCAGCACGCCACGGCCGGCGAGTTTGCGGCAGAGCTCCTCGATCCGGATCCGGCCGGGCAGTTGCGGGTCGAGCAGGAACACGTCCGGACGCCGGCCCGCCACCTGGAGCACGTCCTCGGAGCGGTCCACGTCAGCCACCACGTCCAGGTCGTTCTCCCTTGCCAGCACCGCGGCCAGTGCACCTCGCACCAACGTGCCACGATGGCCGAGAGCCACTCGGATCACCGCTCATGCCCCCATTACATCCGTCGCCTCAGCCGCCCCCAGCGCCGAAAACCCGCGTGCCGGGCGGCGGTACCCGTGCTTCGATCAACGAGTGAACTCCCCGGATGACACGCAGTCGTCAACAGTTTGTCCAGGCTGCCGCGCCGTACTGCCCCGAACCGAGTGGCCCGGTACGACGAAGTACAACGCGACCACGGAGTGCGCGGAGGTGTCCGGCGAGCTGCTCGGCTTCGAGGTCGGGAACGCCGCCCGGCTCGGCTACCTGCACCAACTCCGGATCGACGCGTACGGCGCTCAGCACGTACACCCGGACGCCCCGCGGATCGGCCCGCTGTTCGCACTGAACGGCCTCTACATGTTCCTCGAACGCGGCTCCGGGAACCTCGCCGTCCGGACCGCGCACGGCATCATGGCGAACTCGTACGACGACTGGCCGCGGCTCGTTCCGCCGCCACAGGTCGGCGACCTGACGGCGTCCGACGTACTCACCGCCGGGGGCGTCGACGAGGTTGAGTCGACCCTGCTCAGGTGGGCCCGTGAGGTGTGGGAGTCCTGGCCGGATGCTGAGCGTGAAACGGTCCGGAATCTGACCGTGGAACTGGTCCCGGAACGCTATTTCGAACACGGATAAACCGGTCGGTCTCAGGGCCTCGGAAATCGCTCTGCCAGAGCCGGAAACCGTTCTGTTGTTGGGGTTTCCGAACCTCAGGACGAGGAAAAAATTCGGGGCAGATTCCGATCTGGACTTGCGTTTCCGGAGAACCTCACCGAGGATGGCTCAGGTCGCGCCGTTACCGGGGCGTGACCATTCGGACGCTGTCCTGTTACCTGCAGTGAAACGGGTCCGAGTGCCCCCACCCCTGTACGGGGGGCCTGGTGTGCTCCACCATGCCCAAGCTCACAAGGAGCAATTTCAGATGTCCAAGGCTCGACATGCGCGCGCCCGGCGAAGCAGTCGCCGGGTGGCCCGAACCATCTCCATCGCCGGTCTGGGAGCCGGCATCACCGCCGTCGGAACGGCCTCGGCCTTCGCGGCCGACTACACGGTCAAGTCCGGTGACACCCTGTCGCAGATCGCGCAGGCGAACGGTGCCGACTGGCACCAGCTGGCCCAGCTCAACCACCTGAAGGACCCGAACCTGATCCTGATCGGGCAGACGCTGACCCTCGACGGCGTCAAGAGCTCGGCCAGCAAGGACCAGGCCCCGCAGGTCAGCCCGAAGTCCGAGAGCTACAAGTCGGACAACGGCGCAACGAAGTCCCAGACGCGGAAGTCCGACAGCAACCGGACCAGCCGCTCCGCGGACCGCCCGCAGGCGAGCAACGGCGGCGGCGGCGGCGGCAAGGCGAACCTCAGCGGCGCCTGGGCCCAGGTCGCGAACTGTGAGTCCAGCGGCAACCCGCGCGCTGTGAACGGTGGTGGCTACTACGGTCTGTTCCAGTTCGACCTGCAGACCTGGCGCAGCGTCGGCGGCTCCGGCAACCCGACGAACGCGTCGGCCGGCGAGCAGCTGATGCGGGCGAAG